>CABQSP010000004.1:0-50742 GCA_902466855.1 uncultured Collinsella sp. | reverse complement strand
CCACGCCCTGTCCACGTTCAGAGGGGAAATAGACGCCTCGCATGTTGAAGTACACGCTCAAACGTATAGGCGCGATGGTTCCGGTGATGCTTATCATCTCGGTCGTCGTGTTTTTGATTATCTATCTCACACCGGGTGACCCGGCCTCTTCGATGCTCGGCATGGAGGCTTCGGCCGACCAGATCGAGCGCGTCAACGATAGTCTGGGACTCAACGAGCCGCTGCCGCAGCGCTACGTTGAGTGGATGGGCGGCGTGCTTACCGGCGACCTGGGCGATTCGTATTTTATGCGCCAGCCCGTCACGCAGGCGATCGCCGAGCACTTTGGCCCCACGCTATCGCTCGCGCTTCTGGCACAGCTCATCGCGCTGTTGATTGCACTGCCCTGCGGCGTCGTCGCTGCCCTCAAACATGGGTCGCGCACCGACGCGGTCTTGCGTGTCGTTGCTCTTTTGGGCGTGGCGATACCCGGCTTTTTGATGGCGCTCATGCTTATGTGGCTGTTTGCCGTCACGTTGCGCGTGTTCCCGGTGGCCGGCTATGCGCCGCTATCGAAGGGCTGGTTCAGCCATTTACGCTATCTGGCGTTGCCGGCCATATCGCTTGGATGCGTGCAGGCGGCCCTGCTCATGCGCATGACCCGTTCGAGCGTTATCGAGGCCATGCAGCTTGACTGCGTCAAGACGGCGCGTGCCAAGGGCGTCTCCGAGGTTCGCGTGGTGCTGGCCCATGCCCTGCGCAACGCAGCGCTGCCGATTCTCACCTCGGTCGGCTATTCTTTTGGCGCCCTGATTACGGGCACCGTGGTGACTGAGGCCATTTTTAACATCCCCGGTTTGGGCCAGCTGGTCACGAGCTCTATCGAGCGTCGCGACTATCCGGTGATTCAGGGCGTGCTGCTGGTCATCGCCTTGTTGAATTCGGTGATCAATCTGGCCGTCGACCTTGCCTGCGGCGCTTTTGACCCGCGCGCTCGCAAATGGGGCGATGCATGATGGCAAACGTTAAGAAGGCTCTTGCCAACAAGGGGTTTGTGGTCGGCGGCTGCATTTTCCTGGCGATTGCACTGATCGCGCTCGTCGGTCCGCTGGTGTGGACGGTTGATCCCAATGCGCAGGAGATGACGTTGCGACTTTCGGCACCTTCGCCCGCGCATCCCTTTGGCTGCGATGATTTTGGCCGCGACCTGCTTGCCCGCGTCATCGCGGGCGCGCGCGTGTCGCTTGGCGTTGGCGTTGCCGTCACGCTCGCGACGAGTGCGCTCGGCTTGGTGATCGGCGCTTATGCGTGCTACAACGAGAGGCTCGATCATATTCTCATGCGCATCTGCGACGGCCTTATGTCCATTCCGGGCGTGCTGCTGGCCATCGCGCTCATGGCGATGATGGGGGCGAGTGTGTGGAATGTCATCATCGCGCTCTCCATCGTCTATACGCCCAGCATGGCGCGCATCGTGCGCTCGCGTGCGATGGTGGTCAAGGAGGAGCCCTTTGTGGAGGCCCTGCGCGTGCAGGGCGCCTCGACCGCGCGCATCGTGTGGCTGCATATCGTGCCTAACGTTATGGCACCCTTCCTGGTGCAGGCGACCTTTGTCTTTGCCGAGGCCGTGCTTTCGGAGGCCGCCCTCTCGTTTCTGGGCCTGGGTATCAAGGCACCCGACGCCAGCTGGGGAAACATTCTGCAGGCGGGCAAGAACGTGATGCGCAAAGCCTGGTGGATGATCTTCTTCCCGGCTATCGCCATCATCGCGAGCGTGCTTTCGCTGAACCTTGCCGGCGACGGCCTGCGCGACGCCCTCGACCCCAAGACCAAGGAGGACTAGCCCATGGCTCAGCATCTTTTGGACGTGCGCGACCTCTGCATCTCGTTTGTGGGCCGCGATGGCAACGCGCTGGAAGCCGTCAACAAACTCAACCTACATATCGATGCCGGCGAGATCGTTGGTGTTGTCGGCGAGTCCGGCTGCGGTAAGTCGGTGTTTGCCCAGAGTGTCATGCGCCTATTGGAGCATGAACAGAAGATGGCCTATGAGGGCCAGATTCTCTTTGACGGGGAGGACCTGCTCGCACGCCCGCTCAAGCGTATGCGCGAGGTGCGCGGCTGCGATATCGCCATGATCTTCCAGGACCCGTTGTCCTCACTCAACCCCGTTATGACGGTGGGTGCGCAGGTTATTGAGGCCGTGCGGGCCCACCGTAAGGTGAGCCGACGCGATGCCCGCAACGAGGCTCTATCGCTGTTGGAGCGTGTGGGAATTCGAGATGCCGCGGCTCGCTTCGACATGTATCCGGGCGATTTTAGCGGCGGTATGCGCCAACGCGTGATGATCGCCATGGCGCTTGCCGGTCATCCGCGATTGCTGATTGCCGATGAGCCCACCACGGCACTCGACACGACGACTCAAAAACAGATTTTGGATCTCCTGCGCGACCTCAACAGTTCTGAGGGCATGGCGGTGCTTTTTATCAGCCATGATTTGGGTGTCGTCACGAGTATCTGCTCGCGCATGCACGTCATGTATCTGGGCCAAATCGTAGAGGAGATCGACGCCTGCGGCCTTATGGAGCGCCCGAGCCACCCTTATGCCCAGGGGCTCATCGCGAGCATTCCGCCGCTCGAAGGCGAGCGAGTTGACACGCTGGCGGATATTCCGGGCACAGTGCCGCCGCTTACGGCAATACCCTGTGGATGTCGCTTTGCGCCTCGTTGCGCCCGGGCGGACGAGCATTGCCGCGCGCAGGAGCCTCCGCTGTTTGCCGTAAATGCGTGCGACCGGTCTAAATGCTGGCTTGTCGAGAAAGGGGAGTGCCATGGCTGTTGATAGCGAAGCCCTGCTTAGGGTTTCACATCTGACTAAAACGTATCCCATGCCGGGCTCAGGTTTTAAGCGTCAGGCCTTTACCGCCGTGGACGACCTGTCGTTTGAGATAGCGCCGGGCGAGGTCTATGGCCTGGTTGGCGAATCCGGATCGGGCAAGTCGACGACTGGACGCCTGATCTGTGGTCTCGAGCGTGCGGATTCCGGCTCGATTGTCTATCGCGGGCACGACCTCGCCACGATGTCGGAGCGCGAACGCAAGCCGTTTCGCCGCGAGATCAAGCTGGTATTCCAGGATAGCTCTACGGCTTTTGACCCGCGCAACCGTGTCGGCCGCATTTTGGAGGAGCCGCTGATTATCGTCGGCGTGCGCGATGCGGATGAGCGCCATGGGCGCGCGCTCTCGGCCCTGGCCTCGGTCGGTCTTCTGGCAGAGCATTATGACCGCTATCCGCATGACCTTTCGGGTGGACAGCGTCAGCGACTCAATCTGGCACGGGCGCTTATTTGCGAGCCGCGCCTTGTGGTATGCGACGAGCCGGTCTCGGCGCTTGACGTGTCCGTTCAGGCCCAAGTGCTCAACTTGCTTCGCGACCTGCAGCGCACGACGGGCGTGGCGCTGCTGTTTATCACGCATGATATGCGTGTGGTTCGGCATATGTCCGACCGGATTGGCGTGCTCTACCACGGTCGTCTTGTCGAGGAAGGCGCGGCCGAGGACGTGATCGCGCACCCGAGCGATCCGTATACGCAGGAGCTTATCGACGCCATTCCCTAGAGGATGCTTCCTTTTGGGTATGGCATGGGTTCGTTGTTTAATTGTCGGTATATCGGTGCAAGAGAGGGGAACTACTATGGCCGATATCGAGGAACAGCCGTTGCCGCGCACGTTTGAGGAGTTCAACGAGCAGCGCAAGGCGGCGTTTATTCGCGTCAAGGATTACAAACAGGCCGGCAATCGCCTGGTCGGCTTTTTGTGCAGCTATACGCCGCTCGAGATCATCGATGCCGCGGGCGCCGCAAGTGTCGCTCTGTGCGGTACGTCCGATGAGGTGATTCCCGAGGCCGAGAAGGTGCTGCCGGCAAACCTCTGCCCGCTCATCAAGTCGACGTACGGCTTTGCCTACTCGCAAAAGTGCCCGTTTACGTACTTTAGCGACATGATCATCGGCGAGACCACCTGCGACGGCAAGAAGAAGATGTACGAGCTACTAAACGAGCTCAAGCGCACGCACATTCTGCATCTTCCGCAGGGCCGCGACCGCGCCTACGAGCGCGAGGGCTGGTACGAGGAGTGCCGCCTGCTCAAGGAGGAGCTCGAGGGCTTCTACGGCATCACGATTACCGACGATGATCTGCGCGCTGCCGTCCGTCGTCGCAACCGCTTGCGTGCAGCCCAGCTCGACATGTTTGCGCTGCAGGCCAACCAGCCGGCGGCCATGAACGGCGTCGACCTGATGAGTACCATGTTTGCCGGTACGTTTAGCTTTGATATCGAGGCCTATACGCAGCAGCTGGAGCAAAAGGTCGCCAAGCTGCGCGAGGCCTACGACGCGGGCGAGCGCCCGGTCGCGGCGGATGCCAAGCGCATTCTGATCACCGGCTGCCCGGTGGGCGGCGTAATCAACAAGATCGGTCGCACCATCGAGTCCAACGGCGGTGTGGTCGTGTGCATGGACGACTGCTCGGGCGAACGTACGGCCGCCATGATGATCGACCCGGAGGCTCCTGACATCCTGCGCGCCATCGCCGACCGCTACCTGGATATCAACTGCTCGGTCATGACGCCCAACGACGGTCGTATGGAAAACACACTGGCCATGTGCGAGAAGTATCACGTCGATGGCGTAGTCGAAAACGTGCTCCAGGCCTGCCACACCTTTAACGTGGAGAGTGCGCGCATGCAGGAGGCTGTCGAGGGTGCGGGTATTCCGTATATGAAGATCGAGACCGACTACAGCAACGGCGACATGGGTCAGATTGAGACCCGCATCGCCGCCTTCATCGAAACCCTCTAGCTTCCTCAGGCACCGGATCTTGCCCCTCAAACCGTCGCTTGCGTACCCAAAGTACGCTGCGCTCCTCTTTCGGGGCAATCTCCGGCACCTGAGAAACCTAGAGCTAAGGCGCCTGAACGCGCCGCTACCTTTGATATTTAGATTGGGAGAGAGCCATGATAGGGATCGGGATCGATATCGGGTCTACGGCGGCTAAGGCCGCTGTGGTCGACGGGGAGGGTTCGGTGGCGTGGACGTGCGTGCAACCAACCGGGTTCTCCTCGGTCGATGCTTCCGAGCGGCTGCGCGAGGCACTGGTAGCGGCCGGCTATGACGTGACAGCCGACGACGTTCGCGTGATCGCGACTGGCTACGGCCGTGTCGCCGTGCCCTATGCGCACAAGGTCGTGACTGAGATCACCTGTCACGGTACCGGTGCCGTGCGCCTGTTTGGCAACCACGGCACCGTGATCGACGTGGGCGGTCAGGACACCAAGGTCATTCAGCTTAAAAGTGGCCGCGTGGCCAAGTTTGCCATGAACGACAAGTGCGCCGCCGGCACGGGGCGCTTTTTGGAGATCATGGCCGACCGCCTAGGCATTTCCCAGCAGCAGATGGCCGACCTGGCGCGTTCCGGCGAGCCCACCAAGATATCCAGCATGTGCACGGTCTTTGCCGAAAGCGAGGTCATCAGCCTGATCGGTCGCGGTGAGCCGCGCGAGAACATTGCTCGTGGCGTGATCGACAGCGTGGTCTCGCGCGTGGCGACCATGGCCGGGCAGGCTGCGGGCGCCCCGTACTACCTGACCGGTGGCCTCTGCGAGAACGCCTACGTGGTGGAGCGGTTGGGCGAGCTACTGGGGTCGCCGGTGACCACCTCGCCCCAGGCTCGCTTTGCCGGGGCGATCGGCGCGGCTGTCCGCGCGCGGGCGCTGGTTTAAGGGGCCCTGTCGATGCGCATCCTCAACATCTCGGCACAAAAACCAGATAGCACCGGCAGCGGCACCTACCTTGCCGCGCTTGTGCGCGAGCAGATCGAGACGGGGCATCGCGCCGCCGTGCTTTGCGGCGCGGCACCGGGTGATACCCAAGGCGAGCTGGACCGGCGTGCTGCCGTGTTTACCGTGCCGTTCGAGTCGCCCGAGCTGCCGTTTCCCATCTGCGGTATGTCCGATGTCATGCCCTATCCCTCCACACGCTATCGTGACCTGACGCCTTCGATGCTCAAGGCATTTGAGCGGGCATTTGCTGCTGCAATCGATCGGGCGGTGGCTGAGTTTCGGCCCGATCTGGTGCTCTGCCATCACCTGTATTTGGTGACCGCATTGGCGCGCGAGTGCGTCCGGGGCGTGCCGGTTGTTGCCGTGTGCCATTCGACCGACCTGCGCCAGCTGCGTTCGCATGCGCTCGAGCGCGATCGCATCGTACGTGCGGTTCGTCGGCTCGATGCCGTCTTTGCGCTCCATGCTGAGCAGGCTGAGCAGATTGGCCTGGTGTGCGGCGTCGATGCCGATCGCATTCACGTGATTGGGACGGGCTACGACCATCGCGTCTTCTGCCGCGACGCAAGCGTGGCGAGGCAGCCGGGATCGCTTGCGTACGTGGGCAAGATTTGCTTTAAAAAGGGCGTCGAGTCGCTGGTTCGAGCCGTGTCATTGCCGATTGACGATGACGTTCGCCCATCTGGCTTGGTACTTGTGGGCGGCCGCGGGGACGATGCCGAGTACGCGCGTATCGAGCGCTTGGCCGCGGCCTCGGATGTGCCGGTGACGCTGGCGGGGCGCCTGGATAGCGATGAACTCGTGCGTGCCTACCGCAGTTCCGACGTCTTTGTGCTGCCTTCGTTTTACGAAGTCCTGCCGCTCGTGACGATCGAGGCCCTCGCGTGCGGCTGCAAAGTTGTGGCGACCGATTTGCCCGGCGTTCGTCCCTGGATGGAGGCGATGCTTCCCGGTGCTCCCGTGACGTGGGTGGCGTCGCCGCGTATGACGGATGTCGACACGCCCGTGGCGGCCGACCTTTCGCTGTTTGAGCGCGCGCTGGCAGATGCTATCGCGCAGGCGCTTGCGGCTCCGTCTTCGACGTTCGAGCCGTCGGCGGTCTCTTGGGAAGCGTGCCTGGGGCGTATACTTAAAGTCGTTGATTTGTTGGAAGGGGGTTCGTATGGCTGACGATCAGATTAAGCTCACGTCTATGACTGCCGCGAGCGGTTGAGCCGCTAAGCTGGCTCCCGGAGCCCTCGCCCAGGTCCTGGGCGACTTGCCCAATGTGCATAACGACAACCTGCTCGTGGGGTTCGATACCTCCGACGATGCGAGCGTCTTTCGCGTAGGGGAGAACCTGGGGCTCGTGCAGTCCATCGACTTCTTTCCGCCGATGGTCGACGACCCGTTTCTGTTTGGCCAGATTGCCGCGGCAAACTCACTGTCGGACATCTACGCCATGGGCGGGCGGCCGAGCCATGCCATGAACTTGCTGTGCATCCCGAGCTGTCTGGGCGTTGAGGTTGCCAGTCAGATTCTGGCGGGCGGCGCCGACAAGTGCGTCGAGGCGGGTTGCTCCATCGCGGGCGGCCACACCATCAACGACGACGAGCCCAAGTATGGCCTGTCCGTGAGCGGTTTTGTCGCGCTCGACCGCATGCTCGCCAACAGCGGCGCGTGCGTAGGCGATGTCCTGCTACTGACTAAGGCGATCGGCTCGGGCATCATCACCACGGCCATTAAGGGCGAGCTCGTCGAGCAGGACGAGGCCGCAGCCATGTTTGACTCGATGCGCACCCTCAACGAGGCCCCGATTCGCCTGACCGAGGGACTCGAGCTTCACGGCTGCACCGACATCACGGGCTTTGGCCTGATCGGGCATGCGTGCGAGATGGCCGAGGGCTCGGGCGTGCAGATTGAACTTGCGTCGGGGGCGGTGCCGCTCTTTGACCAGGTGCTCGACATGGCGCGTCTGGGCATTATCCCCGCGGGCTCCTACCGCAACCAGGACTTTTTTGGCCCGCGCGTGACGGCTGACGATGACCTGGAGCCGGGCATGTTGGATGCGCTGTACGATCCGCAGACTTCGGGTGGTTTGCTTATCGCGGCACCTGCTGCCGATGTGGATGAGCTTGCGCGCCGACTGCATGCCGAGGGGCGCATCGCGGCCGTTGTCGGGCGCGTGTGCGAGGCGGAGCTGGGCGGTCCTGCCGTCCGCGTTGTCCGTTAACGACACGTTTATTGAGTTATGTACCGTTCTAAAACGATTTATTCGAAAGGAAAAACTATGTCTACCAAGATTGAAGTCAATGCCATGGGCGATGCCTGCCCGCTGCCCGTCGTCAAGACGCTTAAAGCCCTGAAGCAGCTCGATGGCGAGGGCGTTGTCGTGACCTCGGTCGATAACGAGACCGCCGTCAAGAACATCTCCAAGATGGCGCAGGAGAAGGGCTGCACGGCCTCGGTCGAGAAGGTTTCTGACGCCGAGTGGCACGTGACCGTGGCGACCTCTGGCGCCGTGGCCGTGGCTGATCCCGCGCAGGATGGCGCTGCCTTCTGTGATGCCAGCGCCGGCAAGGGCAAGCTCGTCATTTCCGTCTACACCGACTGCATGGGCCGCGGAGACGACGAGCTGGGCCACAAGCTCATGAAGGCGTTTATTTTTGCTGTGACGCAGCAGGAGGAGCTGCCCGCGACCATGCTGTTTTACAACGGCGGCGCCAAGCTCACCGTCGAGGGCTCGCCGGTGCTCGATGACCTGAAGGGTCTGGCCGAGCAAGGCGTCGAGATCCTTACTTGCGGCACCTGCCTCGATCACTTTGGCATTAAGGACCAGCTCGCGGTGGGCGAGGTCACCAACATGTACGTGATCGTGGAGAAGATGGAGCAGGCCGTGCGCGTCGTGCGCCCGTAGCGTATTGGTTGGAGGTGCCATGAGGGAGAAGCGCCCGGCGCTTGTTATCACGTTTCCTACCACGGCGGCCGCCATGGGGTGCGAGACCTTATGCATCGAGCGCGGCCTTCCCGGGCGAACGATTCCCGTGCCCGGGGAGGTCGCTGCCGGCTGCGGTCTGGCGTGGAAGGCGTTGCCTGCCGATGAGGAGCTGCTGCGCAGCGAGCTTACCGCGGCGGGCGTTCCTACCGAGGGCTATACCGTGATCGATATGTGGGAGGTCGTGCGATGATCTACCTGGATAACGCGGCGACGACCATGCACAAGCCGCAGACGGTCATCGATGCCGTGACGCAGGCGATGTGTTCTCTCGGCAATGCCGGGCGCGGCGCCACGTCGGGTGCCCTCGATGCCGCTCGTACGATTCATGGCTGCCGTGCCAAGCTCGCGCGCCTTTTGGGTTGCCCGAGGGCGGACCATGTGTGCTTTACGCCCAACTCCACGGCGGCGCTCAACACCGTCATCAATGGCGTGGTGCGCCCCGGCGACCGTGTGGTCACGACGGTGCTCGAGCATAACTCCGTGCTGCGTCCGCTCAACCGTCTGGCGGTAGAGCGGGGTGTGACCGTTGAACATGCGGGCTGTGACGCGAACGGCGTGCTCGACTACGACGAGCTCGAGCGGCTAGTCACGCCCGGTACGCGTGCTGTGGTGGTGACGCACGCCTCCAATGTGACCGGCAACGCGGTCGACATTGCGCGCGTGGCTGCCATCGCGCATGCGGCCGGTGCGCTTGTGATTGTTGATGCCTCGCAGTCTGCCGGCGCGATGCATATCGATATGCAGGCCATGGGGCTCGACGTGGTGTGCTTTACCGGCCACAAGGGGCTCATGGGACCCCAAGGCACTGGCGGCCTGGCCGTGGCGGAGGGCATTGACGTGGCTCCGTGGGCCATGGGCGGCACGGGCGTGCACAGCTTCGATGCGCTGCAGCCGCTTGAGTGGCCCACGCGCCTTGAGGCGGGTACGCTCAACGGCCATGGCATCGCGGGCCTTTCCGCTGGTCTCGACTTTATCGAGGCCCAGGGTGGGGTCGAGGCGATTGCGGCGCATGAGCGAGCACTGGCGGATCGCTTCCTTGCCGGTGTGCGCGAGATTCCGGGGATTAAGCTCTATGGTGCCTTTGGCCAACCGACGCGCTCGGCGATCGTCTCGCTCAACGTGGGCGATATCGACTCTGCCGAGATCTCGGATGCACTCATGCAAGGGTGGGGGATTGCGACGCGCCCCGGCGCCCATTGCGCCCCGCTCATGCACCGTGCGCTGGGGACCGAGCGTCAGGGTGTCGTTCGCTTCTCGTTTGGGTATTTCAACACGGACGAGGAAGTCGACACCGCGATTGACGCTTTGCGCGATTTAGCCTGCTAGAGCGTATATACTTGCGGGACGGGTCTTTTGCCCGTCCCGTTTTTGTTTCGACCCGAAAGGTGTGTCTATGGCCTCATCCGCCTCGCGTGGTCTGCGCTCCGACCATGTCGTTACCGTCGGCATCGCCCTGTTCTCGATGCTCTTTGGCGCCGGCAACCTTATCATTCCGCCGCTGCTGGCGCTGCAAGCAGGTTCAGCCACGCCGGTCGCCATGTTCGGCTTTCTGATTGCCGCTATCGGTTTGCCCGTCATGGGATTTATCGCCGTCGCGCTCGCCGGCACGGCCCGCGAGCTGGCCGGCCGCGTGCATCCCAAGTTTGGTGAATTCTTCGTTGCGGCGGTCTATCTGGCCATCGGTCCGTGCCTGGCCATTCCTCGCACAAGCTCTACGGCGTTCGAAATGCTGGTGCCGCTGCTGCCCGAGGGTGTTTCGCTCGGCACGGCTCGCCTGGTGTTTGCCGTTGGCTTCTTTGTCGTCGCGTTTGCTCTCACGCTGCGCCCGGGTGTCATCACGCGCGTGCTCGGCCGCATTACGGGCCCCGCGCTCATTGCGCTCATCGTGTTGGTCGTGGGTGCCGCCGTGGTCTCGCCACTGGGACCGGCTGCCGCGCCTCAGGCTCCCTACGATGCAGGCGCCGCCGTGCAGGGCTTTTTGACTGGCTATCAGACCATGGACCTGCTCGCGTCGCTCGCCTTCGGCATCATCATCGCCGAGACCATCCACGAGTTGGGCGTTACCGACGATAGGCGCGTGGCCTTCGAGATCTCGCGTTCGGGTGTGATCGCCGGCGTGCTCATGGCCATCATCTACTGCGGCCTGGCGCTTGCCGGAATGCAACTCGGCACGCTTATGCCCGACGCCACCAACGGCGCCGCCATCCTTGCCCGCTCTGCCTCCATGCACTTTGGCCTTGCCGGCACAGTCGTGGTCTTCGCCATCTTCTTCCTCGCCTGCATGAACGTGTGCATCGGCCTCATCAGCTGCTGCTCGCGCTACTTCTGCGAGACGTATGTGGTTGAAGGGGGAGCGGAGGCTTCCGAGGAGGCCATGCGCCGCCCCTTCGCGATCCTCGCCTTTGTGTTCGCGGCGTTTTCGTGCGTGCTCTCCAACGTGGGCCTCGATGTGATCCTTATGTTCTCGGTGCCCATGCTCAACGCTTTGTATCCCGTCGCCATTGTGCTGGTGCTTATGGGCCTGGTGCACGGCTTTTGCGACGCTCATCCGCAGGTGTGGGTCTGGGTCGGCGGCGTGGTTGCCGTGCAGAGTGTAATCACCTCGGTCCGCGATGCGTTCTTTGCGGGCGCGTGGCTGCCGTTTGATGTGCTGCCGCTGGCGGACATTGGAGCCACGTGGGCGCCGGTCGCTGTGGTGGCGTTTGTGATCGGTCTGCTCCATAGTCATTTTGTTGCACATTCGAGGAGCTAAGGCATCAATGCTTGCACAGGCGGGGAGTCTCCCCTATAATTTCCTTCGCTTTGGGACACGCAAGGTTTAGACCTTAGCTGCTCAACACCTTCGGGACGTGGCGCAGTTTGGTAGCGCGCCTGCTTTGGGAGCAGGATGTCGCAGGTTCAAATCCTGTCGTCCCGACCATATCTTGCGGGCGTAGTTCAATGGTAGAACCCCAGCCTTCCAAGCTGATGACGCGGGTTCGATTCCCGTCGCCCGCTCCATAAGATAGACGAACGGCTCTGGCTCCTTTTGGGACCAGAGCCATTTTCGTATACATGACGGAGACCCCACATCCCCTCCTAAGTTGCGGTGAAATACGGACTGTTTGGGGGTGCGGACGATTTCTTGGACCGCGCCTAGGCGTATCCATTGGAGTGGGAAGGATAAACTGGACTTTCTTTTAAGGATCCTCAAGCGTATTGCCGCTCGTATTCCACTGGAGACATGTAGCCCAGGGTGGAATGCATGCGCACCCTATTGTAATAGAGCTCTATGTACTTGAAGATGTCCTGCTTGGCCTCGTCCCTTGTCCCATAGCTCCTCTCTTTCACCAATTCCCTTTTCAGCGTCTTGAAGAACGACTCGGCCACCGCGTTGTCCAGCGGCGTGCCGGGCCTTGATACCGACTGGACTATGCCATGCGAGTCCAGACATCGCTGGAAGGAACGGGAGGTGTACTGCGCGCCCTGATCGTCATGGAAGACGAGGCTGCCGTCATCTGGCGGGCCCTCCCTGCCGACCGCCTGCTCCATCGCGTCGATCGCGACCTTCTCGGTGATGCGCTCGGACATTGACCAGCCCACGACCTTGCGGGAGAAGGCGTCTATCACGGCTGCGAGATAGAGCCAACCTTCTCTTGTGGGTATGTAGGTGATGTCGCCCACCCAAAGCCTGTTGCGCTCGCCCACGGTGAAAGCGCGCTCTACCAGGTTCAACCGAGGGTCTCCCGGCTCGACCTTCTTCTGGATGCGGTGTTTTCGGGTCGCGCCCTTTCCGGCAAGTCCGAGCTTCTGCATGATGCGGAGCACGCGCTTCTCGCTCACGACGATGCCGCTTTTTCGCAGTTCGCGGTTGATGCGCCGGTAGCCGTAACGGCCCTTGTGCCGCTCGAAGGCCTCGACGACGAAACCTTCGATCGCCTCCCGCTCTATCTGGGCGTCGGACTTCTTCCGGCCGAGATACTCGTAGAAACCGGATTTCGAGACTTTCATCAGCACGCATGCCTTCTTGATGGGGCCGATCTCGCCCCTATGCTCTTTGAGGAACTCGAACCTCACGCATGGTCTTGACTCAAGAAGGCCCGGAAATTTTTTAGTATCTCGTTCTCGCGCTCGAGCTCCTCGACCTTCTTCTTGAGCTTCACGATCTCGTAGTCCTTGTTGATCTTCGGGGAGCCGTTTCCGGGGAACGCGCCGTCTCCCATCTCCTCGTATTCGCGGGCCCATCTTCTCAGCGTCGAATCCTTTATGCCGAGTTCCTCCGATAGGCCTTTGACCGTCATTTCCCCGGACAGGACCACCTTTGCCGCCGAGACCTTGAACTGCCTGTCGTATCGCTTTCTTCTTTGGGTCATCTTGAACATCTTTCGCTCTTAACTAGGTGTCCAATTCATCATACCCACTCCACAGTCCGGACCGCCCCGCGGTCCAACTTTCTGTCCGCACCCCCTTTTCCGGCTTTTATGGCCCATGTAGTCCGTATTTCACCGCAACTATTTGTAAGGTTGGATTTTGATGCCGTTGGGAGGGTCGTAGCGACCGTCTACCGAGAGTGGAATTATTTTTTGAAGCTCTGACCTGCGGCGTCAAGCTTTTGGTCAGCTTTTGGCAAGGCCTGCGGACGGAAGCATGCGATAGCGTAATGGTATTCTCTCCGCCGTGATGGTTATGGGGTTGGCCATGCTCGATAAAGGCAAACATTTTCCGCAGTCATATGCAAGAATGCTATTCTCGGCCGTTGGAATTCATCAAGATGGACAGCTGCTTATAACAATTGATCCTTGGGATGAACGCCGTGCGCGCGAGCTTATGCAGGAAGAGCTCATGCTTCGTCTTTACAACCATGTGTACGCGGATCCGGTCTATTGGAATAATCTTGGGGTTGAAGATCGCATCTTTCAGCTGGCATCCGCTATTGCGGTCGTTGAACCGGATGCTGTTTTTTGCGGATCGACGGCAGCGCTGCTCTACGGCATCGGCTCGGCGTATACGCTTCTGGATAAAGTGCAAGTACTGCTGCCACGGTCTACAAGGCGTGATACGTATGAGTTCGTTGAATACAAGCGCTGGCGGGCGGGCGAAGTGTGGCGGCTAGGTCTGTTTACACTGACGGATCCGTGTCGAACGGTTGTTGATATCGCTCGAACGAGCGCCTTTCGCTATGCGCTGGGCTATGTCGATGGCTTGGCCCGTGAGTACGATGTCGAACGCGAAGAACTGCGAGCATATGCCCAGGCAAATTGCCGAGGGTTGCATGGCATCGCGCGTGCTTTTGACGTTTTTGAGTATATGGACGGCAGGTCAGACAATGGCGGCGAGTCTGAGGCGAGAGCAGCGATGATTCTCGCTGGGATTGCCGCGCCCGAGCTTCAAGTTGAGATAACGCGACCGGGAAACGCTGGCTATTATCTAGCAGATTATGGCTGGCAGATGCCAGGCGGCTCATGGACGCTGGCAGAGCTGCATGGGCTAGGCAAGTTTGAAGACGAAGCTCAAAATGATCCAGAGCAGGCGGCGGCAAAAACGTATCGAGCGGCCCTCATGCGCGACGCGAACCTTCGCGCCATGGGCCACAACGTCATTCATTTCAAACTCTCGGACACCTACGACGTAGAATCGTTCGGTGCCATGATGCGCGGTTACGGCATTCCGACAACAAAACCCTACGCCGAATTCCGATAGCGAAATCGTTCGCGGTCCACCTTCAATAAGTTGCGGTGAAATACGGACTGTTGAGGCCTTTAAAGGCATGAAACAGTCCGTATTTCACCGTAACTTAGGAGGGGATGGGGTTAGCTGCGGGGGCGGTGGCGGAGCTTGTCGATAGTGGAGTCGGTGCTGCGGCTGCGGGATTCGGCGGCGCGGTCGCGGGCGTCGGCAGCGGTTTGGCGCTGGCGGCGGTAATCGATCATGCCTTGGATGATGGGCTTGCCAAAGCTCACGACATCATCGTTGTAGATGGCGGTACGGGCGGCAAGCAGACAGTCAGTAAAGTCCATATGAGTCTTGCCAAAGAGTTTGACGGCAAGGGCGACAACGGTGGGCTCGTCGACCATGACGTCATCGAGCAGCCTTCTCATGGCCGCGGCAATCTCAACGCGGGGAACCTTATAGACGTCGCGCAGCGTGACCACGACGCGCGTGATAATTTCGGGGTAGACGCGAGCGGTGCGTGTGGCGATGACCTTGGCGGCGCGAGGTGACAGGACTTCGTCGTCGTCAAGCAGGTAGCGTAGGATGACGGTCTCGTCGATGATGGTGCTACTCATGGATATCTACTTCCTCGGGACCCAAAATCGAATCGTCGCTTTCCGTGGCAAGGTATTCAATCCAGGCATTGCGCTCCTCGGCGCGGCGATTGGGGTCACCATATGCTTTGAGCGATCCATAGGCGGCGGTGCCGTCCTTTGAGCGCACGGCGACTGGCTGAAAGGGAAGCTTGCGCATCAAAATGCTTTGCGCGACAAATAGGCGGACGGCCTCGGCGAGCGATGTGCCCATGGCGTCGTAGAGATGCTCGGCATGCTGCTTGTCTTCCTCGCGAATGCGCACCTGCAGGATGGCTCTTTTTTGAGTCGATGACATCACTGGCCCCCCTTAATGAGCGTGCAATATGAATGGTCAAATACAGCATCGGATATTAATAGCTAATCTTATAACCACTACTTTATTGCACTCAAGTTAATGAGCGCGAAATTTATCACAAACGTATTACGTCCTTTATAAGCGAGCGTGAAATCTCCCTTGGATGTACGCATGTAATACACTCACCTTTATAGCTTCTAGAGAATAATTCCAACCTGCCAAAACCCCTGCAATACACCCGTATTGCAGGGCCTATGCTCAAGTTTGCCCCCTGCAACTGCGTATATTTAACCTGTATATCGTTGGAGAAACTCTACCGAGTGCATGTTTCGCCGCATGCATTCGATTCGTCGATGCCAGGCCACGGGCGGCTTGGGTCAATGTCGACAGGGTCTCTTCGGCAAGGGATTCAGGAGGGAGTGAACAACATGGGCAATAAACGAGTCGTGGCTGATTCTTCACGCTGCATTGGGTGTCAAACCTGCATGGCGGCGTGTATCGAGGCACACGATATTCCCGGCAACATCGCCGCACCTCGCTTGCGCGTAACGCGCACCTACGAGATTTCCGCGCCGGTGGCATGTCACCACTGCGAGGACGCTCCGTGCGACAAGGCCTGCCCCACGGGCGCCTTGTTCTTTGATCCAAAGAACCATCGCATCGGCGTCAACGAGGACAACTGCATCGGTTGCAAGAGCTGCGTCATGGCATGCCCCTTTGGCGCCGTGAGCGTGGCGACCACGCAGGTCCCCGTCTTGATGGGCGACGTGCGCGTGGGTTCGCAGACTAAGAGCTTCGTGCTCAAGTGCGACCTGTGCGTGGACCGTCCCGGCGGTCCGGCGTGTGCCGAGGCGTGTCCGACCAAGGGCCTCACCCTGGTAGACGAGGAGCGTCTGGCAGAACTGACTGCCGAGCGTGCCCGCGCCACCATCGAAAACGAGGCGTAAGCGTCGGGCGACAGGCCCAATGATTGTCAAATAAGTACCGAGTATTCGGTAGCAGAGAAAGGAAGGAGGGTGTCATGGAGAAGCATAAAGTGATCTGCCCGTACTGCGGCGCCGGTTGCCAGTTTAACCTCTTGGTCCAAAACGGCCAGGTTGTGGGTACCGAACCGCTCAACGGCATCACCAATCAGGGCGAGCTGTGCCTTAAGGGCATGAGCGGCTACGACTTCATCAACGACACCAAGATCTTGACTCCTCGCGTACTGCACCCGATGATCCGCCGCACCAAGGGCGCGGATCTTGAGCGCGTAAGCTGGGACGAGGCACTGGATTTCACCGCATCTAAGATGCAGGCCATAATTGACGAATATGGTCCTAACGCTGTCATGACTACCGGCTCTTCGCGAGGCGGCGGCAATGAGGCGAACTACGTCATGCAGAAGTTTACGCGTGCGTGCATCGGCACCCACAGCGTGGACAACTGCGCCCGTACTTGACACGGCCCTACTGTCCTCGGTCTGATGGACACGGTTGGTTCAGGTTGCATGTCATGCTCCATCCCCGGTATGGAGGATGCGGGCTGCATTTTCCTCTTCGGCTATAACCCTGCCGATTCGCACCCCATCGTCGCAAGGCGTATCGTGCGAGCCAAAGAAAAGGGTTGCAAGATCATCGTCGCCGACCCGCGCCATATCGAAACCGCGCGTATCGCCGATCTTTACCTTCCGATCAAGAACGGTTGCAACGTTGCGTTCCTCAACGCCTTTGCCAACTGTCTGGTCAACGATGGCCTCTACGACAAGGAATTCGTCGCCGAGCACACGAACGGCTTTGACGAGTGGTGGGAGACCATCAAGAACTACACTCCCGAATCCGTACAGGACATCACGGGTGTCGAGCCCGCGTTGATCCACCAAGCTGCCGAGATGTATGCCACGGCGAAGCCTTCTGCCATCATTGGCTGGGGCATGGGCGTATGCCAGCAGAAGCAGAACCTGAAGACGGTGCACACCATCGCCTCCATCGCCTGCGTTGCCGGCCAGATCGGCAAACCCAATTCCGGCCTCGCGCCCGTGCGCGGTCAGAACAACGTCCAGGGCTCCTGCGATATGGGCATGCTGCCTAACCTGTACCCTGGCTACCAAAAGGTCACCGACCCCGCCGTGCGCGCCAAGTTTGCAAAGGCTTGGGGCGTGCCCGAGGAAAAGCTCCCGCTCGAGGAGGGCTACAAGCTCACCGACCTGGGCCACCTGGTCGACGAGGGCAAGGTGCACTGCTTCTACAACTACGGCGAGGACCCGGTGCAGACCGAGCCCGATTCGGCCGGTATGCGCAAGACGCTCTCCGAGCTGGATCTGTTCATTTGCCAGGACATCTTTATGACGCAGACGACCATGCTCGCCGACGTCATCCTACCTGCCACCTCTTGGGGCGAGCACGAGGGTGTCTTTACCGCATCCGACCGTAGCTTCCAGCACTTTGACGCGGCCGTTCCGCCCAAGGGCGAGTGCCGTCACGACTGGGAGATCTTCGCGGACCTGTCTACGCGTATGGGCTACCCCATGCACTACGACAACACCGAGCAGATCTGGAACGAGTGCATTAGCCTGTGCCCCAACTTTGTGGGCGCGACCTACGAGAAGATGGCTCCCGAGGGCGGCTACGCCCAGTGGCCCGTCAAGAGCACCGATGTGAACGACCACGGTACGCCCGACATGTTCGCTGGTGGCAAGTTCACCACCAAGGACGGCCGCGCCAACCTGATGGCACACGATTGGGAGGCGCCCTCCGAGCTTCCCGACGATGAGTACCCGCTCATCCTGTGCACCGTCCGCGAGGTCGGCCACTACAGCTGTCGCTCGATGACCGGCAACTGCAAGACGCTGGCGCTGCTTGCCGACGAGCCCGGCTTTGTTCGCATGAATCCCGCGGACGCCCAGGCGCGCGGTATCAAGAACGGCGACATCGTCTCGATCCACAGCCGCCGCGGCCAGGTATACAGCCGCGCCGACGTGAGCGATCGCATCAACAAGGGCACGGTCTACATGACCTACCAGTGGTGGATCGGCAAGTGCAACGAGCTGACCATGCACAAGGTCGACCCGGTCTCGCATACGCCCGAGGACAAGTTCTCCGCCTGCCAGGTCGACGCTATCGCCGACCAGGTCTGGGCAGAGGGCGAGGTGGAGCGTCAGTACACCGAGCTCAAGCAGGCTCTGGTGGACGCCGCCGCTCCCCAGGACGTTGAGCCTGGCGCCGCCAAGTTCGACGACGAGACGCACGTGAATCAAATCGTGTAGTCCCGTTCTCGTTGGCTTTTTGGGCCGGGCGTCCCGTACGTTCGGGAGCCCGGCCCGTTATTTTGAAAGGAAGTGGGGATGAACCGCTTCATCGACATCAACCCGGAGAGGTGCATCGGCTGCGGAACATGCCAGTCCGCCTGTGCCGACGCCCACCGGATGCAGGGTCTTCAGGATACGCCGCGCCTGGCGCTCGTGAAGACCGGCGGTATTTCGGCCGCCCTTGCCTGCCACCATTGCGAGGGTGCTCCCTGCGCCGAGGTTTGCCCGGTGAATGCCATCGAGCACGATGGCGATCGCATCCACGTCAAGGAGCAGGAGTGCATCGGGTGCAGGCTGTGCGCCATCGCGTGCCCCTTCGGAGCCATCCATCCCGATGGCACGTCTATCGCCGGTGTCGCAGGCATGTGCGACCCGACGCCTTCGTATCCTAAGTCCCTGAGCAGCCTGCTTACGTGGGCTCCTGGCCAGTACACCTGCGCCGTCAAGTGCGACCTGTGTGCCTTCGATCCGGACGGCCCGCATTGTGTGGCGGCGTGCCCCACCAAGGCGCTGACCGTCATGGGCGGCGCGGCCGATCGCGAGTTCGACGAGGCCAAGCGCCTGCGCTCGATCGAAAACGGTCCAGTCGTCGACGTTACCGCTGTGGCCCAGGGCCTGTCCGAGAAAGCAGAAGGGAGCGTAAACAATGGATAGCATGACGCTGTTTATCGCATCGCTTGCCGTCTCGTGCATCGGTGCGCTCGCCTCGGTTCTGCTGATCAAGGCCGATAACGCCGCCAAGACCGCCGGCTGCCTGATCGGCGCCGTCGCGGCCGTGCTGTCGTTCATCGCGGGCCTCGAGGCCGTGCTTGGCGACGTTTCGTCCCTCAACACGGTCTTCTTTTTCCCGTTCGCCCGTCTCGAGCTCTTGCTCAACGGCCTTGCGGGCCTGATCGTGGTCCTCATCTCAATCCTCGCCTTTGCGGGCTTCATCTACGGTCTGTCCTACTTCGATGAGTACCCGGGCAAGGTCGGGCGCGCCGGTTTCTTCATGAACACCTTCGTCGCCTCGATGATGCTCGTCATCACCGCCGACAACGTGTTCTGGTTCCTGGTCGCCTTTGAGCTCATGTCCCTTACGAGCTACTTCCTTGTCGTTATCGAGGAGAACAAGAACTCCATTAGGGGCGGTTGGCTCTACTTCGTCATCGCGCACGTGGGCTTTGTCCTTATCATGGCGAGCTTCCTGCTCATGACCAACGGCGTGGGCGGTTCCTTCAGCTTCAGTGATTTCCGTACGCATGACTTTGGACCCGCCGTCTCCTCCGCGTGCTTCGTCCTCGCGTTCTTCGGATTCGGCGCAAAGGCCGGTATCATCCCGCTGCACTCCTGGCTGCCCCAGGCGCACCCCGAGGCGCCGTCCAACGTGTCCGCCCTCATGTCCGGCGGCATGATCAAGATCGGCATCCTGGGAATCCTCAAGGTCGGTCTCGACCTGCTCGCGGGTTCGGGCGTCCAGCTCTGGTGGGGCCTCATGGTCCTGGTCTTCGGATCCATCTCGTCGGTCCTGGGCGTCGTCTACGCCCTCCACGAGCACGACATTAAGCGCCTGCTGGCCTACCACTCCGTCGAGAACATCGGCATCATCTTGCTCGGTGTCGGCGCGTCCATGACGGCGCACGCCCTGGGCAACGACGTCATCGCGACGATCGCGCTCATGGCCGCCCTCTACCACACGCTCAACCACGCCATGTTCAAGGGCGAGCTGTTCCTCGGCGCGGGCTCCCTGCTCTATGCCACGGGTACGCGCAACATGGAGAAGATGGGCGGCCTGTTCCGCCGTATGCCGGTCACGGCCGTCTGCTTCCTCATCGGTGCCCTTGCCATCTCGGCCATCCCGCCCTTCAACGGCTTTGTGTCCGAGTGGTTTACCTACCAGTCGCTGTTCAACGCCGCCATGCAGGGCGACAAGGCCGTCATGATCGTGGCCGTGTTCGCTGCCCTCGCACTTGCCATTACCGGCGCGCTGGCTGTCACGTGCTTTGTCAAGGCCTATGGCGTCTCCTTTGCCTCCGCGCCTCGCTCCGAGGCCGCGGCCAATGCCAAGGAGGTTCCCGCCCCCATGGTGTTTGCGCAGGGCCTGCTCGCGGCCATCTGCGTCGTGCTGGGCATTGGCGCTCCCGTGATCGCGCCCGTGCTGGTCGATGTCGCCGCGTCCGTGCTGCATCCTTACGGTGGCGTGTTTGCCGCCGAGGGCATGGAGCTCATGAACCAGTACTCAGGCGCTGCCACCTCCACGCCCGCGATCGCCATTGCGCTCGTGGTACTTGTCGGCCTTGCCTGCGGTTATCGCAAGCTCAAGACCGTCGGCAAGGTGCAGAAGTCCCAGCCGTGGGCATGCGGCTATGCTCCCAACGAGCATATGCCCGTCGTGGCCACGACCTTTGCCTCCGAGGTGTCCTGGTTTATGCAGCCGCTCTACACGCTGCGTGACCGCTGCACGGCCGTCTGCTGGTCCATCGCGCACTTCTTCCAGAAGCTCACCGGTGTGGCCGAGGCTGTGGAGCCCGTACCCGACAAGGTTCTCGTCGATGCCCCGCATAAGGGTGTCGAGAAGCTCGCCGACCTCGCGACTAAGCTCGAGGGCGGCAACTACAGCATCTATATCTGCTACATCGTCGCGGCACTCGTGGTGTTCCTCGTGCTCGCCGTGCAAATGGGTTAAGGAGGGGAGAGCATGAACAACATCGTACTTGCCGTTCTGCAGGGCGTGGTCGTTATGGCCGTCGCGCCGTTCTTCTCCGGTCTCGGCCGCGTGATCCGCGCCAAGATGCACAACCGCCGCGGCCCCAGCATCATGCAGGACTACCGCGACCTGGCCAAGCTCTTTGCGCGCCCCGAGTCCCAGAGCGAGGACGCGAGCTTTGCGCTGCGCATTATGCCGCCGCTGTTCTTCGCCGTCGCCTTTATGCTCGCGATGGGCCTGCCGCTCTTTACGGCGCAAAGCCCCATCCCGGTCTTTGGTGACGCCATCACCATCATGTACAGCCTGGCGCTCGCCCGCTTCTTCTTCGCCCTCTGCGGTGTGGATTCGTCCAACGCCTACGCCGGTATCGGCGGCGTCCGCGAGCTGCTCATGAGCGTGCTCATCGAGCCGTCCATGCTGCTGGCGCTGTTTGCCGCTGCCCTGGTGTGCGGTTCCACCGACATCGCCACCATGGGTCAGCACATCATGACGGGTGCCATCGACGCACCGGTCGCCGTGATCCTCGCCGGCATCGCCTTTGCGATCGCCTGCTACATGGAGCTCGGCAAGCTGCCGTTTGACCAGGCCGAGGCCGAGCAGGAGCTCCAGGAGGGTCCGCTCGCCGAGCTTTCCGGCCCGTCGCTCGCCATGGCCAAGCTCGCCATGTCCATGAAGCAGGTCCTGGTCGTCGCCTGGTTCTGCGCGATTTTTGTCCCCTGGGGCGAGCCCGCGACCGTGGGCGCCGCCGCTGTTCTGGGCGCCGTCATCTTCCTAGTGAAGTGCCTGATTGACTTTGTCGTGTGCGGCGTGATCGAGAACTCCTGCTCGCGTTCGCGTTTTAAGGTGCTTGGCAATCAGACCTGGGCCGTCGTGGGCATCGCCGTTCTGGCGTTTGTCTTCGTGGTCGTCGGCGTGTAGGAGAAGGGAGAAACAATGTCATTTGCAGTCAGTCTGTCCCTTCTCGGCTTGGTCGCTATCGCGGCCCCGATGGTGGCCTCGGTGCTCGTCGCCCTGTTCCCCCGTCCGTACGCCAAGTGGTTCAGCGTTTTGGGTGCCGCCGTCTCGACGGTCTGCACCATCGCCCTCGCCGCGAATTTCGCCGGCGCCGGCATGCCCGACACGCAGGTCCCCCTGATCTCGTTTGGGCAGACCCTCGTCATGGGATTCACCTTCGATCGCATGAGCACGCTGCTCGCGCCCGCCTTTGTGGGTATCGGCCTGCTTGTCGTGATTTATTCGATTCCCTATATGAGCGAGAATAACCGTGAGCATCCCGACGCACCGCGTCGTCGCTTCTACGCGTACCTCGCGACCTTCATTGGCGCCATGGCCGGCCTCGTGTACAGCTCGACCCTTTTGGGCCAGCTCGTGTTCTTTGAGATCACGGGTGCGTGCTCTTGGGGCCTCATTAGCTACTACATGACGCCTACGGCCAAGAAGGCCGGCATGAAGGCCCTGATCATTACGCATATCGGTGCGCTCGGCCTGTATCTGGGCGCCGCCATCGTGTTTGCCCATACCGGTACCTTCGCCATTACCGCGATTGCCGGCCTCGACGCCAAGCTCAAGGCTATCGTCCTTTTGCTCGTGCTGTTTGCGGCCTGGGCCAAGTCCGCACAGGTTCCCATGTACATGTGGCTGCCTTCGGCCATGGAGGCGCCGACGCCTGTTTCGGCCTACCTGCATGGTGCCTCGATGGTCAAGGTCGGCGTGTGCGTGTTCGCGCGTGCACTCGTCTCTGCCGGCGAGATTCCCGAGATCGTGGGCTGGGTCGCCATTATCGATGCCATGGTCACCATGCTCTTTGGCTTCCTTATGTACCTGCCGCAAAAGGACATGAAGCGCCTGCTGGCCTTCTCGACGATCGCCCAGCTCTCCTATGTGTTCTTTGGTCTGGGCCTTTCGGTCTTTGGCAGCCAGCTGGCCTTTGATGGCGCCGTGTGCCACATCTTTAACCACGCCTTCGCCAAGACGCTGTTCTTCCTGATCGCCGGTTCGTTCTCCTTTACGCTCGGCACGCGTATGCTGCCCAAGCTTCGCGGCATCGTAAAGAAGTACCCGATCTCGGGCGTGGGCTTTGGTGTCGCGGCACTCGCCATCGCCGGCGTGCCGCCTATGAACACGTTCTTCTCGAAGTTCCAGATCATTGCCGGCGGCTTTTCTGTGGGTGCCGGCAACGTCGCGATCCTGGTGCTCGTGTGCATCATGGTCGCCGAGACCGTCGCCACCTTTGCCTGGTTCCTCAAGTGGATGGGCTATTGCCTGCCCGGCGAGCCGAGCGACGAGGTCGCTGCGGGAGCCCCGCTTCCCCGCACGATGGCGTTCGTGTTCATCGTGCTCATCATCATGGTCATCGTCAGCGGCCCGCTTTCGGCCAGCTGGATCGGTTAGGAGGTAGAACGACATGGGTTATTCGATCGTCAACATCCTTGGCGGCCTTCTGATCGTCACGTCCACCATGGTGGTTGTCTCCAAGAACATCAAACATTCCATCCACTGGTATGCGGTGCAGTCGCTGGTACTCGTGGGACTGCTCGCCACGCTCGGTATCACCACTGGTGCGCAGGAGCTGCTTATGTGGGCTGGATCTGCCTTTATCACTAAGGTCGTCCTGGTCCCTTATATCCTCAACCGCGCATACAAGAAGATGGGCGAGCCGAGCGACGCATCGCTCAAGGCCGGCCTTAAGCCCGCGTGGGCCATTTGCATCATCGCCGTCGAGGTTGCGATTTGCTTTGCCGTCGTGACGCAGATCAGCCTGCCCACGGCCGAGGTCGCAACGCCTGCGCTCGCTATTAGCTTCGCTCACTTCTTTGTGGGCCTCACCTGCATCATCTCGCAGCGCAACATCATGAAGCAGATCTTTGGATACTGCCTCATGGAAAACGGCAGCCACGTGACGCTCGCGCTTTTGGCCCCCACCGCTCCCGAGATCATCGAGATCGGTATCGCCACCGACGCCATCTTTGCCGTCATCATCATGTCCATCGTCGTGCGTCGCATTTGGGACGACTCCCACTCGCTCGATGCGCGCGACCTGTCCGAGCTGAGGGGGTAGTCCATGGAAACGTTGATTCTCGCCCTGCTCGCGACTCCTTTGGTGTTCTCGCTGGTCATGGCGTTTTTGCCCAAGAACACGTCCTATAACGTGTTTGCCGGTCTTAACCTGGTCTCCGTCGCAGCCGTCCTGGTGCTGTCGATTATGACGGCCGGTGACGTCCTTATGAGCGGCGAAACCGCGAGCGCTTTTGGCCTGTGGTTTCACCTCGATTCGCTGGGCGCCATCTTTGTGCTGCTCATCGGCTTTATCGGTTTTCTTACGGGGCTGTTCTCGCTGCCCTATGTAAAGGCCGATATCGAGGAGGGCTCCATGCCCGCCGAGCGCGCCAAGCAGTATTTTGCGCTGTTTAGCCTGTTCGTGTTCACCATGCTGCTCGCGTGCCTGTCCAACAACATGATCCTCACGTGGGCCGCCGTGGAGGCAACCACGCTTTCCACCGTGTTCCTCGTGGGTATCTACAAGAACAAGACAGCCCTCGAGGCTTCTTGGAAGTATGCGATGGTCTGCACCGCCGGCGTGGCCTTTGGCCTGTTCGGTACGCTGCTGATCTACGCCAACGCCGCCGACGTGATTCCCAACGCCCACGAGGCCGCATTTCTGTCGTGCGTGCTGCCGTATGCCGACCAGTTCGACCCGACGCTCATGCGCCTCGCCTTTGCGTTTATCGTGATCGGCTTTGGCACCAAGGCCGGCCTGTTCCCCATGCACACTTGGCTGCCCGATGCCCACTCCCAGGCCCCGAGCCCTGTCTCGGCCCTGCTCTCGGGCGTGCTGCTTAAGTGCGCCATGCTTGTGATCATGCGCTTCTACGGCTTTACCATCCAGGCCGTGGGCGCCGAGTATCCGCAGCTTTTGCTGCTGATCGTCGGCACGCTGTCCATTTTGGTGGCGGCACTTTCGATGTTTCGCCAGGACGACCTCAAGCGCCGCTTTGCGTACTCGTCTGTGGAGAACGTGGGCGTTATCGCCCTGTGCCTGGGTATCGGTGGCCCTCTGGGTATCGCCGCGGCCCTGCTGCACTGCGTGTTCCACGGCTTTACCAAGACGCTTGCCTTCTGCGTGTCCGGCAACATTCAGCACGCCTTTGGCACGCGTAGCCTGGCTAAGATCCAGGGTGTCGTCGAGGTTGCCCCCGCAACCGCCGCGCTCGCCGTCCTGGCGCTGCTCGGTCTTGGTGCCTTCCCGCCCTTTGGCATGTTTATCTCCGAGTTCCTGACTTTTGTCGCCGGTGTTACCGCCGGTCCCATGTGGCTGGTCGTCGTGGTCGCCCTCGGTCTTACCGTGGCCATCTCCGCGCTCACCCGCATCGCACTCAAGTCGGTATTCGGCCATGCGCCCCAGGGCATGGATAAGCATGAGGCCCCGGCGCTCATGCTTATCCCCGAAATCATCCTGGCTGTCATGATCTTGTGGTTTGGCATCGCCACCCCGCTGCCTCTCGTGCACGGTGTGGAGACCGCGACCGGCATTGTGCTCGAGCAGAGCACCGAGGAACTTCACGCGACGCCGATGTACCGCGCTGTGTTCGGTACCGAGACCGCTCAGAGCGAGGTGGAGTAACGAATGATTGAAACTGAGAACAAGGTGTATGCCCGTCGCTGCGAGAGCCATGTCGAGGCCCTGCGCCGCGCCGTTCCGGGCTGCATCGAGAAGGTCGAGTGGCAGTGCGAGGACCAGCTGACGATCACCGTCAAGCAGGACAAGCTGCCCGAGGCCGTCCACTACCTGTACTACGAGCGCTACGGCTGGATTCCCGTGATCATCGGCAACGACGAGCGCAGTCTGTGCGGTCGCTACGCCGTGTACTACGTCATCTCCATGGAGGGGGAGGACCCCGGCTGGGTGACCGTGCGCACCGAGGTCGATCCCGCCAAGATGACGTTCCCGTCCGTGACGCCGTTCGTCCCCGCCTGCGTGTGGGGCGAGCGCGAGCTTCGCGACATGTTCGGCCTGATCCCCGAGGGACTGCCCGATCGTCGTCGCCTGGTGCTGCCCGACGATTGGCCCAGCGGCCTGTACCCGCTGCGCAAGGACTCCATGGACTACCGCTTCCGTCCCGCTCCCGCGAGCGACATGGAAAACTACGAGTTCTTGGCCGATACCAAGGGCAAGGAGACCACACTCGTCCCCATGGGCCCGTTGCACATTACCTCCGACGAGCCCGGCCACTTCCGCCTGTTCGTCGAGGGCGAGACGATCGTCGACGCCGACTACCGTCTGTTCTACGTGCACCGTGGCATGGAGAAGGTCGCCGAGACGCGCCTGAACTATGACGCCGTGACGTTCCTCGCCGACCGCATCTGCGGCATCTGCGGCTGCGCCCACTCGGTGGCCTATGCCGAGGCCGTCGAGCGCGCCCAGGGCATCCATGTCCCGCCGCGCGCCCAGTACATCCGCGCCATCATGCTCGAGGTCGAGCGCCTGCACTCGCATCTGCTCAACATTGGCCTGGCGTCGCATTACACGGGCTTCGACTCCGGCTTCCAGCAGTTCTTCCGCGTCCGCGAGAAGTCCATGGACCTGGCCGAGAAGCTCTCCGGTCACCGCAAGACCTACGGCCTCAACGTGATCGGCGGCGTGCGTCGTGACATTTTGGCCGAGCAGAAGCTCTCCACGCTCACGACCATCCACCAGCTGCGCTCCGAGGTTCAGGAGCTCGTCGACGTCTTGCTCTCCACGCCCAACTTCATTGAGCGTACGAGTGGCATCGGCATCTTGGACCGCAAGATCGCACGCGACTTCTCGCCGGTCGGCCCGCTCATGCGTGGCTCGGGCTATGCCCGCGATGTGCGCTTTGACCATCCCTTCGACGGCTACGCCGATCCGGACGTCCAAAAGATGCACGCCGCTACGGCCGACACCTGCGATGCCTTCGGCCGTACCGCCGTTCGCATCCAGGAGGTCTACGATTCGATTGACATGATCGAGACCATGCTCGAGAACTGCCCGTCGGGCCCCATCCTCACCACGGATTGGGAGTACACCCCGCACAAGTACGCCATCGGCGCCACCGAGGCGCCGCGCGGCGAGGACGTGCACTGGGCCATGCTCGGCAACAACCAGAAGTGCTACCGCTGGCGCGCCAAGGCCGCCACGTACAGCAACTGGCCGGTCCTGCGCTACATGTTCCGCGGTAACACCGTGGGCGACGCGGCGCTGATCGTCGGCTCGCTCGACCCGTGCTACTCCTGCACCGATCGCGTGACGGTGACCGATGTCGCCGCCAAGCGCGACCACGTGCTCGACAAGGAGCAGTTCGAGAACGTCTGGCGCGACAAGTCGCCGCTTGCGGGCGAGGGCACCATGGCCGCTCCGCTCGATGAGGAGGCGCTCTAATATGCTGAAGCTTTGGAAGGTCAACGCCAAGGCCGGCGACGCGACGGTCAAGTACCCGTTTGCGCCGTTCCCCACCAACAAGGACATGCGCGGCAAGCCCGAGCACAACGCCGAGCTCTGCATCGCCTGCGGTGCCTGCGGCGTGGCGTGCCCGGCCGATGCCATTCGCATGGACACCGACCTTGCGGCCGATACCATCACCTGGTCGATCGACTACGGTCGCTGCATCTTCTGCGGCCGCTGCGAGGAGGCCTGCCCCATGGAGGCCATCAAGCTCACCGAGGAGTTTGAGCTGGCCGTCATGAGTAAGGACGACCTCACCAGCAAGAGCGTCTATACGCTCGAGCACTGCTCGCGTTGCGGCAAGCCGTTTGCGCCGCACAAGGAGATCGACTACGCCAAGCGCCTGCTGCAAAAGGCCGGCGGCATGGAGGCCGAGCAGGCCGCCCGCACCGTCGGTATGTGCCAGGAGTGCAAGCGCGAGCTCGACGCCCTGCGCGCCGCCTCGGCCGTAAAGACCGGCAACGCGCACGGCATGGCTGCCAACGAGACGCTTGCATCCGGCGAGCCCCAGGGCCCCGGCATGGAGTATCTTGGCGGCCACGGCGTGAACCCGGAGTATATCGACCGCGAGCTCAACCCCGATGCGCCCGAGATTCCCGCCGGTCCGGCGCCGGTCGAGGGCATCATCATGGATTTTGATACGAAGGAGGAGTAACCATGGCCGAACCCACGCTTTTGCCCGAGCGGCTTCAGTACCGCCCGACCAAGATCGAGCTCGACGAGAGCATCGAGAAGGCCAAGGCGACCCTTCTTAAGAAGATCAAGCGCTCGGTGTACGTCTACCGTGTTGACTGCGGCGGCTGCAACGGCTGCGAGATCGAGATCTTCGGTTCTATCACGCCCGTCTTCGACGTCGAGCGCTTTGGCATCAAGGTCGTGCCCTCGCCCCGTCACGCCGACGTGCTGCTGTACACCGGTGCCGTGACGCGTGCCATGCGCATGCCGGCCCTGCGCGCCTTTGAGGCCGCACCCGATCCCAAGATCGTGGTGTCCTATGGCGCGTGCGGCTGCACCGGCGGCATCTTCTACGACAACTACTGCGTCTGGGGCGGCACGGACAAGATTCTGCCGGTCGATGTCTACATCCCCGGCTGCCCGCCTAGCCCCGCGCAGACCATCTACGGATTTGCCATGGCGCTCGGTCTGCTGGACCAAAAGCTCCATGCCGAGACCACGGTGGAGGCCGCCGGCGAGCAGGCCGATATCCTGCACCCCGGCGTGCCGTACAAGCTGCGCGTTGCCATCGAGCGCGAAGCTCGCGCCATGAGCGGCTACCGTTACGGCCGCGACCTGGCCAACGAGTTTATGGACACGCTCGAGGGTGCGCCCAAGGGCGATATCCGCGGTGCCATGGCGCTGCTCATCGACAAGCAGGACGATCCTCGCCGCGTTGAGGTCTACTCGGCGCTGCAGGATCTGGTGCTGGCCGGAGGTCGCTAGATGGAGCTCACGGACCGCTCTGGTTACTTTGCGGGCCCCGGTATGCTCGGCGGCTCCTTTGGCGATGCCTCGCGCGCAAGCGACGAGGCTGCCGAGGGCGTCGCCGACCCCTGCCTGGGCCATGCTCCCGACCAGGTGGTCTTTTACGAGCTCACGCGTAAGTTTGTGGAGACCGAGGAAGACGTTCCCCAGGAGGCCTGCGACGTGCTGTACTACACGCTCGCCGTGGGCCACCACACCGGCGTGCTCGACTGCTTTGAGCCGCGCCTGTCGGTGTCGGTGGATGTGTTCTATTCGCTCGTCGACGCGCTGCCGGAGGGGGAGGCTAAGACCAAGTTCGAGGCCATCCGCTCCTTTGGCGAGTGCCAGCTCGACAAGGCGGCGGTGCCGTCGCTGCTCGAGGCCTGCGATGCGCTGCTCGACGAGCGCGGTTTTCGCGGGTCGGCCAAGGCCGGCATCTCGGTGTTCGACGACGACTTTGGCCTGCATGCCCAGCAGGTCGCGTTTCTGATGAAGTTCCGCGATCTGGTTGAGCGCGTGCGCGATGTGTCGGGCGTGTATCTGACGGGGAGGTTGCAGTAATGGGTCGCGTTGTGGATGGCCGTGTGAACGGCGCCCCGTTTGCGGGTATCGTGCTCACGGCGGGAAGCGTGCTGCGTGCCGACGATGCCGCCGGCCCCGTGCTCTCCAAAAAGATGGAGGACGCACCGATCGCCGGTTGGTACACCATCGACGGCGGCCAAACGCCCGAGGATGACATCATCGAGGTCAAGCGCGAGCGTCCGCCGCGTTTGGTTTTGGTCGATGCCGCCGACATGGCGCTGCCCGTCGGCGCCATCCGCTTGCTCGACAAGCGCGATGTGGCCCGCAAGTCGATGTTCACCACGCATTCGCTTCCTTTGTCGATTCTGATCGAAGAGATTGAGCAATCGTGTGATGATATCGTCTTCGTTGGGATTCAGCCGGGCGACACGGAGTTCTACAACCCCATGTCCCCGGAGGTCTTTGAGGCCGTCGACGCCGTGTACGACGCCGTGGCCGCCAACGACTTTTCCCACTTTGTCCGCTTGGGACAGGAGCTATAGCAGCGCTTGTCTCTGCTGAATAGGAAAGAAGTGATTGACATGGCAGATTCCAAGGCAGAATATCCCGCTCCCGATTGCCTGGCGCCCGCCGCGATCGAGGCCAAGACCGAGGCCGCCGGCGTGACCAAGGCTAACCTGCCGGTCGCAAAGGCCTTTCTGTTGGCAATGTTCGCCGGCGCGTTTATCGCCTTCGGCGGCCTGTTCTTTACCGTGTTTTTGAGCGACAGCACGCTGGGCTGGGGCGCTCAGCGCGTCGTGGGCGGTCTGTGCTTTTGCCTGGGCCTGGTGCTGGTGCTGGTGTGCGGCGCCGAGCTGTTTACCGGCAATTCGCTTATGGTCTGCGCGCTCAAGAGCAAAAAGATCACGCTGGTCCAGATGCTTAAGGCCTGGGTCGTCGTGTGGGTTGGCAATTTTGTCGGTGCTCTGTTCATCGTCTTTTTGGTGTACATGGCCGGCATCTATAAGCTCAACGGCGAGGCGGTCGCCAACTCCATGGTGAGCGTCGCCGCCGGCAAGGTGACGGTCGACTGGGTGACGATCTTCTTCCGCGGCATCCTGTGCAACATCTTTGTGTGTCTGGCCGTGTGGATTGGCACTGCGGGCAAGACCGTAGTCGATAAGGTTGTGGGCATTCTGCTGCCCATCGCCGCCTTTGTGGCCTGCGGTTTTGAGCACTGCGTTGCTAACATGTACTTTTTGCCTATGGGCGCCGTGATGCATGCATGCGGTTACGGTGCCGACGTCGCCGGCGCCGATGCGCTCAACGCTGCGGGCATTGCGTTTAACCTGTCCGCCGCCACGCTGGGCAACATCGTGGGCGGCGCGGTTCTGGTCGCGCTCGGCTACTGGTTTATCTACGCCAAGAAGTCCGAGGCGTAAGGTATCGTCTGTTTGACGTTGGGCCTCCCGCGGGGCGTTGCCGTGCGGGAGGCTTTTTGGGCCTGGGGCTCGTTGCCGGGCTTTTGGCCTGTTGTGTTTGGCTGATGAAAGGGGTAATCGAGATGGCATCTGCTGTGAAGCGTGACGGTCGCGCCGTGGTGACCACATGCGGGGGATGCTATGCCGATTGCGCCTTTGCGGCACGCGTTGAGGACGGTCGCGTGGTGGCCGAGTTGCCGGTGCCGGGGCATCCGTGCGCGGCGCGTGCCCTGTGCGCCCGCGGACGGTATCGCCTGGCAATGCCGTTTGACGAGCGCGACCGCATTATGCACCCCATGCGACGCCGCCGGGATGGCTCGGGGTTTGAAGCGATTACCTGGGACGAGGCGTTCGCGCAGATTGCCGAGCGTCTTTTGGGGATTGTTGACGAGTGCGGGCCTCGTGCGCTGGGCATGACGCTCGGCGTTCCCTCGTTCGATCGTTACTGGGCCTATCGCCTTATGCATGCGCTGGGTTCGCCCAACGTGTACGGTGCCGACGGTGCTTGCGAGGTAAGCCGACTTACCGGTTGGGAGCACAGCCTGGGCTATAGTCCCGCCTCCGATCTGGCGCATACCGATTGCATCATGTACCTAGGGCGTTCACTGGTGGATTCGTCGACGATGGGGGCCGTTGATGCGCTCAACGACGCGCGCCGGCGTGGGGCGAAGATTATCGTGGTTGACCCTCGGCGCAGCGGTTCGGCTGCTATTGCCGACCGCTGGTTGCGCGTGCGCCCGGGCTGCGACTTGGCGCTGCTATTGGGTATTGTCCATATCTTGATTGCCGAGGACCTGTACGACCACGAGTTCGTGACCCGCTATACCACGGGCTTTGACGAGCTGGCGCAGGCGTCCCGTGCTTGGACGCCCGAGTGGGCCGAGTCGATGTGTGACGTGCCGGCCGCAGAGATTGTCGCCACGGCGCGCGATCTAGCTGCCGCGGCGCCTGCTGCGGTGGTGGACGCCGGCTTTCATGGCGGCATTGGCATCGCGTATGCCAACAGCACCCAGACCGCGCGCGCTATCTGCTTGGTCGATGTGCTGCTGGGCTGTATTGGACATGCGGGCGGCGCACTCAATCCGCCCACGCCGCTTGTGCTGGGCGACTTGGACCCTGCGCGTTTCGCGACGCCGTCGATGCCGCGTGAGCCCAAGTTGGGGTCCGAGCGCTATCCGCTCGTCGACCCCGAGCGCGGTCTGTGCACGACTATCGGTCAGTCTATTCTGGCCGGCGATTTGCGTGGGCTGATCGTTTACGCCAGCAATCCCGGCGCGGGCTATGGCAATGCGCAGGCTTGGTTGGGTATTTTGCAGCGGCTCGACTTGCTCGTGACGATTGATATTCGCTGGTCCGAGACGGCGCGCGCTTCCGACTTCGTGCTACCCGACGTGACGTATCTGGAGGCCGACCGCGGTGTGGGCACAGTGATGGGCGCCAACGATGCGCGCGTGTTCTACCGCAACGCCGTGCTGTCTGTGCAGCATGACGACACACGTCCCGGTCGTGAGATCTTTGCCAGTCTGGCGCAGGCGTGTGGCGTGGGCGAGTACTTCCAGTTTACGTCTGACGACCTGGCGGCTGCCCAGGTGGCGCCGTTTGGGATCAATCTGGACGAGCTCAAGGAGCGCGGCTGGGCCGACACGGGTGTTGCGTTGCCGTCGCGTACGGGCGAGCCGGCGATTCCCTTGTATGGCGGCAAAATTGCGTTGGCAAGCGACGTATGGGAGCGAGCCGGTCTGGGCCGCGTTCCCGGTTGGATCGCGCCCATGGTGGAGCCCGGTCCGGGGATGTTTCGCCTCATTAGCGGCAACCGTCCCTTTGAGTCGCACACTTCGCGCAGGCTCGCGGCCCAAGGTGCCGCCGAGGCTGGATCGGACCTGGATGCCGTGCAGATGAATGCCGATGTTGCTGCGCGCATGGGCATCGTCGACGGCGAGATCGTCGAACTCGTGAGCGATATGGGCCGCGACCGCGTGCGCGTGGAGACGACGCCGTATCTGCATCCGGCGTGCATCTTTACGTCGGCCGCCCCCGGCGGGCGTTCGTTTGGCGCCGATGCCGGTGGCGCTCAAGCCTTGGGCGTCGGCCCACTCGACCATACGCCGTTGCGTTGGGACCCGTTGACAGGCGCCGCGCTCACCCAGGAAAACGCCGTTCGCGTGGAAAAGATCGCGGCGCGCGAGGATAATAACGAGTAATTGACTCAGCTGATGTATTCGACTGATCCACGTTTCTTTTGAAAGGCCGCACATGAGCGATAGCCAGAACATGTCCGATGAGGTGCGCGCCCGCCTGCGCGCCATTCCATCCGTCAACGAGCTGCTTGCCGAGTGGCCGGTAGTGAAGGCGGCGGGGGAGACCTGCGACGCGGTGGTGCATGCCGCCGTCACGGCCGAGCTCGACGAGGAGCGCGCTGCGATTCGTGCCGGTGCTACCCCGCGCTCTAAGCGCGACCTGGCCTCGGCCATCGAGTGGCGTGCGCATCGCTCCGCGCTGCCGAGCCTGCGTCCCGCCGTCAACGCCACGGGCGTGGTCATCCATACCAACTTGGGCCGCGCCCCGCTTGCGGAGTCGGTCGCCAAGGCCGTGGCCGAGGTCGCGCGCGGGTATAGCACACTCGAGTACAGTGTCGACACCTGTTCGCGCGGGTCGCGCAAGGAGCACGCCGCGCAGCTGATCCGCTCACTCACCGGTGCCGAGGACGCGCTCGTGGTCAACAACAATGCCGCCGCGGTGCTGCTGGTGCTTGCCACCCATGCCGCGGGTAAAGAGGTTATCGTCAGCCGCGGCGAGCTTGTCGAGATTGGCGGCAGCTTCCGCATCCCCGATGTCATGGCGGCTTCGGGCGCCAAACTCGTCGAGGTCGGCGCCACCAACCGCACGCATTTGGGCGACTACGAGCGCGCCATCACGCCCGATACGGCGATGATCCTTAAGGTCCATCCTTCCAACTATCGCATCGAGGGTTTTCACGAGGAGGTGGGCTCTCGGGAGCTTGCCGCCCTGGCCCACAAGCATGGCCTGCTGTTCTACGAGGACCAGGGCTCGGGCGCGCTGTTGCCCGACGACATCTTGGTGCGCGGCGGCGAAGAAACCACGCCGGCTTCGGTTTCGGCAGGGCTCGATCTGGTGTCGTGCTCGGGTGATAAGCTGCTGGGTGCCGCGCAGGCGGGCATTATCATGGGCCGTCGCGATCTGGTCCAGGCCTGCGGGTCGCATCCGCTTATGCGTGCCCTGCGCCCGGGCAAACTGGCTCTGTCGGCGCTCGAGGCCACGCTGCGTATCTACATGGACGGCGCCGATGTTGCCCATCGCGAGGTGCCGGTGCTCAGCATGCTTACGCTTCCGCAGGCCCATTTGGAGCGACGTGCCCGCAAGCTGCGCGATCGTATGGTCGCCGGGCTCGACAAGGCCGGTTGCCCGTGCGCCGTTCAGGTGGAGATCGTCGAGGAATCGTCAACCCCCGGCGGTGGCTCGCTTCCTACCGTCGAGCTACCCACGATGTGCGTTGCCGTGCGTCTTGTTGACGCGCACCTGACGGTCGATGCGCTCAAGCGCTCGCTTGTCCAGGACTTCGACACGCCGGTTGTCACGCGAACCTCGCACGATCGCATTTTGTTTGACGTGCGCACGCTCGTGGGTGACCGCGATATCGAGACGGCGGCATCGACGCTCGTAGCGTGCGTTAAGAAGGCGATTGCTCGATGAGTGAGGTTCAAGCGCTGGTGGAGTGTCCCGTTATCGTTGGCACAGCGGGCCACGTCGACCACGGTAAGTCGGCACTGATCGAGGCGCTGACTGGCAAGAATCCCGATCGTCTGGAGGTTGAGCGCCGTCGCGGTATGACCGTGGAGCTGGGCTTTGGCGAGCTGGCGCTGCCGAGTGGCAAGATCGTTGGCCTGGTCGACGTGCCGGGCCACGCGCATTACTTGCGCGCCATGGTGCAGGGCGCCACGGGCATCGACGTGGCCGTGCTGGTGGTTTCGGCCGTCGAGGGCGTGATGCCGCAGACCCGCGAGCACGTGCACGTGCTGGAGCTGCTGGGTGTCACGCATATGGTGGTGGCGCTGACGATGTGTGACCTGGCCGATGCCGAGATGACCGAGCTTGCCGAGCTCGATGTCGATGACTTTTTGTCAGGTACCGTGTTTGCAGGCGCGCCGCTCGTGCCCGTGTCGTCCAAGACCGGCGAGGGGATCGATGGCCTGCTGGCTACGCTCGACGAGCAGGTTGCCGCTTGCTGGGATGCCTGCCGTGCCCGTGCCGAGCTCACCGATGCCGCGCCGCGTCTGCCGATTGACCGCTGCTTTACGATCAAGGGCGTCGGCACTGTCGTAACGGGAACGTTGCACGATGCGCCGGTTGCGGTGGGTGACGAACTCGTCGCCCTGCCGTCGCGTACGGTCTGTCGCGTGCGCGGGATTCAGGTGCATGGCGATACGCCGCGAGCACTGCCCGGACAGCGCGTGGCGCTCAACCTGGTTGGTGACGGTGTCGCGGCGCTTGACCGTGGCGAGATGCTGGGCGTGGCGGACCGCTTTGGTCAGTCGTTGCGCTTTATGATGACGTTCACCTACCTGGGCCGCGAGGGCGCCAAGCCGCGCGTGCTCGAGTCGGGCGCGCGCGTGCATGTGATGGCCGGCACGGCCGAAGTCGTGGGTCGCATCATGCTTTTGGAGGGCGAGGCCCCCATGGCGGTGGGCGAGATCCGTACCGTGCAGGTGCGCTTGGAGGAGCCGCTGCCGCTGCGAGCCGGAGACCATGCCGTGGTGCTGTCGTATTCGCCCGTTATGCTCATCGGAGGCGGGCGCGTGCTGCTTTCGCGCTGCCGTCGCTCGCGTGAGCTTTCGGCGGGGGAGCGCACACTGCTTGCGGCACTTGAGGCCGGCGATGCCGTCGCTGGTGTTGAGGCGTGGTTGGCGCTGCAGACGTTGCCGGTCGTGGTCGCCGACGTTGCCGCGGCGCTAGATCTTGTTTCCGGTGGGGCCGATGCCGCGCTGAACGAGTTGGTGGCGCGAGGTGCTGTGTGCGAGCTTGCCGGCTCGGGCGGTGCGCTGTATGTGAATGCCGCCGTGCTCGACGCCGCGATGGATGCCCTGGCGGCGACCCTGTCAGCCATGCATGCGGCGTCTCCCAAGGAGACGGGCTTTACGCCTGGCGCCGTTGCCCATGCTGCGTGGCCTGCCGCTGACGATACGGTTGCCGCAGCCATGATTTCCGAGGGCTGCGCGCGTGGCGTATGCGCAGCCGAGGGGGCCGAGGTGTTCGACCCGCGCTCGGCCGCCGCGGCGGCACGCGTGGTGCGCGAGGCCTGCGAACGTATCGTTGCCTTGCTGGATGAAGCCGGCCTCGATGCGCCGACGCTGCCTGAGGTTGGCGAGCAGTTGCAGCTCGATCGCGACACCATGACGCGTGCCCTGCGCGAGCTTTCGCTCAACCGTTCCATCGTGAAGGTCGAGCGTGACGTTGCCTTGTCCGCCACCGTGGAGTCGCATGCGCGCGAGCTTGTCGCTGCCGCTATTGAGGCTGCCGGGGGCGCTGCCACCACGAGCGTACTGCGCGAGGCCCTGGGTGTGTCGCGCAAACGTGCCATCAGCATCTTGGAGCACCTGGATGCCGTGCGCTTTACGGTGCTCGACAAGGATGCCGGCGGCCTGCGCTCCCTGCGCTAGATTGGCTGCTCGGTTTGGTAAAATACCTCCGCACTTGGGAACGGATGGGCTCCGGTGGGCTCCGCGGTCCTCAAAACCGTTGCGAGGCGTGCAAAACGTCTTGGATGTGTTCGATTCACATACGTTCCCGCCATACGCTACCAGCGCTTTTGTGCTCGCGGTCTTGCTGCGTGCCGCAAAGGCGCTGTTTTGTTTTTGCACGAGCTTTTCGTAGCGCCGTTATTTCGGCGGCGGTATTTGGCTTCGTGTGTCGGGTTTCGAACATGCCGATGGAGGTGTTTTGCCGTATGACTACCGTAAGACGTGCCGATCTTTCTTGTGTCGTCCAGGCGGGCGGGCTGTCCTCGCGCATGGGCTGCGATAAGGCGCGCATGACGTTTTGCGGCGAGCCGCTCATCGAACGCGTGCTGGGTCGGCTGGCGCCAGTTGCCGGCGAGTTGGTCGTGACGACTTCGCGTCCCAGCGAGCTTGCCTACCTTGAGGAGCGCGCGTTTGGCGGCCTGGTGCCGCGAATAGTGTCGGACCTTGAGGGGCCGGCGGGCGCCATGCGCGGCATCGCGAGTTCGCTGGCCGCGGCCCGATTGCCGCTCGTGGCGATCGTCGCCTGCGATATGCCGTTCGTCTCGCCAGAACTGATCGGCGCGCTTGCCGATCGTGTTGAGGCCGAGGCGCTCGACGTGTGCGTGCCGCGCGAGGAGCGGGGGATTGAGCCGCTGTGCGCCGTCTGGCGCCGTGACGCGTGTGCGCCGGTTGCCCAAGAGCTGCTCGCCGGTGACCGTCAGCGAATCCGCTGCCTGATCGACCGGGTGAATGCCGGGTATTTGGACGAGCCTCAGATTGTCGAGGTCGCCGGCTCGACGCTCTGCTTCGAGAACGTCAATACGCCCGAGGAGTTTGCGGCGGCCGAGTTGCTCGCCTAGACGATTGGAGTTGCCATGTCCCACGATATTTGCCCCGATACCGGGGAGCCTTGCACTTGCGATGGTTCCGAGCCCTGTACCTGCGGTTGCGGTGGCTGCGGACATACTGCGGAAGAGGAAGCGGCCGCCGCGGCGTATCGTGAGGCGCACCGCGAAGGCCCGTCCGGTGATGCCCTCGACCACGAGCGCAAGATCATCGTGTCGTTTGACAGCACCTTCGATGTGATGGAATGCGAGCAGCTGTGCCTGGATGCCGGCGTGCCCGGGCGCATCATGCCGCTGCCTGGCTCCATCACCGCCGGCTGCGGACTGTGCTGGGCTATGCCGTTCTCGGGCGATGCCCTCGCCGCCTTCCGTGCCGCCACCGAGGGCCACGTAACCCCCGCCGACTACCATCAGCTCGTCCTCTAACCACCAAAACCACCACAAAGGTGCCTGTCCCCAATGTGGTGGTTCAGAACATGTGGACGAAACAGCTTCGAAACACGCGATTTGCACGTTGGGTGCTCAAAAACGCTTCTACCTGCATCGTAATCAAAACGAAACATCTGCTCGTCGGCTTATGCGTAACTTTCCCGCAACAGTGCGATATTATCCATACTCGATAAAGCTCGCGGCGCATGGGGCGCCTCGAACGATACTTTTCTTTTCCATCAATTGGAGGAAGCATGAGCTACACGCAGAAAGTTCTCGAAGAGCTCAAGGCCCGCTATCCCGAGCAGCCTGAGTTCATCCAGGCCGCGACCGAGATTCTCGGCACCATCCAGCCGGCGCTCGACGCCCATCCTGAGTACGAGGAGGCCGCCCTGCTTGAGCGCCTCGTCGAGCCCGAGCGCATCGTCATGTTCCGTGTTCCCTGGGTCGACGACCAGGGCAAGGTTCAGGTCAACCGCGGTTACCGCGTCGAGTTCAACTCTGCCATTGGACCCTACAAGGGCGGCCTGCGCTTTAACCCGACGGTCACCCTGGGTATGCTCAAGTTCCTGGGTCTGGAGCAGATCCTCAAGAACAGCCTGACCACCCTTCCCATGGGCGGCGGCAAGGGCGGCTCCGACTTTGACCCCAAGGGCAAGTCCAACAACGAGATCATGCGCTTCTGCCAGTCCTTCATGACCGAGCTCTATCGCCACATTGGCCCCAACACCGACGTTCCCGCCGGCGACCTGGGCGTTGGCGGCCGCGAGGTTGCCTACCTGTTCGGTCAGTACAAGCGCCTGACCAACGAGTGGACCGGCGTTCTTACCGGCAAGGGCCTCTCCTTTGGCGGCTCGCTCGCCCGTACCGAGGCCACCGGTTACGGTCTGGCCTACTTTGTGGACGAGTACCTTAAGAGCCGCGGCGACTCCTTCGAGGGCAAGAACGTCGTCGTTCACGGCTCCGGCAACGTCGCTATCTACGCGGTCCAGAAGGTCACTCAGCTCGGCGGCAAGGTGCTCGCCTGCTCCGATACCCACGGCTGGGTCGAGGATCCCGACGGCATCGACTACACCGTGCTCGAGCACATCTACAACAAGAAGCGCTCTGGCCACGACAAGGGTGTTACGCTCGCTATGTACGTTGACGAGAAGCCCAACGCCGTGTGGCACGAGGGCGACGGCCGCGGCGTGTGGCAGCTTCCCTGCGATATCGCGCTGCCCTGCGCTCGCGAGAACACGCTGCTGCTCGAGGACGCCCAGGCACTCGTCGCCAACGGCTGCAAGGTGGTCGGCGAGGGCGCGAACATGCCCACGACCATCGAGGCCACGACCTACTTCCAGGAGAACGGCGTCGCCTTTATGCCCGGTAAGGCTGCCAACGCCGGCGGTGTTCTCGTGTCCGGCCTGGAGATGAGCCAGAACGCCGAGCACCTGTCCTGGACCTTCGAGGAGGTCGACGGCAAGCTCGAGCAGCTCATGCGCGGCATGTTCCACAACGTGGACGACACCGCCAAGGAGTACGGCCAGGAGGGCAACTTCGTCATGGGCGCCAACATCGCCGGGTTCCTGAAGGTCGCCGACGCTATGCTCGCCCAGGGCGTCTGCTAAATCTTCGCTCGACATAGCATGCGATAAGGCTCCCAGCTATCCGGCTGGGAGCCTTTTTTATCCCGGAGGACTCCTCATAACTTGCGGTGATATACGGACTGTTTAGCGTCCCAGAACGGCTAATCAGTCCGTATTTCACCGCAAGTTATGGATGGGTGGGTGGATTTTGTCCTAAAACGGTGTGCGGCCCCTCGTTTGGTACACTTAAAAGTACTGGACAAGTGAAGAGATGGGGGAGAACGTGCTCAAGTTCGGTACCTACGTCCGTGTTGGAAACGCGGCCGAAGCCTATGAGCTCTTGCAGAAGAACCGCAACAACAAGATTGTGGGCGGTGGCATCTGGATGCGCCTGGGTTCGCGTCGCGTGGCGACGGCGATTGACCTTTCGGCCTGCGGACTCGATCAGATCGAGGAGACCGAGACCGAGTTTCGCATCGGTGCCATGTGCACCCTGCGCCAGCTCGAGCGTCATGCCGGGCTCAACGCGCTTGTCAACAATGTCTTTGAGTTCGCCGTCCACGACATCGTGGGCGTGCAGCTGCGCAACACCGCCACGGTGGGCGGCAGCATCTACGGCCGCTTTGGCTTCTCGGACGTGCTCTCCGCCTTCCTCGCGCTCGATTCCTATGTAGAGCTGACGGGCGCCGGCCGCGTGCCGCTCGCCGAGTTCGTGAACATGGGTTACGTGCGCGACGTGATCGAGCACATCGTAGTCGTTAAGCACGATTACCGTGCAAGCTACGAGGCCGTGCGCAAGGCCGCGACCGACTTCCCCTCCTTAAACGTCACTGCCGCCTGGTGGGACAACAGCTGGCATGTCACCGTGGGCGCCCGCCCGCTGCGCGCGACCTTGCTGCAGGGCGAGGCATGTGGCCTGGTGAGCGAGCAGCCTTCCGAGGACGAGCTACGCACACTGGCCGTATCCGTGCGTGCCCTGAGCTACGGCACCAACCTGTGGGGCTCGGCTGAGTACCGTCGCCGCATCTCGGCGCCGCTTGCCGTGCAGGCCGTGCGCCGCGCCGCCGGCATCGAGCTTTCTGCCGCGCTTGCCCGCGAGCTCGAGACCGTGCAGGTCCCCAAGTTTGCCACGGACGAGTATTCCTGCCGCCGCGTGCCCGGCGTCGATTCTAGCGAGGTGCGCTAATGGCTGCCAAACTCATCGATCTTTCCTTTACGCTCAACGGCTGTAAGGTCAAGGTTCAGATTGCCCCCGATACCATGCTCTTCGCGTTGCTGCGCGAGCAGGGTTGTGCGTCGGTGCGCTGCGCCTGTGAGACCACCAACTGCGGCCTGTGCACGGTGTGGCTCGACGGCGACCCGGTGCTGAGCTGCTCGGTTCCCGCCGCTCGCGTCGAGGGCCACACCATCACCACGCTCGAGGGCCTCAAAACCGAGTCTGAGGCGCTGGCCCGTGCGATGGCTGCCGAAGGCGCCGAGCAGTGCGGTTTTTGCGCCCCCGGCCTCATTATGAACGTGCTGGCGCTTGCCCGCGCCGCCAAGGAGGACCCGAGCCTCGTCGCCACGCGCGAGGAGCTCTCGCGCCAGCTTGCCGGCAACCTCTGCCGTTGCAGCGGCTACGAGAGCCAGCTGCGCGCCATCGTCCGCTTTCTCAACGAGTCCGGCGTGAAGGTGGGCTTCGAGATGCCCGAGCTGCCCGTCAACGACACGAGCTCCGACGGTGTCGCGTACAAGCAGATTACCCACAAGCAGCCCAAGAAGGACTCGAAGGCACTGCTCGAGGGTCGTCCCGTCTACACGGGCGACCTGGTACCTGCCGGTGCGCTCATCGTCAAACTCAAGCGCAGCCCCTATGCCCGCGCCAAGATTCGCTCCATCGATACGTCGCGCGCACTGAAGGTGCCCGGCGTGGTGGGCGTCTACACCTACGAGGACGTGCCCCAGCGCCGCTTTACCATCGCCGGTCAGAGCTATCCGCAGCCGAGTCCTTACGACCGCTTGATTCTCGAGAACCTCGTCCGTTACCAAAACGAGGAGGTGGCGATCGTCGCCGCCGAGACCGAGGAGGCCGCCGACAAGGCGCTCAAGCTCATCAAGGTCGACTACGAGGTACTCGAGCCCCTGCTCGACTTTACCAAGGCGCTCGATAACGACATCGTGGTCCACCCCGAGGGCGACGTGACCTTTATGTTCCCGCAGGGCGGCGATGTTCCGCGTAACCTGGTATGCAGCGGTACCAGCGATTTTGGCGACTTGGACGAGGCCTTCGCCCAGAGCGACATCGTCTTCACCCGCACCTACACCAGCCAGGCAACCCAGACCGCGCCGATGGAGACCTTCCGTGCCTTCGCGACGACCGACGCGTTCGGCCGCATTTCGGTGACCACCTCTACGCAGGTGCCCTTCCACGTGCGCCGCATGGTCGCGCAGTCGCTCGACATCCCGCAGTCGCAGGTGCAGGTCATTAAGCCGCGCATCGGCGGCGGCTTTGGCTCTAAGCAGACGGGCTGCTGCGAGATCTTCGTGGCGTTTGTGACGCAGCAGACCGGTCGTCCGAGTTATTGCTGCTACACCCGCGAGGAGACCATCACTGCGGGTAACTCGCGTCACCAGATGCAGATGACCGTCAAGCTGGGCGCCATGAACGACGGCACCATCACGGCCATCGACCTGCATACGCTGTCCAACGCCGGCGCATACGGCGAGCACGCCACCACGACGATCGGCCTGTCGGGCCACAAGAGCCTACCCATCTACAACCATGTGAAGGCGAGCCGCTTTAGGTGGGACGCCGTCTACACCAACACCAACCGCGGCGGCGCGTATCGTGGCTACGGTGCCACCCAGGGCCAGTTTGCCGTGGAGAGCGCCGTCAACGAGCTCGCCGACATGCTGCACATGGATCCCGCCGACCTGCGCCTTAAGAACATCGTGCGCGAGGGCGAGATCATGCCGCAGTACTACAACGAGAAGCTCAATGCCTGCGCGCTCGACCGCTGCCTGCTGCGCGCGATGGACATGATCGGTTGGCGCGACAAGCCGCTGGCCGTCGACCTGGGCGACCGCGTGCGTGCCCTGGGCTGCGCGCTCACCATGCAGGGCTCGGGTATTTCCAACGTGGATATCGCCGGCATCGACATGCGCCTTGAAGAGGACGGCTTCATTACCATCGGCACCGGCGCCACCGATAACGGCATGGGCGTCGACACGATCCTGGCGCAGATTGCCGCCGAGGAGTTGGGCGTGGAGAGCTCGCTGATCGTGGTGCGCGGCGTGGACACCGACGTGTCGCCGTTTGACGCCGGCTCGTACGCGAGCTCGGGCACGTACGTGACAGGTCTGGCAGCCAAGAACGCCGCGACCGAGCTGCGTGAGAAGATCTGCGCCAAGGCCGCCCAGATGTGGGACGTGGACGCCGCCGACGTGGTCTTTGATGGTCAGTACGTGCGTCTGTCCGACGAGCGTGCCGCGCGTGAGCAGAACCGCTACCTCACGCTGCGCGACTTTGCCAACCTGTGCGTCAAGAACATCGCAGGCGGCGACGCGCTCACCTCGCATGCCTCTGCCTGCCTGCCCGTTTCGCCCCCGCCGTTTATGGCCGGCATTGCCGAGGTCGAGGTCGACAAGGCCACCGGCAAGGTGACTGTGGTGGACTACGCGGCGGCTGTGGACTGCGGCACCGTGATCAACGAGGCGCTCGCGCGCGTCCAGGCCGAGGGCGGCATTGCCCAGGGTATCGGCCACGCGCTCTACGAAATCGTCGAGCATGATGAGCGCGGCCGCCTGCGCACCGGCAACTTTATGAGCTACAAGCTGCCCACGCGCCTGGATATCGGCAGCATTCGCGTGGCCTTTGAGCCGAGTTACGAGCCGACGGGTCCGTTTGGTGCCAAGTCGATCGGCGAGGTCGTCATCAACACGCCGCTCGCCGCCGTGGCCTCGGCCGTCGCACACGCCACCGGACATCAGGTTCGCTCGCTGCCGATCACGCCCGAGAAGGCCCTGCTGGGGGAGTAGCGGGTCAGCGAACAAGTCGTAATTGGCGGGGCGGGGCAACTCGCCCCGCCTTTTGCACTCGTGGTGAGGTCGTGAGCGTGTAAAACGTGTGCGTGCGCTTGTCGTTCGTATCTGCTATCATTCCTAGTCTGTGCGCTCATGCGGGCGTGGCGGAATTGGTAGACGCGCCAGATTTAGGTTCTGGTGGGATTCCCGTGAAGGTTCGAGTCCTTTCGCCCGCACCAACGCACCCGCGTCGGCTTATGCCCTCGCGACGCTTGTTGCATAAAGGTACCAGCACCTCAGATAAGCTGGGCAGTATGAGGAGGAACGTGTTGAACATCACCGCTTCTGACGTCAAGGACGCCAAGCTCACCGCTACGGTCACCATCCCGGCCGCCGACGTCGACGCCGCGATTAAGAAGGCTTACAAGGACACCGCCAAGAAGTACCGCTTCCCGGGCTTCCGTGCCGGCAAGGCTCCCCGTCCGGTCATCGACTCTGCTCTTGGCGCCGAGGCTACCCTCGCTCAGGCCACCAACGACCTTATCGCCGCCAACGAGCCCGCCGTCCTCAACGAGCTGGACATCGTCCCCACCAAGAACGGTGACTACAAGGAGCTCGACCTCGCCAAGGATCACGAGGACTACACCTACACCGTCGAGTTCTCCCTGCGTCCTGCTGCTGAGCTCTCCTCCTTCGACGCCGTCGAGATCGAGATGCCTCCTGCGGAGGTCACCGAGTCCGAGATTAACAACCAGGTCGAGATGCTCCTCAACTACCGTGCCACCTTCGAGGACGTCGAGGGTCGCGCCGTCGAGGCCGAGGACTACGTCACCGTCGACCTCAAGGCCGTCGAGAATGCCGACAACTTCGCCGCCGAGGGCCGCATGCTCATCGCCGGTAGCGACAGCAACCCCGCTGAGTTCAACGAGGCCCTGATCGGTGCCAACGTTGACGACGTCAAGACCGTCACCTGGACCGACGAGGTCGAGGAGGGCGAGGAGGCCGAGACTCACACCGTCGAGGTCACCGTCAAGGGCATCAAGGTCCGCAACACCCCTGAGCTCACCGACGAGCTTGTCAAGTCCGACTTCGGCTTCGACAGCATCGAGGCCATGCGCGACGCCATCAAGATCGAGATCGAGCAGGACAAGGCTTCCCGCCTCCCGGCCGAGAAGGAGAACCGTTGCGTCTCCGCTCTCGCCGAGCGCCTGCAGCTCGACGAGATGGATGCCGACTACGAGCAGTCCGTCTTTGAGGAGCTTGGCCAGAACTTCCTGTCCAACCTCGCTGCCCGCGGCATGACGCTCGACACCTGGCTGCCCGCTTCCGGTCTGACCATGGAGCAGTTCATCGGCGACCTTCACAAGCAGGCCAACGATGTTGCCCGTGAGTCCCTGGCTCTGGACGCCCTCGCCCGTGAGCTCAAGATCGAGGTCACCGAGGACGACGTCAACGCCGAGTTCGAGAAGGCCGGCGTCAAGGACGTCGAGGCTTCCAAGGCCGAGTTCATCGCCGATGGCCGTATGCCTGCTGTCCGCGAGTCCATCCGTCGCTCCAAGGCCGTCGACCACCTGGTTGAGAACGCCAAGGTGACCGAGGTCGACGAGACCGCCAAGGACGCCGAGTAATTCTCGCCACCTTGCCCGCGAGCGCATGGGTGCGCCCGTGATGGGGTAAAGTTATACACCGGTTATCCGGTTGCTTCGTACGGTGCCAGCCAATGCATAGCATGCGGGCACCGTACGTTTATCTAGAACCACTATTGGTCCGTAAGAGAAATGGAGATACGTATGATCGCTAAGTTCGATTCCGCCCTCGTGCCATACGTTATCGAGCAGACGCCGCGCGGCGAGCGCAGCTACGATATCTATTCGCGCCTGCTCAACGACCGCATCATTTTCTTGGGCGAGGAGATCAACTCCGTCAGCGCCAACCTGGTCGTTGCCCAGCTGCTGCATCTTGAGAGCCAGGATGCCGAGAAGGATATCTCGCTCTACATCAATTCGCCCGGTGGCGAGGTCTACTCCGGCCTGGCGATTCTGGACACCATGAACTTCATCAAGCCGCAGGTCTCCACCATCTGCGTCGGTATGGCCGCGTCCATGGCCGCTGTGCTGCTTTCGGCCGGCGCCAAGGGTAAGCGCTTCTGCCTGCCGCACTCCAAGGTCATGATTCACCAGCCCAGCGGCGGTGCCCAGGGTCAGCAGACCGAGATTGAGATCGTTGCCGAGGAGATCAAGAAGACTCGCCGCGAGCTCAACCAGATTCTGTCCGACGCCTCTGGCCAGCCTATCGAAAAGGTCCAGGCCGATACCGAGCGCGACAACTACCTGACCGCTTCTGAGGCCCTCGACTACGGTCTGGTCGACCGTATCGTCACCTCGCGCGATCTCGCCGCGAAGGACGCCTAGGATGGCAGGTAACATGCAGGACAACTTTGATGAGAACGGCAACCCCATCCGCTGCTCCTTCTGCGGAAAAGAGCAGGGCCAGGTCCGTCGCCTCGTAAAGGGTCCGACCAACATCTTTATCTGTGACGAGTGCGTTGCCGCCTGCTCCGAGATTTTGGAGGAGTCGCTGGCTTCGGACTTTATGGACGCTGCCCGCAACGGCAAGCTGCCGGGCTTCCTCAACGACCACGGCCAGGCGGCATCTCAGCCTGCCGTGGACCCCGAGGCCGAGGGCTTTGAGCTCGAGGACGACCGCCAGGTCATCACGCACGTGCCGACGCCGCACGAGATCTATGACGAGCTTTCGGCCTATGTTATGGGTCAGGAGGACGCCAAGCGCGCCATGTCGGTTGCCGTGTACAACCACTATCGCCGCGTGATCGAGGGCGGCGCCGCGGTGTCTGCCTTTGACGACGGCTTGGACTCGCAACTCGACGATGATATGGATGAGGTGGAGCTCGCCAAGTCCAACATCCTGCTGCTCGGTCCCACTGGTACCGGCAAGACTCTGCTCGCCCAGACGCTTGCGCGCATCCTCGAGGTGCCGTTTGCCATCGCCGATGCCACCGCGCTTACTGAGGCCGGTTACGTTGGCGAGGACGTGGAGAACATCCTGCTCAAGCTCATCAACGCCGCCGATGGCGACATTGAGCGCGCACAGGTTGGCATTATCTACGTTGACGAGATCGATAAGATCGCCCGCAAGGCCGAGAACCTCTCCATTACTCGCGATGTTTCGGGCGAGGGCGTTCAGCAGGCGCTGCTTAAGATTCTTGAGGGCACGGTGGCAAGCGTTCCGCCCACCGGCGGCCGCAAGCATCCCCAGCAGGAGCTGCTGCAGATCGATACGACCAACATCCTGTTTATCTGCGGCGGTGCCTTTGTGGGTCTGGACAAGATCATTGCCGATCGCGTGGGCAACAAGGGCGTGGGCTTCAACTCCGAGATCGCCGGCCCCACCTCGGTCGACGAGAACGACCTGCTGCGCCAGGTGCTCCCGCAGGACCTCAACGCCTTTGGCATGATCCCCGAGTTTGTGGGACGTACGCCCGTCGTCACCCAGACGCAGGCGCTTGACGAGGACGACTTGGTGTCGATTCTGACCGAGCCCAAGAACGCCGTGGTGCGCCAGTATCGTAAGATGTTTCAGCTCGAGGACGTTGAGCTTGAGTTTGAGGACGCGGCTCTGCACGAGATCGCCCGCATGGCGCTCGCCCGCAAGACCGGCGCCCGAGGCCTGCGCTCCATCTGCGAGGACGTGCTGCAGCAGACGATGTTCGACCTCCCCAGCGAGGAGGGCGTTTCCAAGGTCGTCGTGACCGAAGCCTCCGTAAAGGGCGAAGAACAACCCCAGCGCATCTACGGGTAAATAGCTTGAATCCAGGCCCCGCGGCAACCACCGCGGGGCCTGCCATTTAGGGACAGGTTTATTTTGGTCGGTTTTATATGGGCAAATGTCGTTTCCCCTGATAAAACCTACCAAAATAAACCTGTCCCTTTTCGGCAGGTATGCCTGTGCTATTCTGTGAGATTGTCAAGTTAGTACCTTCAGACTGAAGTAATCGATACCTAAGGCGTGTCCGCCTGCTTGGTTTTCGTAGATTCCGCACGAGCCGAAGAGCACTTAATGTGCTCTTCGTGCGAGTCAGGACCTGACCGAGCGAAAACCAAGCATGCGGACACGCCGACGGGCAAGGGAGAGATATATGGAAGAGATGCCCAAGAACTACGATTCGTCGACCAACGAGCCGGCGATCCTGCAGAAGTGGCTCGACGGCGGCTACTACAAGCGCCGTGAGGGCGTGGGCGACTGCACCGTCACCATTCCGCCTCCCAACGTGACCGGCAAGCTCCACATGGGCCACGCTACCGACGACTCCATCCAGGACGCCATCATCCGCATGGCCCGCATGCGCGGCAAGTCCACGCGCTGGGTGCTCGGCACCGACCACGCCGGTATCGCCACGCAGACTAAGGTCGACAAGAAGCTCAAGAGTGAGGGCATCAGCCGCCTGGAGATCGGTCGCGACAAGTTTGTCGACGCCTGCTGGGACTGGACCCACGAGTACGGCGGCATCATCGTCGAGCAGATCAAGCGCATGGGCTGCTCCGTCGACTTCGACAACGAGCGCTTCACCATGGACGAGGATTACGCACAGGCCGTGCGCAAGGTCTTCTGCGATTGGTACCACGACGGCCTGATCTACCGCGGCAAGCGCATCGTCAACTGGTGCCCCAACTGCACTACCGCTATCTCGGACGACGAGGCTGAGTACAAGGACGAGAAAGGCCACCTGTGGCACCTGCGCTACCCGCTGACCGAGCCGGTCAACGGCCAGGACTATATCGTCGTCGCCACCACGCGTCCCGAGACCATGCTCGGCGACACGGGTGTCGCCGTCTCCCCGAAGGACCCCGAGAAGGCCGCCTTTGTGGGTAAGACCGTCAAGCTCCCCATCGTCGACCGCGAGATCCCCATCTTTGAGGATTGGCATGTCGACGCCAACTTTGGCTCCGGCTTCGTTAAGGTCACGCCTGCTCACGACCCCAACGATTACGCCATGGGTCAGGCCCACGACCTGCCGCAGATCAACATTTTCGACGAGCACGCGGTAGTCGTCGAGGGCTATGGCGAGTTTACCGGCATGACCCGCGAGGAGTGCCGCGAGGCCGTCATTAAGTGGTTCGAGGAGCATGACCTTCTCGATCACGTCGAGGATCACGACCACTCCGTCATGCACTGCTACCGCTGCGACGCTGCGCTTGAGCCGTGGCTGTCCGAGCAGTGGTTTGTGGCCGTCGACAAACTCAAGGGGCCGGCGCTCGACGCCGTCAACTCCGGCAAGGTCACCTTCCACCCCGCGCGCTGGACGCAGACCTACACCACCTGGATGGAGAACCTTAAGGATTGGTGCATCAGCCGCCAGCTGTGGTGGGGCCACCGCATTCCCGTGTTCTACTGCGAGGACTGCGGCTGGGAGGACGCCCTGACCGAGGACACCGACGTGTGCCCCAAGTGCGGCGGTCATCACGTGCATCAGGACGAGAACGTGCTGGACACCTGGTTCAGCTCGCAGCTGTGGACCTTCGCCACGCAGGGCTGGCCGCAAAAGCCGGAGCTGCTCGAGGGCCATCACCCCACGACGGCGCTCGTCACCGCGCGCGACATCATCGCGCTGTGGGTCGCTCGCATGGTCATGAGCTCGCTGTACTTCCTCGACGAGGTGCCGTTTAAGGACGTCGTCATCTACCCGACGATCCTTGCCAAGGACGGCAGCCGCATGTCCAAGTCCAAGGGCAACGGCGTTGACCCCATGGATCTCATTGGTATGTACGGCGCCGACGCCATGCGCTACAACCTGCTTACGCTGTGCACCAACAACCAGGACGTCAAGTTCGACGCGAACATCGATAAGAAGACCAAGAAGCTTATCGACAGCCCGCGTACCGACCAGGCCAAGTCGTTTGTGACCAAGATCTGGAACGCCAGCCGCTTCCTGCTCATGAACATGGAGGGCTACACGCCCGGCGAGCCCGTCGTTGAGACGCCGGCCGACGCCTGGATGTTCAGCCGCCTGGCCAAGGCCGTCAAGATGGTCACCGAGGGTATTGAGAACTACACCTTTGGCGACATGGCCCGCGGCGTGCAGCAGTTCTTCTGGAACGAGGTCTGCGACTGGTATGTCGAGGTCACTAAGGCCCGCCTGAAGGGCGAGGGCCGTCTGCAGGCCCAGCGCAACCTGATCTTTGTGCTCGACACCTCCATTCGCCTGATGCACCCGCTCATGCCGTTCGTTACCGAGGAGATCTGGGACAACATGCCGGCGAGCGTGCTCGATCTGGACGCCGAGGGCAACGTGGACCGCGCCGAGGCGCTCATGATCGCCAAGTGGCCCGAGCCCGCCGACTACGCCAAGTATGTTGACGAGGACGCCGAGCGCGCGTTTGAGCTGTGCCGTACCGTCGTGTCTGCCGCCCGCGCTACGCGTTCGCGCTATCGCTTGAGCCCCAAGGCCGAGCTCGACGTGGTCGTGCGCGCTGGTGCCGAGGACATCGAGAAGCTCGAGAGCCTGCGTTCGACGATTGAACCGCTGGCGAACACCGCCTCGCTGGTCATGGGTACCGACGTCGAGAAGCCTGCCGCGAGCATTGCCGTGGTCGATAGCGGCGTCGAGGTCTTTGTGGTGCTCGAGGGCAAGGTTGACCTTTCGGCCGAAAAGGCGCGCCTGGAGAAGGAGATCGCCGCGGCTCAGAAGGAGCTCGCCGGCTGCGAGAAGACGCTGGCCAACGAGGGCTTTGTGGCTAAGGCCGCGCCCGCGGTGGTCCAGAAGAAGAGGGACCGTGCAGCTGAGCTCAAGGAGATCCTGGCGGCACTGACTGCTCAGGTGGCTGACTTCTCGTAAGCGTTACTGGGGGACGCGGTTTGGGGCATTGCTCGCTACTGCGAACAGTCCTGCTCGCAC
>CABQSP010000003.1:0-64378 GCA_902466855.1 uncultured Collinsella sp. | reverse complement strand
GGCGGGCCCTGCGATGTCCGGTCTTCGGCGGATTACTGGCTGGGGGAATATAGTGCGCTTCGCGCGTTTTGGATGGGGTCTGTCCCGGCGGCGCGTTTGGCGCTTCGCGCCTCGCGTCTTATCGATCGGGATTGAGATACATTTGGCACTTCTCGCCTTGCGACTGTAGCGGTCGCGGTCCCGTTTGGGATCGCGGCCATTTTGTTGTGGGTCAAATATGAACGTTGTGTTAATGAGTCGGTGGACGGTGGTGTTTTTCGGTGAGCGGCGTATCCTTCCAACGGTTTATCTAGTGTGTCAGTTGAAAAGGAAGAGGGCGCTCGTCATTGTTTGAATGTGAACTGCCGTTTGACCACAAGACGTTGCATCTGGAGCTCGAGGATAAGAACTTCGCGGGTGTGATGGAAGGTCATCAAAACGAGTTTAAGACCACGAAATCGCAGGAAGAGCTGGTAGAGGAGTCGCTTGTCAACCCTTATGGCTCGCCGTCGCTCGAGGAGCTTTGTGCTGGCAAGAAGGATATCGTCATTATTAGCTCCGATCATACGCGTCCCGTTCCCTCGCGTGTGACCATGCCTATTCTGCTGCATCACATCCATTCCGCTGCGCCCGAGGCTCGCGTGCGCATTTTGGTTGCTACGGGTATGCATCGTCCGTCGACGCATGAGGAACTCGTCAACAAGTACGGCGAGGAGATCGTTGCCAACGAGGAAATCGTTATGCACGTCGCGACTGACGACAGCATGATGAAAAAGATCGGCACCCTGCCTTCTGGTGGCGAGTGCATCATCAACAAGATTGCCGCCGATTGCGATCTGCTGCTTGCCGAGGGCTTTATTGAGCCGCACTTCTTTGCCGGTTTCTCTGGTAGCCGCAAGTCCGTCCTGCCTGGCATCGCCAGCTACAAGACCATCATGTACAACCACAACGGTCAGTTTGTGAATGATTCCCACTCGCGTGCCGGCAACCTGTGCCACAACCACGTGAGCGAGGACATGTTTGCTGCCGCCGAGATGGCTCACCTTGCCTTTGTGCTTAACGTGGTGCTCAACGGCAAGCACGAGGTCATCGGCTCCTTTGCCGGCGATATCCACAAGGCGCACGAGGCTGGCTGCGAGTTCGTGAAGAGCCTTGCCGGCGTTGAACCCGTCGAGTGTGAGATTGCCATCACCACCAACGGTGGCTACCCGCTCGACCAGAACATCTACCAGGCCGTGAAGGGCATGTGCTCTGCCGAGGCTACGCTTCCCGAGGGCGGTGTGATCATCGACGTCGCCGGCTGTGCCGACGGTCACGGTGGCGAGGGCTTCTATCACAACATCGCCGACAACGATCCGGCGGAGTTTGAGCGCGCTTGCATCGATCGTCCTAAGGACGAGACCCTGCCCGACCAGTGGACGAGCCAGATTTTCGCCCGCATCCTGGCGCATCACCCTGTGATCATGGTCACCGACCTGTGCGATCACCAGATGATCAAGGATATGCACATGACGCCGGTCAACACCCTCGATGAGGCGCTCAAGCTCGCCTTTGAGATGAAGGGTGCCGATGCCAAGGTGGCCGTCATTCCCGATGGCCTGGGCGTTGTTGTCGCTCAGCACTAGTGCGCGGCTCAAACGAATCGTTTATAACCGACAAGAAAGATAAGGTTTTATGCTTACCAAACTCCTCTGCGAATTCGGCGCAACGGCCCTCATGATCATCTTTGGCGTGGGCGTGCACTGCGATACCGTGCTCAAGGGCACCAAGTATCAGGGCTCCGGCCACATGTTTGCCATCACCACCTGGTCTTTTGGCATCTCAGTCTGCCTGTTTGTCTTTGGCGGCGCCGTGTGCATGAACCCCGCCATGGTGCTTGCCCAGTGCATCGTCGGCCTGGTGCCGTGGAGCAGCTGCATCCCCTTCATGGTTGCCGATATGCTCGGCGGCTTTGCGGGTGCCGTGATCGCGTGGTTGATGTATGCCGATGAGTTCAAGGCTTCCGATGGTGTCATCGATCCCATTGCTCAGCGCAACATCTTCTCGACCAACCCCACCACCGAGGGCACCAACTATGCCCGCAACTTCTTCTGCGAGGCTATCTGCACCTTCGTGTTCATCAGCGCCATCCTTGCTGCCGCTAGCCGCGCCGGCGAGAACGTCCTGATGCTCGCCATCTGCGTCGGCCTGATCGTTTGGGCCGTTGGCATGGGCATGGGCGGCATCACCGGCTTCGCCATGAACCAGGCCCGTGACCTTGGTCCTCGCATGGCCTATCAGGTGCTGCCGATCAAGAACAAGGCCGACAACAACTGGAAGTACGGCCTGCTCGTTCCTGGCATCGCGCCGTTTGTCGGTGCCGCTCTGGCCGCGCTGTTTGTGCATGGTTTCTTGGGCATGTTCTAGTCTGAGGCTACATAGTTGTCCGCTGGCCGCATGGGGTAACTTCCCAGCGCGTCCTCGGACATGCAAAAAGGCTCGCTGCGCACTTTGTGCGGCGAGCCTTTTTGCGTCCTGCGGAGTGCGCTGGGAAGTTACCCCATGCGGACGGCTGCTGGGTCTTTGTTGCGTTCGTACAAGCAGCCCAACATATATATCTGAATTTGGATGGGAGGGGCTTGTTGCTGGTAGGGGCGTTGGGCTGCTGTTGGCACTTTGGGAAGGGATTGTTGCTTAGCTGAAGAGGGGCTTGATGGCTGATAGGTAGTCTTTGGCTACGTCCTCTTTTGGGGCTTCGAAGTTGTGCCATGCCCACCATTGGACCATTCCTACGAAGCTTGAGGCTATGTGGTGTAGTAAGAAGCTGCGGTCCATGGTGCCGGCGGGGCCTGTGGGGTTGGCGGGGACGGTTTCGGCTGCGCGCGACATGATGGTCTTGCGGAGACAGTCGGCGAAGACGCGTGAGCCGGCGCCGGCTACGAGGGCTCGAACGCCCTGACGGCGTTCCCAGAGGTTGTTGAGGATATGCTCGACTTGCACGAGTGGGTCGTCGAGCGGCGTACCATCGTCGTCGAGGGCGTGGGTGCAGATGTCGTTCACGAGCTCGGACAGTAGGTCGTCTTTGCTCTTGAAGAGGCCGTAGAACGTGGCCCGACCAACATGGGCACGAGCGATGATGTCGCCGACGGTAATCTTGCCGTAGTCCTCTTCGCCTAGCAGCTCGGAGAACGCCGCAACGATGGAAGCGCGGCTTTTTTCTTTGCGGGCATCCATGGCTATGCATCCACGTGAACGAGCAGGCAACGGAGCGTGCCGGAGCAGCCCTCGTAGGGGCGCTTACCGGCGCCGTAGCCGACGGCTTCGATACGATAGCGGGCCGGCAGTTGGTCGGACGTACGCAGCGCGGTGACGATGGCGGCGCCCGTGGGCGTCACGAGCTCGCCTGCGACCGGTGCGGGCGTGAGGGCGATATTGCCCGCCTGGCACAGGTTGACGACAGCGGGGACGGGAATGGGCATAAGGCCGTGGGCACAGTGGATGGTGCCGTGGCCCTCGGAGAGCGACTCGACGACAATATCTTCGATGCCCAGGTCATCGAGGCAGATTGCGACAGAGCAGACGTCGACGATGGAATCGACGGCGCCTACCTCGTGGAACATGACGGTCTCGGGCGTTTTGCCGTGGGCCTTGGCCTCGGCGGCGGCGAGCGCGGTAAAGATGGCGAGCGCACGACGCTTAGCGCCATCGCTTAGCTGCGAGCCGTCGATGATGGCGGTGACGTCCGCCAAAGAACGATGGTGATGGTGGTGGGTGTGATGATGGCCCTCGTGGCCATGGCCGTGGGCCTCATGGTCATGCTCATGGCAGTGCTCGTGCTCGCCATGGTCATGATGGTGGTGCTCGTGCCCATGCGTGTGCTCGGCAGCTGCTTCGTTGCCGTAGAGCCAGGCCATATCGTGATCGTGGTTCTCGAGCGCCTCTGCAAGCTGGACGTCGAAATCGCAAGCGTCGATGCCATGCTTGTTTACGCGCGTTACAGCGATCGAAAAGCCGTCGACCGGCAGCGTGGCGAGCTGTTCGCGCAGGTGCTCCTCGCTGGCGCCCAGGTCGAGCAGGGCCGCGACGGTCATATCGCCGCTGATGCCCGAAGTGCCGTCGATGATAAGCGTGTGCTGATGGTTGGACATGGAATGCTCCTTAACGGGCGCGGGGTGTGCCGGCGCTCAGATGATTGATAAGACTTGCCTGGTAGGCGGCGCCAAAGCCGTTGTCGATATTGACGACCGAAACGCCGCTGGCACAGGAGTTGAGCATGGCGAGCAGCGCGGCTACGCCACCAAAACTTGCGCCGTAGCCAACGCTGGTGGGAACGGCGATGACCGGACAGCTCACCAGACCGCCGATAACGCTCGCCAGCGCGCCCTCCATGCCGGCGATGGCGATGACCACCTGCGCCTGAGCAAGTTCCTCGGCATGCGCGAGCAGGCGGTGCAGGCCGGCGACGCCAACATCGTAGAGGCGGTCGACTTCGTTGCCATAGAACTCGGCCGTCAACGCGGCTTCCTCGGCGACGGGCAGGTCGCTCGTGCCGGCGCAGGCGACGACGATACGTCCGTTGCCGGTAGGGGAGGGCTTGCCGCCCACGAGGGCGAGCTGCGCGTCCGGGACATATCCCAGGTCGATGCCGTTGCCGAGGAGCTCCGAGGTGCGGGTTGCCTTTTCGGCATCCAGGCGCGTGACCAGGATGCGCTCCTGGCCGGCATCGCGCAGCGCTTCGATAATGGCGGCAATCTGCTCGGCGGTTTTACCGGCACCGTAGACAACCTCGCCGGCTCCCTGGCGCACTCCGCGCGAAAGATCGAGCTGCGCAAAGCCCAAATCGGCGGTCGGCGCCGTCTGGATACGCGTAAGGGCGACGGCCGGGGTGACTGTTCCGTCGGCAACATCGCTCAGCAACTGCTCAAGATCTCGCTTATCCATATATGTTCCCTTCGACGGCGCAAAGTCTAGCACTCAAAGGGTATGTTTCCGAACACTAAGACAAAATTGTTCGGAAACTAGATATAGCGGAGTTGATTTGATTGTTGGGCGAACTTGCTAGTCGCGCAGGATGATGTCCATGGCGAGCATCAGGTTGCGCTCGTCGATGGTAAACGGGGCTGCCTCGCGCGTCCTGGGCTTGGCGCAAAACGCGATGCCCGTGCCCGCGGCCTGGATCATGGGGATGTCGTTTGCCCCGTCGCCAATAGCGACCGTGTGGGCCATGTCGACGCCGCACTCAACTGCCCAGTCCAGCAGCTGGATGAGCTTGGACTCCTTGGTCACAATGTCGGCAGCCAACTTACCGGTGAGCTTGCCGTCCACGACTTCCAGACGGTTGGCCAGGCAAAAATCGATGCCCGCGGCGGCCACGATCTTGTCGGCGACCTCGTGGAAGCCGCCGCTTACCACGCCGACCTTCCAGCCTTTGCTGTGCGCCGAGCGCACAAGCTCCAGCGCGCCGGGGGTAAACGTCACGCGCTCAAAGGTGCGCTCGAACACACTCTCGTTCAAGCCGGCAAGCAGCCCCACGCGCTCCTCGAGCGCCTGCTTAAAGTCAAGCTCGCCGCGCATGGCGCGCTCGGTGATCTTCGCCACTTGCTCGCCTACGCCGGCCTCCTCGCCCAACAGGTCGATGACCTCCTGGTTGATGAGCGTGGAGTCGATATCCATAACGATGAGGCGTGCAGTCATGGCGGGCCTTTCCGAGTGCAGTTGTATTGGGGCACATTGTCGCACGCGGCGCGCCTTGGCGACGGCCGCGGTGCGTCAATTGTTTCGTCTCCGTCAAGTCTTTGGGCAGGAGCCACTTTTCCGCGGCACATCGACACAGGTGCGATAAGATAGAACGCCATGTCTGGCTGCGCGGTTTACGCAGGCTGGGCAAATCTGTACGACGCCGCCCGGAACGACACGGGGCGGCACAGATCCATAAAGGAGGATCACTGGTATGAGCCAGACCCGTCCCATCGACGAGCATTCCATGCACACCCGTACCTGCGGCGAGCTTCGCCGCGAGAACGTGGGCGAAGAGGTCACCCTCACCGGTTGGGTGAGCCGTCGCCGTGACCACGGCGGCCTTATTTTCTGCGACCTTCGCGACCGCGAGGGCATCACGCAGCTCACCTTCGACCCCGAGCACTCCGACGGCGACGCCTTTAAGATCGCCGAGACCATGCGTCCCGAGTGGCCCATCAAGATCCACGGCGTCGTGCGCTCCCGTGGCGAGGAGACCACCAACACCAAGCTCGCGACCGGCGAGATCGAGGTCCTGACCGACCACGCCGAGGTGCTCAACACGTCCGTCACCCCGCCGTTCCAGATCGAGGACGGCATCGAGACCAGCGAGGACACCCGTCTGCGCTATCGCTATCTGGATCTCCGCCGTCCCGAGATGATGGCCAACCTCAAGCTGCGCTCCGACTTCACCTTTGCCATTCGCGAGGCGCTGCACAACCGTGAGTTCATGGAGGTCGAGACGCCCTCCCTGTTTAAGTCCACGCCCGAGGGCGCCCGTGACTTCATCGTCCCCAGCCGTATTCAGCCGGGCAACTTCTACGCCCTGCCGCAGTCCCCGCAGCTCCTGAAGCAGCTGCTCATGGTCGGTGGCGTCGAGCGCTACTACCAGGTTGCCAAGTGCTTCCGCGACGAGGACCTGCGTGCCGACCGTCAGCCCGAGTTCACCCAGGTCGATATCGAGATGTCCTTCGTGGACCAGAACGATGTCATGAGCGCGCTCGAAGAGGTCCTGGCCGATGCCTTCGGCCGCATGGGTGTCGAGATGCCCACGCCGCTGCGTCGCATGGACTACTGGGAGGCCATGGACACCTATGGCTCCGACAAGCCCGATACCCGCTATGGCATGCACCTGGTCGACCTGACCGACATCTTCGCCAACTCCAAGTTCAAGGTCTTTGCGACTGCCGCAAACGAGGAGGGCTCTGTCGTCAAGGCCATCAACGCCAAGGGCGCCGGTGCCTGGGCACGTGCCAAGATCGATAAGCTCGCCGGCGTGGCCTCCACGTTTGGCGCCAAGGGTCTGGCCTGGATCGCTTTCCGCGAGGACGGCTCCATCAACAGCCCCATCGTCAAGTTCTTCTCGGACGAGGAGATGGCGGCTCTGCGCGAGCGCATGGACGTCGAGCCCGGCGACCTTGTGATGTTCGCCGCCGGCCCGCGCCTGCTCTCTGACGAGATCCTGGGCGGCATGCGTTCCCACATGGCCAACGCGCTCGAGATCAAGCGCGAGGGCCACGACTTCCTGTGGGTCGTCAACTTCCCGCTGTTCCACTGGGATGAGGACCGTAAGGCCTATGCCGCCGAGCACCAGCCCTTCACCCTGCCGACCGAGACCGACATCGCCAAGATCGAGGCCGATCCGCTGGCAGCCGGTTCGTGCACCTACGACTTTGTCATGGACGGCTTTGAGGCCGGCGGCGGCGGTATGCGTATCCACAACGCCGAGATGCAGATGTCCATGCTCAAGCTCCTGGGCTTTACCGAGGAGCGTGCCGAGTCTCAGTTCGGCTTCCTCATGGAGGCTCTCAAGTTTGGTGCGCCCCCGATGGGCGGTTTCGCTCTGGGCCTGGACCGCGTGTGCATGCTGCTCACCGGCTCCGACTCCATCCGCGACGTCATGGCGTTCCCCAAGACGGCCAGCGGCTCCGACCTCATGTCGGGCGCCCCGAGTGCCGTTTCCGGCGCCCAGCTCAAGGACGTCAGCCTGCGCCTGATGTAGGGAAGCGGCTACATATTGCCTGTTGCGAGGGAAGGACGCGTACCTTCCCTCGTTTTTTATGTCGTGACGTCATGGTTTGGAGGCTTGCCGTCGTGCGCCGGGAAACTACAACCCGGAATCTGCGTCCAGAAGGGGTCGCGCTTTCCCAAAGGGGGTCCTCTGGGAAAGCGCGACCCAGTATTCGGCAAAATAATGGGGCACAGTTTCCGGTTGAGCTGTCTAACGGAAACTGTGCCCCAGAATGAGCGCTCAAACGGGACAGGCTTTCCGCAACAACTGTCTGGCGGAAAGCCTGCCCCAGTTTCTTATAGCGAGTCTCTCTGAACGAGCTGCATGTGCATGACGGTGGTGGTGGGCTCGGCACCCTTGATCATGTCGAGCGCAATGTTGGCGGCCATGTGGCCTTCTTCGCGCAGGGGCTGGCGGACGGTCGTGAGCGCGGGGACGCAGCGCGTCGCAATCTCGTGATCGTCGAAGCCGACGACAGAAACGTCCGCAGGAACGGATAGGCCTGCCTCGTTGAGTGCGGTGATGACGCCAGCCGCGATACGGTCCGATCCGCAGAGCACGCCATCGAAAGCAATCTCGCGCGCGAGGATCTGGTGCATGGCCTGATAGCCGTCTCCGCTGTTCCAGCCGGTATAGATAACGTTTGCGTCTGGGAGGTCTTCGCCCAAGACGGCGCGGTAGCCGCGCAGGCGGTCGACAACAGCGGGGTTGTCTTGCGGTCCCAACACGGCGACGATATCTTTGCGCCCGCGATCCTTCATGGCGAGTGCCGCAAAATGTCCGCCCTCTTCGTCGTCAGAGTAGACCGTCGAGAACACATCGCGATAGGGGTGGCCCTCGAGCTGGCCGCACAACACGGTGGGTACGCCCAGCTCGCGCAGCACCTCGAGCAGCTCGCTGCCTTTGTAGGGAGAGACGTCGATCACGGCGTCGAACGAGCGGCGCTCAAAGTGCTCGCGTGCGCGGTTGCGCTCATGCGTAGAAGACGCCTGCAAGATAACGGGCAGATAGGACGACTCCGACAGTTCCTCGGTAATGCCGCTCAAAAACTCGCTATAGGTGGGGTCGCTGAAGAGTTCACTCAGAGGCTCGGTCACGAGCACGGCGATGATTTCCGTGCGCCCGACAGCGAGCGCTCGGCCACGAGCGTTGGGGACAAAATTGACTTCCTTGGCCGCCGCGCGGACGCGCCTTTTGGTTTCCTCGCTAATGCGGGGCGAATCGTTGAGGGCACGCGATGCCGTGGAGCGCGATACGCCGGCAGCTGCGGCAACCTCGGCAAGCGTAGGTGCGGTGCGAACTGGTTGGGTCATGGCGTCTCCTGGAGAATGCGGTCGATGTTGTCGCTGATACGGGCTGGTGCGGATACAGCTTACTATAGTGCGCCTGAACAGCGTTCATGATATCCGGTGACCGGTGTCGTTTTGCAACCAAGCCGCAATCGAATACGTCTCGTATGGGTGAGATATCAGCGGGCGTGGCGGTTGCCTACGAGCTTGAGAACGATGTCTTGCGCTGAGTTTCGATACTCAGGGTGACATAAGTGTCGCGGTTGTACAACCGGTTGCACCGTTAACCCGACCAAATCGACCGTTCAGCGGACAACCGGTTGCACAGTTTTTTGCATCGCCCGTAAGATAAGGACAACCGGTTGCACAAGAATCACTACGATGATGAAGGAGCATCACCATGGACGCCATTAACGATTGGGAAAACCAAGCGCTCACCCACAGGAATCGCCTGGCACCCCATGCGTACTTTATGGGTTACGAGACTGCCGATCTCGCTGCAACGTACAGCCGCGAGCTGTCGCGCGGGTTTGTCCAGCTGTCCGGCTCGTGGCAGTTCCGCCTCTTTGAGGGCCCCGCTGCCGTCTCCAACGAGGAACTCTCCACGTACAAGCCCGAGTGGGATCACGTGGAGGTTCCGCACCTGTGGCAGGTGGACGGCTATGGCAACCTTGCCTACACCGACGAGGGTTTCCCGTTCCCGGTTGATCAGCCGTTCGTTCCCTCCGACGACCCCACGGGCGTCTACCAGCGCATCGTCAACCTTCCCGCCGTTCCTGCCGGCGCTCGCGAGATCATTCGCTTCGACGGCATCGAGAGCTATGGCGAGCTGTACGTCAACGGTCAGTATATCGGCATGACCAAGGGTTCGCGCCTGTCTGCCGAGTTCGACGTGACCGACGCGCTCGTCGAGGGCGACAACCTGTTTGCGGTCAAGGTCCTGCAGTACAGCGATGGCAGCTACATCGAGGATCAGGACATGTGGTGGGCCTCGGGCATCTTCCGCGATGTGTACCTTATGCAGCGTCCCGCCGCGCACCTGGTCGACTTTAGGTTCCGCACGCACCGCGAGGGCGATGCCGCTCTGATCACGCTCGATACGGTTGCCGAGGGCGCTTCCCGCGTTGTGTTTACGCTCAGCGATGGCGAGAACGTGGTGGCTACGGGTGAGTGCGTCGACGGCCATGCCGAGTGCAGCGTGACCGATGCCCACTTCTGGAATCCCGAGGACCCCTTCCTCTACGATCTTACGTTTGAGGTCTACGACGGCGACAAGGTGAGCGAGTACGTCCCGCATCGCCAGGGTCTTGCCGAGGTGACGGTCGAGGGCAATCATATCTACCTCAACGGCACTTACTTTAAGATGCATGGCGTCAACCGCCACGATCACGACGATCACAAGGGCCGCGCCGTGGGCCTCGATCGCATGCGCCGCGACCTGGAGCTCATGAAGCAGCACAACATCAACGCAGTGCGCACCTCTCACTATGCCAATGACCCGCGCTTCTACGAGCTGTGTGATGAGTATGGCATCATGCTGGTCGCCGAGACCGATATGGAGAGCCACGGCTTCGAGAATATCGGCAACATCGCCCTGGTTACCGACGACCCGGCATGGGAGCCGGCCTACGTCGACCGTATTGAGCGCCTGGTGATGCAGGAGCGCAACCACGCGTGCATCATCATGTGGTCGCTGGGCAACGAGAGCGGCTATGGCTGCAACATCCGTGCAATGTATGCCAAGGCTCACGAGCTCGATGGTCGTCCGGTCCACTACGAGGAGGACCGCAACGCCGATACCGTCGACGTTATCTCCACCATGTACTCCCGCGTGTCGCAGATGAACGACTTTGGTGAACATCCGTTCCCCAAGCCGCGCATCAACTGCGAGTACGGTCACTCCATGGGCAATGGCCCCGGAGGCCTGTCCGAGTACCAGGAGGTCTTCGATCGCTGGGATTGCATCCAGGGCCAGTTCATTTGGGAATGGTGCGACCACGGCTTGGCTGCTGTGACCGAGGACGGCGTTGCCTACGACATGTATGGCGGCGACAACGGCGACTACCCCAACAACAGCAACTTCTGCATCGACGGCATGGTGTTCCCCTGGCAGCAGCCGAGCCCGGGCCTCACTGAGTATGGTCAGGTCATCTGCCCGGTTCGCATGGCCTACGATGCCGAGGCGGGCGAGCTGACCGTCACCAACAAGCGTTGGTTCACCACTCTCGAGGATGTCTGCCTGTCGGCCGAGACCCTGGTGGACGGCGACGTGGTCTGCCGCAAGACGCTCATGCCCGGCGCGGTTGCCCCCGGCGCGTCCGTCAAGCTTCCGCTGGTGATTCGCGAGGCCGCGGTAGGCGAGACCCTGCTGACCGTGCGCGCCTACACCATGGCCGCTCACGTCTGGTGCGAGCCGATGTTCCAACTGGGCGCAAGCCAGTTTGCCATCGCAAACCATCCGGCGCCGGCCATCGCGGCTCCCACTCGTCCTGAGCTTACGGTCGAGGAGACTGAGCAGGAGATTCGCATTCACTCCCTCAACGGCGAGCTGACCTTCAGCAAGGTAAACGGCACCGTGAGCAAGTGGAAGGCATCCGGCCGTGACGTCATGGCCTCTGGTCCCCAGGTTGGTTTTTGGCATCCGCTCGTCGACAACCACGCCCAGGAGTACGACTCCCTGTGGAAGGACAACTTCATTGATGTAATGCAGACGTCCACCCGCAAGGTTTCTTGGAAGCAGGACGGCAATGCGGTCGTCGTTACCGTGAGCCAACGTATTGCTCCTCCCGTCCGCGCGTTCGGCATGCGCGTCGAGCTTGTCTACACCGTGCTTCCGAGCGGTCGCGTCGACCTCAAGGTTTCCGGCGAGCCCTACGGCGATTACTCGGATATCATCCCGCGCATCGGCATCTCCTTTGAGGTTCCCGGTTGTGATCGTGCCGTCGAGTGGTATGGCCACGGCCCGGGCGAGAACTATCCGGACTCGCTGCGCGCCAACCCGGTCGGTCATTACCGCACTACGGTCGACGACATGTTCACGCCCTACGTTATGCCCCAGGACTGCGCCAACCGCGAGGGTACCCGCTGGGTCGCCCTGCGCTCCAGCCACGGTGACGGTCTGGTCGTGACGCGTCCGAGCGACGCCGCTTCCAATCCGTTCTCGTTCTCCACATGGCCCTATAGCTGCGAGGCTATCGATAACGCCAAGCATGTCTACGATCTTGTCCCGGGCGAAACGGTTACGGTCAACATCAACGACCAGCTGCTCGGCCTTGGCTCGAACTCTTGGGGTTCCGAGGTGCTCGATTCCTATCGCACCCGTTTTGAGAGCTTCAGCTTTGAGGTGTCCCTGCGACCGCTGACGTCTGCCGATCTGGCTCAGGCGCTGGCACCCATTAAGGAGGCATAAGTCATGCATATCTTTAACTCGCGTGCCGATTTCGACGCCCAGATGAAGTCCGTCAAGAAGTGGATGCGTACCGGTCAGGCACTCGACGGCGTTTCTGAACTGCAGCACGATGTGGCGTACTCTATCGGCGACTCGCTGGTGTATTGGTGGGTGAACGCCCACGAGGCGGCTACTGCCGATCTGGTCGGTCACCGTCGCTACCATGCCGTGCTCGCCCCGCTCGACGGCAATCTGACCGTTGAGGTGGCTTCCAAGGCCGATCTTACCTGTACGCGCGCCTACAGCGATATCGATGATCGCGAGCGCTTTGAGGGTACGGGGGAGACCGTGACGATTCCCGCCGGCGGCGTTGCCGTCGTCGAAATTGACGAGGCCTACCGTGTCGTGGCCGATGCCGCGGATCCCCGCGTCGTGGTACTGCACGTGACAGTCGAAGGTTATTCCTTCCCCAACAAGTAGTATTCGTCCGCCTGGACGTTTGCTTCGCGCCGTTAAGGGGGATGGCTTTGTTGACTCCCTTTTCCCCATTCCCCTTAGCAGGTGCGCCGTCCGTGTTTGCACTTGCAGCTCGGACGGTTTTAGATGACATTTAACAGATGATTGGGAGGGCTTATGAGCTCTGAAAAACGAGGAACGATTGGTTCGTTCGCTCTGCTGGGCATGACGGTCGCCGCCGTGTTCGGTATCAAGAACATCATCAACAACAACGCGGCCATCGGCTTGGCAGCTGCGCCGTCGTTCTTCTTCGCCACGCTTTTGTACTTTGTCCCCTATACCCTGGTTACCGCCGAGTTCGTCGGCCTCAACAAGGACTCCGAGTCTGGCGTGTACGCATGGGTTAAGACCTCGATGGGTGGTCGCTGGGCGTTCCTGACGGCATTTAGCTACTGGTTTGTTAACCTGTTCTTCTTTGCGTCCGTCCTGCCCAACGTCATCATCTACGCGAGCTACGTGTTCTTTGGTGCCAACGCCGAGCTTTCGCAGCTGTGGATCACCATTATCGAGATCGTCGTCTTTGCTATCGCCACGTGGGTTTCGACCAAGGGCGCTAAGTGGATCGGCTCCATTTCCTCCTTCGGTTCGACCGCGGCTCTCGGCCTGACCGCCGTGTTCATCCTGCTGTCCCTGGCTGCTGCCTTTGGCGGCGTTGAGTTCGCTACGGCTCCTACGCCCGCTAACATGGCTCCCGACATGAGCAACTTCGCAACTACGTGGGGCTTCTTCGGTACGCTTGCCTGGATCATCCAGGGCGTTGGCGGCGCCGAGTCTGTCGGCGTGTTCCTTAACGACCTTAAGGGCGGCGTCAAGGCCTTCGTGCGCACCGTCGTTATCGCCGGCCTGACCATCGGCCTTCTGTATGCAGGCGCTTCGCTGCTGGTTAACCTGTTCATCCCCGAGGGCGGCGTTGCCATCTCCACCGGCATCTTCGACGTGTTCGGCGCTGTCTTTGCCCACTTTGGCATTCCCATGGAAGTGTCCACGCGCGTCATCGGCTTGATCCTTCTCGCCGCCACGCTGGGCTCCCTCATGATGTGGACCTCCGCTCCCATCAAGGTCTTCTTCACCGAGATCCCCAAGGGCGTCTTTGGTAGCAAGATCGTCGAGCTCAACGAGCATGGCATTCCTGCCCGCGCTGCTTGGCTGCAGTTCGCCATCGTCGTCCCCATCCTGATCATTCCGGCCCTGGGCTCCGGTAACCTCGACGACCTGCTCATGATCGTCACCAACATGACGGCTGCCACCGCTCTGCTCCCACCGCTGCTGATTTTGCTTGCCTACTTTATGCTGCGCAAGAACTTTGACGCCGCTCCCCGTGGCTTCCGCATGGGTTCGCGCAGCTTTGGCCTGGTCGTTGCCGCATTCCTGCTTGTGGTCTTCTGCTTCGTGCTTATCTGCGGCACCATTCCGCTCGATCAGCCGCTGTGGCTGACGCTGGTCTACAACGTCGGCGGCGTGGTTGTCTTCCTGGGCCTTGCCGTGATGTGGTACAACCGCTACATCAACCGCCTGCGTGAGACCGATCCCGAGGCCGCCGAGAACGAGCTTCGCCCCTCCGTCCTCGACATGATGGAGTAGCGGCTAGGATTAATCTACGGCTGTGGAATAAATCGATTCCCTTTCCTAAGGAGGGGCCTTACGAGGCCCCTCCTTTTGTGCTTTGGGGCATGGTTTTGGACCCCGTGGTCAAAAAATGCCAAATATGAGTACTGTTGCAAAAGAGGTGTCATATTTTTCGGCCTATTCTGAGCAAAATGGGCTCAAAATCAATTTATCTAACCCCCTTTAAAGGGCGTTTGACGGCTTTCAACCTCTTCGAATCGCTCAAATTAGGCAATTTGCTCTCGATTTTGCTGCTACTAAATTGGTGACAGTACTCATATTTGCCACTTTTTGCCCACGAGGTGTTCAGAGGAGCTCTCGACAAGCATCTAACGCTACAATAGCTACCACGTGGCTGGGTTTGCCGGCCGAATGTGCGATGTCGCGGGAGGGGACATGGTCGAGTTTACAAAGACGATTAAAGATCCGTTGGGACTGCATGCCCGCCCGGTTGCGCTGCTCTACGACATCATTGCCAAACATCGTAGCGACGTGTCAGTCAGTATCGGCGATCGCCACACGGATGGCCGCGATGTTATAGGGCTCATGGCACTCTGCGGCGAATGTGGCGAAGACGTCGTGTTCCGCGTTTCGGGCGTGGATGAGGCCTCCTGCGTCACATCGATCAGAAATCTCTCGCTTTAAGCATGACAGGGCGTGGTAAAGGATGGTCCTTTGCCGCGCCCTTTTGTTTCGTAAAGGAAACTTTTTCGAAAAACTGAAGAGGACCCTTTCCAAAAAGTTAACCACGTGTTAGTTTACTAAAGCGAACATAGACGTGGTTAACTTTTATCGCGTCGATGTTGAGGACGAACCGACGTTAGGAGCTCACTCATGTCTTGCGGACCGCAGATGCCGGCCATGCCGCTTTCGATGGTAAAAGCGGGCGAAACCGTGCGCGTGTCTCGGGTAAAGGGCAATGAGGACATGAAACACCACCTCAAGGACCTCGGCTTTGTCGAGGGCAACGAAATCCACGTGGTGAGCTCGAGTGGCGCCAATATCATCGTCACGGTGCTGGGCGCACGCTTTGGCATCGATTCCAAGGTTGCCATGCACATCATGACCGTCGGCTAGTCTGCAGCATTTCATAAAAACCGAAAGGGGGACAAGAGGATGAAGACGTTGGGTGACGTTAAGGTGGGCGAGAGCTCCACCATCGTCAAGCTTCACGGTGAGGGCGCGCTTCGCCGCCACCTTATGGACTTGGGGCTCATCAAGGGCACTTCGTTCAAGGTCGTGAAGGTTGCACCGCTCGGTGATCCGGTCGAGATCAACGTGCGCGGCTACGAACTTTCCATCCGCAAGGAGGAGGCGGCCGTCGTCGAGGTCCAGTAAGGGCTCGCGACGTATATTTCTGCAGATAAAGTTAGGTTTTTCTAACTTAATGCAGCATCTTTGAAGCACATTATCCAGCCCGCGCGGAGAAAGCAGCGCAGGCACACAAGGAAGAAGGATTGAATGGCGGATTCTCAGATCCATGTCGCGTTGGCGGGTAACCCCAACTGCGGCAAGACCACGCTTTTCAACCTGATCACCGGCGCCAACGGCTACGTTGGCAACTGGCCCGGCGTCACGGTTGAGAAAAAGGAGGCCAAGCTCCTAAGCGACAAGAACGTTACCATCACGGACCTCCCTGGCATCTACTCGCTTTCCCCCTACAGCCCCGAGGAGCAATGCTCGCGCGATTACCTCATGAGCGGCGAGCCCGATGTTGTCGTCCAGGTTGTCGATGCCACCAACCTCGAGCGTAACCTGTATCTGGCGCTTCAGGTTATCGAGACCGGCCTGCCCGTGGTCGTTGCCCTCAACATGGCCGACTTGGTCGAGAAGAACGGCGACAAGATCGACACGGACAAGCTCTCCAAAAAGCTCGGCTGCCCGGTTATGATGATCTCGGCCCTTAAGAACAAGGGCATCAAGGAGCTGTTCGAGCAGGTCAAGAAGTCCGCTGCTTCCAAGGGCCAGGTGCCGGAGCACAAGTTCGACTCCTCCATCGAGGACGTTCTGGGCCACATCGAGAATAACCTGCCTGCAAGCGTTCCCGCCAACAAGCGCCGCTACTATGCCGTCAAGCTGTTCGAGCGCGATGCGGACGCCTGCAAGCTCATCAACCTCACCAAGGAGAAGGCCGCTCGCGTCGAAGAGCTGGTCGCTCAGTGCGAGCAGGACTGCGACGATGACGCTGAGTCCATCATCACCGGCGAGCGCTACGGCGTCATCGCGCACATCATCGACGAGTGCCTCACCAAGGCCCCGGCCAAGATGAGCACCTCCGAGAAGATCGACCGCGTGGTTACCAACCGTATCCTGGGCTTGCCGATCTTTGTGGTCATCATGTTCTGCGTGTACTACATCGCCGTTTCCACCCTGGGCGGAACGGTGACCGACTTCACCAACGATCAGCTCTTTGGCACCGACGGTTGGTATGTGCTCGGTCAGGGCCGCGATGCTTACGATGAGGCTGTCGAGGCCGCGGGTGACGACGCCGACTCGGTCGACCCGGCACAGTACGGCCCCTATGTCCCGGGTATCACCACCATGGTGCACGACGCCCTCGTGGCGGGTGGCACCGAGGACGGTGGCCTGGTCGATTCGCTGGTCTGCGACGGTATCGTTGGCGGCCTGGGCGCCATCTTCGGCTTTGTGCCGCAGATGTTCCTGCTGTTCGTGATGCTGTCCTTCCTGGAGGACTGCGGCTACATGGCCCGCGTCGCCTTTATCATGGACCGCGTGTTCCGCCGCTTTGGCCTGTCCGGTAAGTCCTTTATCCCCATGCTCGTGTCCTCGGGCTGCGGCGTCCCCGGCGTCATGGCCACCAAGACCATCGAGAACGAGAAGGACCGCCGCATGACGGTCATGACCACCACGTTTATTCCCTGTGGCGCCAAGCTGCCGATCATCGCTCTGCTCATGGGCTCCATCATCGGCGATTCTTCCACCACGGCCGCATGGATCAGCCCGCTCTTCTACTTCCTGGGCGTCTTTGCCGTCATCGCCTCGGGCCTCATGCTCAAGAAGACCAAGCTCTTCGCCGGCCGTCCGACCCCGTTTGTCATGGAGCTTCCTGCCTACCACTTCCCGGCGATCCGTTCCTGGGCGCTGCACGTGTGGGAGCGCTGCTGGGCCTTTATCAAGAAGGCCGGCACGGTCATCTTTGCGTCCACCGTCGTCGTTTGGTTCCTCTCCAACTTTGGTAGCTATAACGGTTCCTTTGGCTTCCTGCCTGCGATGGACGGCATCCCCGAGGAGTTTATGGACTACTCCGTGCTTGCCATGCTGGGCAACCTGGTCGCTTGGATCTTCGCCCCGCTCGGCTTTAGCACCTGGCAGGCCACCGCACTGACTGTCTCTGGCCTCGTCGCCAAGGAGAACGTCGTCGCCACCGCCGGCTCGCTGCTGTCCGTGGCTGATGCCGCCGAGACCGACCCGAGCCTGTGGACCGCGTTTGCCGGCATGTTCCCCACCATGGGCGCTTGCGTTGCCTTCGGCGCCTTCAACCTGCTGTGCGCTCCGTGCTTTGCCGCCATTGGCACCATCCGCAACCAGATGGACTCTGGCAAGTGGACCGCGATTGCCATCGGCTACGAGTGCGCCTTTGCTTGGGTGATCGGCCTGTTCATCAACCAGTTCTACAACTTGCTTGTTCTTGGACAGTTTGGTATCTGGACGATTGTGGCCATCGTGCTGCTGGTTGCGATGCTCTTCCAGATCTTCCGTCCCATGCCCAAGCATGCATGGACCGACGAGGACGAGACCAACACTGCTTCCGCCGCAGTTTCCGCTTAATTCCGAATAAGGATTAGCCCCTTTTCACGAGCCCGGGTGTCCCAGCGACCCCGGGCTTTTTGTGCATGGGAGACAGATTACTTTGCCCCAGAAGTTAAGATGTGGCGTTTCCGCAGATAAAACCGACCAAAATAAACCTGTCCCTTTTTGGTAGGTGGAGAATGGGGTAAAGTAAGTGCTGGTTAACTAGAGGAGGCTTGCTATGGCACCTATCGATATTGTTGTACTGGCTGTTATCGGCGTTGCGTTTGTCGCCGTGTGCGTGCGCATCTACCGCAAGGGCACCTGCGCCGACTGCGCTCAGGGTGGCGTTTGCACGGGGCATTGCTCCAACAAAAAGACGTGCGCTGCACTTAAGGGCGTAGACAAAATCGCCGAAGACTTGGGTCGCGGTATCAAATAAGGTCCGGACATCCAAGCGCTCCGCGGGTATCCGTTCGCGGGGCGCTTTGTGCATTTGAGGGAGAGCACGGCGAGTCGAAGAGTATTTTTGGGGTATCGTTAACTGGACTATTAATTGGCAACTTATCTATAACGGAGTAACCGCATGAGCGCTCGCGTAACCATGAAGGACATAGCCGCCGAGCTTGGCGTTTCCATCAATACCGTACACAAGGCCCTGACGGGAAAGGCCGGCGTGAGCGAATCCGTGCGCGCCAAGGTGAACGCCAAGGCCGAGGCCATGGGCTATCACCGCAACACAAGTGCCTCAAGCCTGCGCCGCAAGGATATCAATCTGGTGTTTTGCCTGCCCCGCGCATCGCGCGAGGGAGCGTACTTTTTCCGTTACCTGTGGGAAGGCTGCAATCGCTTTGAACAGGAGGTCATCGACCGGGGCATTACGGTTGAGCGCGTTGAATTTGGCGTGGGCGGCTACGCTGATGCACTTGAGCAAATCGACGAGCGTCTGCAGGTGGGCGAGAAGATTGATGGCTTGCTCGCCTATACGCCGGGCGACGATCGTGCGACTGAGCTTTTGGGGCAGATCGCCGAGGCGGGCGTGACGATTGAGCTTGTCGACGGCGACCGTCCGCATTTGAATCGTTTGGGTGCGAGCTTGGCCGATTATTCGACGGCAGGCAGCCTTATGGCCGAGCAGGCGGCAAACCTGGTCCATGCTTCTGGGGCCGACGCCCGCGTGCTCCTTTTGACAGGCGACCCATATACCGATTCGCACTATCTAACCGCCCGCGCCTTCCACAATTACCTGCGCGAACGTGATATTCCATGGCAGGTTGAGGATCTTGCAGGTGCCCATGCGCAAGTCAAACAACTCGAGCATGAGCTCGAAAAGCGCTTGAGTGCGCCGGACGCCCCCGAACTTATCTGTAGCGTTTTTGCCGTTGGTTCCGAAGTGGTTGCCGACGCGCTCGTCTCGACCGGCAAGGCCGGTCAGGTCATGGTGATCGGCAACGACCTGTTTCCCGAAAGTGCTCTGGCCTTGCGCCGCGGTATCTTTACCAATATTGTCTATAAGGACCCGACGAGCCTGGCGTATCGCGGCGCTAAGACGCTGGGCGATTATCTGCTGTGGGGAAGGACCCCGACGGTGCCCGTCCAGAAGGGCGCCGTCGAGATGGTATTTGCCAGCAATGTCGATCGCTACTGCGAACTTGCGGGTATTTAGCCGATTGAGCAGGTACCCCCTCTTGCGACGTGCATTTTTGGGAGTATTCAGCATTGGCATGCCCTGAATGAGGTGCAGAACGACTGTTTTAAGTGCCCCCGATGGCGTAATTTGCCATCGGGGGCACTTTTTATGCCGATCGGGCGCTATCTGCGTTCCAAATAGGACGCTGAGGATGGCGCACGGCGCGCTCCAATGCTGAATACTCCCAAAAATGTACGTCGGGACATGACCCACCTGAGCAAAAGCGCTCAAGTTCGGTGTTCGGGGACGCCAAACAGTCCGCAATACATGCAAGTCACATCTCCAGCAACCGTTGAACGGGCAAAATCTACCGTTCACCCCGTGGTGGTTAGGTGAACGTTCACCTTTTGAGGTGCAATGGATTAGTATAGTGAACGTTCACCTAAAGGATAACGAGCGCGCCGTGCGCCCGCGTTGCCAGCAAAGGGGCTGTTTGATGAAAAACTTTATGGACGATCAGGATTTCCTGCTGAGCACTAAGACCGGCGAGGAGCTGTTCCACAACTTTGCCGAGGGCATGCCCATCGTCGACTATCACTGCCACATTTCTCCTAAGGAGATTTGGGAGGACAAGCGTTTCGAGAACATCACCGAGGTTTGGCTGGGCGGCGACCACTACAAGTGGCGCCTGATGCGTGCCAACGGCGTCGACGAGCGTTTTATCACTGGCGACGCCCCTGCTCGCGAGAAGTTCCAAAAGTGGGCCGAGACCCTGGGTCGCTGCGTTGGCAACCCCGTCTTTGAGTGGAGCCACCTGGAGCTTAAGCGCTACTTTGGCTACGAGGGCGTCCTCAACGGCAAGACTGCCCAGGAGGTCTGGGACCTTGCCAACGCCAAGCTCGCTGAGGCTAGCTTTACCTGCCGTAACCTGATCAAGCAGTCCAACGTCCGCATGATCTGCACTACCGACGACCCCGCCGACAGCTTTGAGTGGCACAAGAAGATTGCCGCCGACGACAGCTTTGACGTTCAGGTCGTTCCCGCCATGCGCCCCGATGCCGCTTTGCGCATCGAGCGCGGCCAGGAGTTTGCCGACTACTGCAAGCACCTTTCCGAGGTTGCCGGCGTTGAGGTCAGCGACTTTGAGGGCATGAAGGCTGCCATTTCCAAGCGCTACGACGTTGCTCACGAGCTGGGCTGCCGCGCCTCCGACCACGCACTCGACTACGTTATGTACGTCCCGGCTACCGCCGACGAGATCGAGGCTATCTTTGCCAAGGGTCTGGCTGCCGAGCCGCTTACCGAGGAAGAGGTCCTCAAGTACAAGACTGCCTTTATGCAGTTCGTTGCCGGCGAGTATGTCCGTCTGGGCTGGGCCATGCAGCTGCACTTTGGCTGCAAGCGCGACAACAACCGCGCCATGTTCGCCAAGCTCGGTCCCGACACCGGCTACGACTGCATCTCTAACTACACGCCGTCCGACCAGCTCGCCGATTTCCTCAACTCCATCCAGGAGACCTGCGGCCTGCCCAAGACCATCCTGTACAGCCTGAACCCCATCGATAACACCATGATCGATACCGTCATGGGTTGCTTCCAGGAGGCTCCGACTGCCGGTAAGATCCAGAACGGCTCCGCCTGGTGGTTCAACGACAACGAGGTCGGCATGCGCGAGCAGCTTACGGCTCTGGCTAACGAGGGCGTGTTGGGCAACTTTGTGGGCATGCTTACCGATTCCCGCTCCTTCCTGTCCTATCCGCGCCACGAGTACTTCCGTCGCGTGCTGTGCAGCGTGATCGGCGAGTGGGTCGAGCAGGGCAAGTACCCGGCCGACATGGAGCTGCTGGGCAGTATCGTGCGCGACATCAGCTACAACAACGCGGTCCGCTACTTTGGCTTTGATTTGGACACCGTCGAGGCATAAGCCTGCATCGAATCACATCGAACTCGGGAGCGCCGTTGCCACACGCGGCGCCCCCGTTTTGCTTGCACGCTAACAGCTATCTAAGGAGAGACACAGATGGAGAACATCAGCTACGATGCGCTCGAGAAGACCGGCTACAAGGGCTATTTGCTGCCCAAGGATGCTCCCGAGAAGGTTCTGCAGTTTGGCGAGGGCAATTTCCTGCGCGCCTTCGTCGACCGTTTCTTTGACATGGGCAACGAGGCCACCGGCTGGAACGGCAAGGTCGTCATGGTGCAGCCCATCAGCGGTGCCTTTGGCTTTGCCGACGGTATCAATGCCCAGGACGACCTGTACACCGTGCTGGTGCGCGGCAAGGAGAACGGCAACACGGTTGACGAGTCCCGCGTGATCAGCGCCTGCAGCCGCTGCCTTAACCCGTATCGTGAGGACGACTATCGCGCCATGATGGAGGTCGCCGTCTCCGACGACCTAGAGATCATCGTCTCCAACACCACCGAGGCCGGTATCGCCTATGACCCGTCCTGCAAGGCCGACGACATGCCACCTGCGAGCTTCCCCGCCAAGCTTGCCCAGGTGCTCCACACCCGCTGGGCTGCCGGTAAGCCGGGCGTCATCGTCCTCGCCTGCGAGCTCATCGATCACAACGGCGAGGAGTTGCTGCGCATCATGAACCAGTATGTGAGCGACTGGGGCTGGGAGGACGAGTTTGCGCAGTGGATGGCCAACGACTGCACCGTCTGCACCACGCTCGTCGACACCATCGTCCCCGGCCGCATCCGCGATCCTAAGGAGGCCGCGGCGGTTGCCGAGCGTCTGGGCTACGAGGATCCCTTCCTGGCCGTGCGCGAGCCCTTCCAGATGTGGGGCATCCAGGGCGACGAGTCGCTTGCCGAGAAGCTTCCCTTTGTGAAGGCTGGTCTTCCGGGTGTCTTTGTGACTCCCGACGTCACCCCGTACAAAAAGCGCAAGGTCCGCATCCTCAACGGTGCCCACACCGCCTTCGTTCCGGGTTCCTGGGTTGCCGGCTTTGATATCGTGCGCGACTGCATGCATGACGAGACCATTCGCGGCTTCATGAACACCATGCTCTACGACGAGGTCATTCCGACGCTTGCCGCCGACTTGGATGTCGAGGACTGCAAGGCCTTTGCCGCCGCCGTCGAAAACCGCTTCGACAACCCGTTTATTGATCATGCGCTGCTCTCCATCTGCCTCAACTCCACGGCTAAGTGGCGCGCTCGCGACCTGCCCACGCTCAAGGACTACGTTGCCGAGACCGGCAACCTGCCCAAGTGCCTGGCGACGAGCCTCGCTACGCTCATCTCCTTCTACACGCAGGAGCTCGTGTCCCGCGAGGGCGACGGCCTGCACCTGCGTCGCTCCGACGGCACCGAGTACACCGCTCAGGACGACGCCTTCGTGCTCGACTTCTACGCCGCCCATGCCGGCGCCGACGATGCCCAGCTGGTGCACGACGTGCTCACCAACGAGCAGATGTGGGGCGAGGACCTTACGCAGATCGCAGGTCTTGAGGAGTTTGTCGTCAGCGCGCTCGCCGTCGTGCGTGCCGAGGGCGCCAAGCAGGCCTTCGCCAACGCTCGGGCGTAAATTTCCGGCGCAGACGCGGGCGCGGGACGGCGTGCCCGCGTCTCGACTTCTGCTCAACCTGTAGGGTTAGGACCATTTGCAATGAACACTATCCAGATCAATCCGGCCGACAACGTGATCGTTGCGCTGTCGCCGCTTGCCAAGGGCACTGCCGTCGCGGTTCCCGGGGTGGGCGAGGTCGTGGCCGTGGAGGATATTCCGCAGGGCCATAAGATGGCGGTGCGCGCGATTGCCGCAGGGGAGGACGTCATCAAGTACGGCCTTCCTATCGGCCATGTGACGGGCGATGTCCAGCCCGGTCAGTGGCTTCATACACATAATGTCAAGACCAACCTTTCGGGCGAGGTCGAGTACACCTACAACCCCACACATCCGGTCGTTGAGCCGGTTGAGCCCGAGACCTTTATGGGGTTCCGCCGCGCCGACGGTCGTGCCGCGACGCGTAATGAGCTGTGGATCATCCCCACGGTCGGCTGTGTCAACGAAGTCGCCCGTGCCATGTGTGAGAAGGCCCAGGATCTGGTCGATGGCTCGCTGGAGGGTGTTTACTACTTCCCGCATCCCTTTGGCTGCTCGCAGACCGGCGCCGACCATGCCCAGACGCGTCGTCTGCTGGTGGCGCTCTCGCGTCATCCTAATGCGGCCGGCGTGCTATTCCTGTCGCTCGGTTGCGAGAACTGCACACACCAGCAGGTGCTCGACGAGCTCGGTGACTTCGATCACGAGCGCGTCCGCTTCCTCACCTGCCAGGACGTTGCCGACGAGCAGGTCGAGGGCCACAAGATTCTGGCCGAGCTGGCAGACCTCGCCAAGCAAGCCAAGCGCGAGCCCATTCCGGCCTCCGAGCTGGTTATTGGACTTAAGTGCGGCGGCTCCGACGGTCTTTCGGGCATTACCGCCAATCCCACGATCGGTCGCGTGAGTGATATGGTTGTCGCCCGCGGCGGCACGTCGGTGCTTACCGAGGTGCCCGAGATGTTTGGCGCCGAGAGTATCCTGCTCGATCGCTGTGAGAACGAGCAGGTCTTTAACGCCGCTTCCGACATGCTCAATGGCTTTAAGGACTACTTTATTAGCCACGGTGAGGTCGTCTACGAGAACCCGAGCCCCGGCAACAAGGACGGCGGTATTACCACGCTCGAGGACAAGAGCTGCGGCTGCGTGCAAAAGGGCGGATCTGCCCCCATCGTCGACGTGCTGCCGTATGCCGGCCAGGCAAATAAACACGGCCTGAACATGCTGTGCGGTCCGGGCAACGACATGGTATCCACCACGGCGTTGACGGCTGCCGGCTGCCACGTGATTCTGTTCTCGACCGGCCGCGGCACACCGTTTGGCGCGCCGGCGCCTACCCTCAAGGTGTTCACCAATCAGCGTCTGTGCGACCACAAGGCCAACTGGATGGACTTTAACGCCGGCGTGATTGCCACGGGTGAGCGCACGCTCGACGAGGCTGCTCACGATCTATACCAGCTGGTACTGGAGACGGCGAGCGGTAAACTCACGAGTGCCGAGCGCCGTGGCTGTCACGAGATCAGCATCTGGAAGGACGGCGTCTGCCTGTAGTGGCAAATGCACCCAAGCATAGCGAGATGTCATCGGCCCCGTCGGGAGTGTTCCCGGCGTGGTTTCGTTTTGTGGTTAAGTGAATATGTTGGAAAATCTGATAAACGTTCACCTATCTCATGGCTGTCCAGCATGGCGCCCTTACCAGCAGAAAATAGGTGTGAGGATCTCAATTGTGTCCGTTCAGCGATAAAAATCGACCGTTCAAGGATATTATTCAAGTGAACGTTCACCTGTCGTAAGCAATCGCGCATAATCTAACTAAACGTTCACCCTGAACGCTGGGCAGACAGATGTCAGTGTGGACTCCAATGTCTTGCTGCAAGACAATCGAGAAAAGAGAGGGAGCTCGATGACTAATAAGATCGGAAAAAAGCGTAAGATCACATTCTGGACGCGCTTGGGCTTTGGTATGGGCGGTATGCTCAATTCCGGTGCCCTGACCTTTACGCACAGCTACATGGTGCTGTTCCTGTCCACGGAGTGTGGCCTGTCCGCAGGCGAGGCTGCACTGATCAGCTCGTTTGCCATCTATGTCAACGCCATTCTTTGCCCGCTGATGGGCTTTGTGGCCGATAACTTCTATGCCACCAAGATTGGCCGCATCTTTGGTCGTCGTCGTTTCTGGATCTTGCTGGCCATCCCGATGATGATCGCCGAGCCGCTCATCTTCGTGGCTACGCCGTTTGGCTTCCCGTACTACTTTGTGCTGTACCTGATCTACAACGTCGCGTACACGTTCTGCACCGCCAACCTGTCGCCGCTTACCATCGAGATGACCGACGACTTTAAGGAGCGTACGTACCTCACCGGCTACAAGCATCTCTTTGGTAACGCCGCCGGCTTCCTGATGGCTGCACTTGTGGGCTTCGGCTTTGGCACCTTCGGCGAGACCAACCCGTTCAGCTACTTCATCATCGCTACGGTCAACGCTTCGGTCATGGCAATCTCGCTGCTTTGTGTGTACCTGTCCACGTGGGAGCACACCCCCGAGGAGGTCGCTCAGGAGAAGATCGAGAGCGTCGGCGAGGGTATCAAGAAGTTCTTCATCGACGTTATCTCCACCTTCCGCAACAAGTCCTTCCGCAAGGTCCTGTATGCACAGGTCTCCACGAAGCTCGCTGCTGCCTGCTGGTCTGCCTGCCTGTCCTTCTTCATCGTCTACTGCCTGCAGATTCCTAAGTCCTACGAGTCCGTGATGGAGATGCCTGGCAAGGTCGTCGCTATCGTCTGCACCGCCATCTGGGTTGCCCTCATGGCCAAGAAGGGCTTCCACAAGTCTTGGTACCTCGCAAATGTCGGTTGCGCTGCGTGCATCATTGCCTACAACTACTTCGCCTTTGGTCAGATCAACGGCACCTCCACGGTCGCCATCGCCATGATCGCCTACCCCATCATCTTCGCCATCTGGAAGTTCTTCTACGTCGGCTTCCAGTACCTGCCCGATGTTCTGCTCAACTACATCCCCGATGTCGATGAGCTCATCACCCTGCGTCGTCGCGAGGGCATCTACAGCTCCGCGCAGCAGCTCTGCCAGCAGATCGCCCAGGCTATCGCCGTCAACGTGTGGGCTATCGTCCTTGCTGCCTCCGGCTTCATTCAGACCGCCGGCAATAGCGACGCCGTGACCCAGCCCGCTACCGTGCCTCTGTATATCTGCGGCTACATGATCATCGGCTGCGCCGGCTTCTTCCTGCTTGCGGCCGTCCTTGCCCGCGGCATCAAGATCGACAAGGAGCAGTGCGACGTCCTTTGCGACGAGATTCACCGAGTCAAGGAGGGTGGCAAGATGGCCGACGTCAAGCCCGAGGTCAAGGCGCTTTGCGAGGAGCTCTCCGGCTTTAAGTACGAGGACTGCTTTGCCCACAACAACGTTGGCTTCCAGGACGGTAGCGTAACTCCCGCCGAGTAAGGCCGACATATCGTCCAAATCACAGGGCCGTGCCACCGGAATTCCGCCGGCAGGCACGGCCCTTTTTCAACAGCGTACAATTTGCCTTTAGAGCATCTTTTTGAGGGAGAAACCCATGGAGACGAACGTTATCTGGCGCAACGCGCGCGCGGCGGTTATCGAGCTTGACGACGGCGGTTACTTTACCTGCGCCGATACGTGGGAGATCTTTGTCAACGACGAGCCCGCCGGTACCACGAATACGGTCGAGACCTATGTCGACGGCCTGATCCCCGGCAAGCGCAACCTGGTTCGTTTTGTTTGTGGCGAGCGTGAGCTGAGCGTAGGTGTCACCACGCCGGCTGAGCCCTTTACCATCAACGTTCGCGACTGTGGCGCCAAGGGCGATGCCGAGCACGACGACACCACCAACATCCAGGCTGCCATCATGGCCTGCCCCAAGGGCGGGCGCGTGCTGATCCCCGCCGGTAGTTATCGCATCAAGTCCCTCTTCCTTAAGAGCAATATCAACATCGAGCTTGCCGAGGGAGCGGTGCTGCTGGCCCGCCACGATCGTGCCGCGCTTGCCTACATTCCGGGAACGGTCACGGGCAACGAGGGCGCTGGGTATGCCGGTACCGATATGCTGCCCCTGGGCCGCTGGGAGGGGGAGAGCTTCTCGACCTACTGTTCTACCTTTACGGGTCTGGGCGTGCACGACGTGTGCATCTATGGTCGCGGCGCGATCGACGGTCAGACTGATTTTGCCGAGGACAACTGGTGGAACAAGGACTTTAAGAACATCTTCCGCCCTGAGGAGGGCCGCGAGGTCGCCCGCCCGCGCATGATTTTCCTGTCCGAGAGCCAAAACGTGAGCTTGGCTGGCTTCACCGTCCGCAACAGCCCGGCGTGGAACATCCACCCCATCCTGTGCGAGCACATCGATGCGCTCTGCCTGTCCATCGAGGGCCCCAAGAACTCCCACAACACCGATGGCTTCGATCCCGAGAGCTGCGGTTTTGTTCGCATCCTTGGTTGTCAGTTCTCGGTGGGCGACGACTGCATCGCCATCAAGAGCGGCAAGCTGGGCATTGAGCCTGAGCTTCGTCCCGCCACGCACGACGTGCTGATTTCTCACTGCTACATGCACGACGGCCATGGTGCCGTGGTGCTGGGATCCGAGGCTGCCGGCGGCATCAAGGACCTTACCGTGAGCAAGTGCCTCTTTGAACGCACCGACCGCGGCCTGCGCGTCAAGACCCGCCGCGGGCGCGGCAAGGACGCCGTCAACGAGGGCATTACCTTTGAGCACATTCGCATGGACGAGGTGCTCACGCCCTTCGTGGTCAACTCGTTCTACTTCTGCGACAAGGACGGCAAGACCGATTACGTGCAGTCTCGCGAGGCGCTGCCCGTCGACGACCGCACACCCGGCTTTGGTGCCACGACGTTTTGTGATATCGAGGCTACTAACTGCCACGCGGCTGCTGCTTACATCACGGGCCTGCCCGAGAGCAAAGTGACGCGCCTGACGTTCCAGGATGTCCACGTGACCTTCGCGCCGGATGCCGAGCCCTTTGTCCCGGCCATGGCCTGCGGCGTTGAGCCCATGGTGCGCCAGGGCATCATCGCGCAAAACGTCAAGGTACTCGACCTGCAAAATGTGGTGATCGAGGGCCAGGACGGCGAGGAGCTGCAGCTCCAGAACGTCGACAAGGTTGTCCGTTCCTAACTCGGGTTGATGACTAGGGCTGCATTGTCGGATAAATCGGCAATGCAGCCCTTGTGCGATACGGCCGTGTGCGCTGCGCTACGCATCATGGTGAAAGGGAATACATGCTCAATAAAACGATTCCTGTCGGGGTCGATGGCTCGTCTGCCACGATTACGTCTTATGTTTTTGCCCCGACCGAAGATGCTTATGCTTTAAAACCGCTGCCTGCAGTTGTGGTCGTGCCAGGAGGCGGCTACGATCACGTTTCGCCGCGCGAAGGCGAGCCGGTAGCGCTCCGTTTGTTGGCGATGGGCTACCAAGCGTTTGTACTGAACTATTCGGTTGCTCCGGCTGTCTATCCGCTGGCATTGCAAGAACTCGCGCGGGCGGTCGATACCGTCCGAAGCCATGCGGCAGAGTACTGTGTCGATCCTGATCGGATTACGGTCATGGGTTTTTCGGCCGGTGGGCATCTAGTTGGCTTGCTCGGGGCGCTTTGGGACCAACCCTGGCTTGCAGAGTCGATTTCGGCATCGCCTGAGTCGATTCGGCCTGACACACTTTGCTTGGGCTATCCGGTCGTAAGCTCGGGGGCCTATGCTCATCGTGGTTCGTTTGAACACCTAACGGGTGCCGATGGCGCTTTGGCTCAAAAGTTGTCGATCGAGAATATGGTGGGCGATGGCTTCCCCCGTACGTTCTTGTGGCATACCGCCGAGGATGCATCGGTACCAGTTCAAAATAGCCTCCTTCTTGCGCAGGCTCTTGCCGACCACGGGATTGGCTTTAGCCTACATGTCTTTCCGCATGGAAAGCATGGGGCATCGCTCGCCACGGCCCAAACGGCATTTAAGGGCTGCGCCGAGCATATTCAGCCACAGGTTCAGGGCTGGCCTGAACAGTTCGTTGCATGGGAGCGTGATGGACGATGAGCGAAAGTATCTATACGCTGCGCGTTTCGAGGGCTGCGGCAGGAGCGTATCCAACGATTTCCGATGCCTTGGCGGCAGCCGATCAGCTCTATCCGGATGCCGAGCAACCGGTGATGATTCGCGTCGATCCGGGCGAGTATCGCGAGCGGGTCGAGATTCATCGCTCGCATGTGACGATTGAGGGAGAGACGGCCGATAGCGTGCGTATCGTGGGCGGCTTGGGCGCCAAGATGCCCTCGGGGGACGGATCGGGCATCGACGGAATGCTCGGCACGTTTAGGACCTATACCGTTTTGGTCGATGCCGACGACGTACGGCTCGAGAACCTCACAATCGTCAACGATGCCGGCGACGGTCGCGAGGTGGGGCAGGCGATTGCGCTGTACGCCGACGGCGACCGTTTGGTGGTCGACGCCTGTTGCATTACGGGGCGCCAGGACACGCTGTTTTTGGGCCCGTTGCCCCCGCGCGAAGTCAAACCGGGCGGATTCATTGGGCCCAAGCAGTTTGCGCCGCGCCGGGTGGGGCGCCAGTATTTTCGACGTTGCCGGATCGAGGGCGATGTCGACTTTATCTTTGGCGGCGCGCGTGCCTACTTTGAGGGGTGCGAGATCCGCTCGCTCAACCGCGATATGGATGTCAACGGGTATGTAACGGCAGCCTCCACGCCTAAAGGCGAGCCGTACGGATTTGTGTTCCACGGTTGTTCGTTTACAGCACCGGATGTCGTGGCGCCGGATTCGGTCTACCTGGGCCGTCCTTGGCGCGAATGGGCGCAAACTGCGCTGATCGATTGTTGGCTGGGGCGACATATCAAGCGCGAAGGCTGGTGGGATTGGAATAAACCGGCGGCGCACAACTGCGCGCAGTATGCTGGCGCGATCCTGCATGGGCCGGCGGGCGATACTACCGGCTGGGTGCCGTGGGCGAATAAACTCGATGTGATGGCTGCCGCCGGGTACGCCCGCGAACAGGTGCTTGCCGGTGCGGACGGCTGGGATCCCGAGGGCGGCGACGGTGATGCGGTGGAGACGGCTGGGCTATCTGCCAATGGCCGCACCGTGCATATCGAGACGTACTGCGAAGACGAACCTGCGCTGCGTGCCCGGCTGAAGCGCGAGGGGCGCTCCGCCGCATTTGCGGGCAAGACCCCTGCAGACTTTGAGGCGTGGAAGATTGCGACCAGGACTCGTCTGTACGATGTTTTGGGTCTTTCGCTTATGGACCGCGCCCCGACTGAACTTCGTGAGCTCAGCCGCGTTCGGGTTGCCGGCGGCATCGTGCGTACTCATGCGATGCTGCAGGTGGAGCGCGACGTTTGGATGCCGTTCTACCTGCTCGAGCCGCAGTCGCCTAAGCTCGATGCGCACGGCCGCAAGTGTTGCTATATCTGCCCGCATGGCCATCAGGGAGCAGGCGCCGCAAGTGTTGCGGGCGTGACGGGCGTGCCGGCGGTCGATGATGCTGTGCGTAAGTTCAATTACGACTACGGTCTACGTTTGGCGCGTATGGGTTACGTGACCGTCTGCCCCGACGCACGCGGTTGGGGATACCGTCGTGACTGGAAGGGCCAGGGCGATGACGAGAACAGCTTTCTGCGCGGCACGTGCCTAAACCAGGCGCGCATGGCCGAGCCGCTGGGACTTACCGTTGCGGGTCTCAACGCCTGGGATAACATGCGTCTGATCGATTACCTAGAGGCGCGCGGCGACATTGCCATGGACGACCTGGGCTGTTTTGGCTTTTCGGGCGGCGGATACATGACGCTGTATCTGGCGGCGCTCGACCCACGCGTATGCAAGACGTTTGTCTCGGGCTACCTGTACGGTGTCGATGATTCGCTGCTGCACCTCAACGGCAATTGCAGCTGCAACTACACACCCGGACTTTGGCGCTTGCTCGACATGGGCGATATTGCCTCGCTTATTGCGCCGCGCCCGTTGTTAGTGCAAAGCTGCGAAGAGGATCATCTGAACGGTTCGCGCGGGCTGAAAAATGTTGACGAGCAGCTCGAGATCGTGCGCGATGCCTACAAGTTGTTGGGTCGCAGAGATGGCCTGCGGCACGAGGTGTGTCCGGGTGAACACCATCTGGGCGTGGCACATCTTGTCGAGGATATCGAATGGCTCGATTCGCACGTTGCGGAATGCGCCCGTGCATAGCCCCTCGGCATGCTGCGAATAAACGGTACGTTCCTGTATGACTGCCGATGGGCGGATGAGGAGAAGATTATGGAAACGAAGAGTTTGAGTGAATCGACCATTTGCTGCTTTGGCGATTCGACCACATGGGGGGATAACGGATGCGGCGCAGGCGGCAACGACATCTCTTGGACTTCGCATCTGGGCGCGTTGCTGGGAGGTGCAGTCGTCGAGAACTTTGGCATCAAGGGTTCGCGTATCGCCATCAAGGCCGACCGTACCGATTCATTTGTCGAGCGCTTGGACGGCATCGACGATGCGGCCGATGTCTATGTTGTCTTTGGCGGCGTTAACGACTTTAGCCGCAACGTGCCGCTTGGCGAGTTGGGCAGCACCGATGCGCATGAGTTCTATGGTGCGGTCGACTATCTGATCCGAACCATCACGGCGCGCTCACCTCAGGCAAAGCTCGTGTTTATGACGCCATGCAAGACGAGTGGTAAGCACGAGAAGGATATCCCGGCAAGCGATGAGGCGAACCATTTGGGTCTGACGCAAGACGCCTACGTGCGAGCGATGCTGGAGGTCTGTGACCGTTACTCCGTTCCGGTGATTGACCTGTATGCGCAAAGCGGCATCAGCCCGTTTTTGCCGGAGCACCGCGAGCTCTATATGCCGGACGGTCTGCATTACAGTCCTGCCGGCTATGAGCGCCTGGCGCATCGCATCGCCGCGGGTCTCACCGCCGTTTGCCGCTAAAAGTCTGCCGTTTGCGGGGAATATAGGGTTAACGTTCACCCTATATTCCCCGTTCGCGTTACACTAGGGGTAACGTTCACCTATCGTTTATGTCAGAGGGGACAGCAATGGGTTGCAATCAAATCCTGGACCGTTATATCGAGCAGTTGATCGAAACCTCTACGCCGCAGGCGCCGGCTTGGAATATCGAAAAGATTCGCGCCGGCAAGGAGAACACCTGGAACTATATCGACGGCTGCATGATCAAGGCGCTCATCGAGCTGTACGAGATCACGGGTGAGCAGCGCTACCTGACCTTTGCCGATGACTACATCGATTTCTTTGTCCAGGACGACGGTACCATCAAGCATTACAACCCGCAGGAGTACAACCTCGATAACGTCAATGCGGGCAAGACCCTCTACAAGCTCTATGACCTGGTGGGCAAGCCCAAGTACCGTGCCGCCATGGACACCATCTACCGCCAGCTCGAGACCCAGCCGCGCACCAAAGAAGGCGTGTTTTGGCACAAGGCCGTCTATCCCAACCAGATCTGGCTCGATGGCATGTATATGGCCCAGCCGTTCTACATGCAGTACGAGCTGAGCTTCCACAACCGTCGTGCCTGCTCGGACAGCTTCCATATGTTCCAGGTCGTGCATGACCTGATGCGCAACCCCCTCAACGGTCTGTACTATCACGCTTACGACGCGAGCCGCAAACAGTTCTGGTGCGACCCGGTCACCGGCCTTTCGGCTAACTTCTGGCTGCGCGCCGAGGGCTGGTTTGCCATGGCACTCATCGATACCTGGGAGCTCATGCCGCCTTCGATGTCAGCCGAGAAGGACGAGATTCGCAAGATGTTCCACGACCTGATCGATGCCATGCTGCCGTATCAGGACGAGAAGACCGGCATGTGGCATCAGGTCATCAACCTGCCCAATATCGCCCCCAACTACCTGGAGGAGTCTGGTAGCGCGATTTTTGCCAATGCCATCATGAAGGGCGTGCGTCTAGGCGTGCTGGGCGAGCGTTACTACCAGTACGGCCGTCGCGCCTTCGACGGCATCTGCGAGACCTGCCTGTCCGAGCATGATGGACAGCTGGCGCTCGACAACATCTGCCTGGTCGCGGGCTTGGGAAACACCGCGCACCGCGAGGGCACGTTTGGTTACTACATGAGCGAGCCTATCGTCAAAAACGATGCGAAGGGTGTGGCGCCGCTGGTGCTTGCCTATATCGAGACCATGCATCACGACAAGCTGGCCGGTAAACGCGATCCGCTCGCCCCCTCGGGCGTGTGCTCCATCGAGGACCCGTTTGGCGGATACACCCCGGGCATCAACGCTCATAAGGGATGTGAATAACGTGGGGGCTATTACTCCGGGTGTACGTTTGCACGACCTTCCGCAGGGGACCGTCGAGGAACGCATCCGCATGGCGGGAGAGCTGGGCTTTTCGTGCATTCAGCTGCCGAGCAAGGTGCTCTACGCATCGATGGGGATCGATCGAGGCGGCCTGACCCGCGAGCTTGCCGACCATTTGCGCGCGGTGCTCGACGAGGCAGGCGTTTCGGTCGCCGTGCTCGGCTGTTATAAGAATCTGGCGACGCCCGATCGCCAACAACTCATGGATAACTTTGCCGAGTACGAGGCGTGCTTGAACTTTGCCCAGATGCTCGGCGGATGCCCGGTTGGCACCGAGACCGGTCGCCCCAATGCGCAGAACCGCGTCGCGGACGACCGCATGACCGACGAGGCGCTCGATGCGTTTGCAGACGGACTTGCACACGTCTGCGATCGGGCCGAGGCCGTGGGCGAGCAAATACTGATCGAGCCCGGTTGGAACGAGACGGTTAACACGCCGGATCGCTGCCGTGAGGTGCTGGAGCGCGTCACGAGCCCGTCGCTCGGCGTGATCTACGACCCGGTGTCGCTGCTGCACCCCAGCGTCGTTGACGAAGCGCAGGAAATCACAGCGCGCATGCTCTACTTATGCGGCAGTAAGATCCGCGTGCTGCACGCCAAGGATTTTGAGGTCGTTGATAACGAGGACGAAGCCGGTTGGTGCGACGGTACGGGTTCACGCCTGGTGTGCCACGGCGTGGGCGAGACGGGTCGCTATGACTTTGAGCCCGTGGTGGCCTGGGCTGCCGCCGCCTGCCCTGGGATTCCCTGCGTGGTCGAGAACAGCGTGCCGGCGACGGCGGCTGACTGCCTGGCGACACTCGAGCACATGTCCGCTCGCTGCGGGGCTTCGCATCGCGAGTTATAGCATTGGCTTTTGCCGTGTCGGCAGATTGAGATTACCTGTATGGGGGCGGCGGTGAAGGGTCTTTATCGTCGCCCCATTGGATTGCATTAAAAAGGGGAGTTGCGTGGCTATCCACATTGTCGAAGAGGCGAATCGTTGCCTGGGTTGTAAAAGGGCGTTCTGCCAGATTAAGGGCTGCCCGGTTCAGACGCCTATTCCTCAGGTCATCGACCTGTTCAAGCTGCGTCGTCTAGAAGAGGCGGGCGAGCTGCTGTTCCAGAACAATCCCATGAGCGCGGTCTGCTCCGTGGTGTGCAACCATTCGGGCCAGTGCGAGGGTGCTTGCATTCAGGGCCGTAAGGGCACACCCGTGCATTTTTCGAGCATCGAGCACTACATCTCCACAGCGTATTTAGATCGTAAGGAGTGGACGCCCGCGCCGTCGTGTGGCAAACAGGTTGCTGTGGTCGGTTCCGGTCCCGCCGGTATTACCGTGGCCATTAAGATGGCCCAGCTGGGTTGCGCCGTCACCGTTTTTGAGCAGCGGCCCGAGATCGGCGGCGTGCTGGAGTACGGTATCCCCGAGTTCCGTCTGCCGCGCTCGCTCGTGCAAAAGTACCGCCACGTGATGTGCTCGCTCGGCGTGCGCGTTCGCCCCTCGACCACCATCGGCGGTGCGCTCCACATCGACGACCTGCTGCGCGACGGCTACGATGCGGTCTTTGTCGGTACTGGTACCTGGCGAGCTCGCAAACTGGGTATTCCCGGCGAGTCGCGCGGCAACGTGCTGTTTGGCATCGACTACCTCGTTGACCCCACGAGCGTGGCGATCGGGCAGAACGTGGTGGTTATCGGCGCCGGCAATGTGGCCATGGATGTTGCCCGCACGGCCCTGCGCTCGGGTGCTCGCAAGGTTACCGTGTACGCCCGATCGCGCCATATCTCTGCCATCGATGACGAGGTGGAGCTGACCGAGCTTGACGGTGCCGAGATTGTGTGCGGCAAGGCGATCTGCGCCATCGACGACAACGGTCCGGTGTTCGAGACGGCTATCTTTGACGAGGACAACAACGTGGTGGGCTACGAGGAAGAACTCGACCACGTGTCCGCCGACACGGTTGTGATTGCGGCGTCTCAAGTGCCCAAGGACAAGCTCGTGCTTACAACGGGCGGTCTGGAGACCGACCATCGCGGCCTGCTTTCGGTCGACGAGTATGGCATGACTACCGTGCCTGGCGTCTTTGCCGCCGGCGACGTGGTCAACGGCCCGCTCACTGTGGTCCACGCCGTAGCTGGCGCCAAGCTCGCCGTCGAAGGCATGACTACCTATCTGGGCCTCTAACTCCATCCCGCCCATCAGTTGCGGTGAAATACGGACTGTTTTGCTGTTAAAAGCCTCACCTACTCCGTATTCCACCGCAACTTTTTTGTGAGGGTTGGGATTGAAGGTGGGGAGTGCGAGCGAGCGCGAATGCGGCGGGTACTGATACGATAGGTACGTTAGCAACTGCCGCCGAGCGGCTCAAATGAAAGGAACCCTGTATGGAGTCCTCCGCCTATCCGATGCTCTTTAGCCCAATCAAGGTCGGTACAACCGAGGTCAAGAACCGCGTCTTTATGCCGCCGGTGTCCACCAACCTGGCCGATCATGGCTATGTGACCGACGACTTGGTCGATCATTACCGTGCCCGCGCCAAGGGCGGCGTGGGCCTCATCATCACCGAGGTCGTGACGGTCGAGCCTACCTATACCTATCTGCCGGGTGACATGTGCTGCTACGACGACACGTTTATCCCTGGCTGGGAAAAGCTCGCCGCGACCGTCCACGAGTATGGCTGCAAGATCATGCCGCAGCTCTTCCACCCCGCCTATATGGCCTTTAACATTCCGGGCACGCCGCGCCTGATCGCTCCGTCCTTCGTGGGACCGTCCTATGCCCGTGAGGCACCGCGTCCTATCACGGTCGACGAGATTCACGAGCTCACGCATCAGTTTGGCGACGCTGCCGTGCGTATGCAGAAGGCCGGTGTCGATGGCGTCGAGGTCCATGCGGCGCACGCCCACGGCATGCTCGGCGGTTTCTTGACCCCGCTCTATAACAAGCGTACCGATGAGTACGGCGGCTCGCTCGACGCCCGCATGCGCTTTTTGCTCGAGGTCATCGCCGAGATTCGCGAGCGCTGCGGCAAGGACTTTATCATCGACGTCCGCATCTCGGGCGATGAGTACACCGATGGCGGTCTGACCCTCAACGACATGATTTACGTCTCGCGTCGCCTGGAGAAGGCCGGTGTCGACATGATTCATGTGTCGGGCGGCACCACCATCAAGCGCGGCTCCGCGATTCCCGCCGCCGGCACGCAGCAGGCCTCGCACGCCGCCTGCTCGCGCGAGATCAAAAAGCACGTCAACATTCCCGTCGCCACTGTCGGACGTATTAACGAGGCCTGGATCGCCGAGGAGCTGATCGAGGACGGCGCTGCCGACATCTGCATGATGGGCCGCGCCAATCTGTGCGATGCCGAGTTCTGCAACAAGGCCGCTGCCGGCAACGCCGACGACATCCGTCCCTGCATCGGCTGCCTGCGCTGCCTGAACGGCATTATGTTTGGCAAGCGCATCTCCTGCACCGTCAATCCCGATGTTGAGCGCGACGAGGCCGGCTACGAGCCTGCCGCCGAGGCTAAGAACGTGCTGGTTGTGGGCGCTGGTCCTGCGGGCATGGAGGCAGCCTACATTGCTGCCAAGCGCGGCCACAACGTAGTGCTCGTGGATAAGCAGGACGAGCCGGGTGGCGAGATGCGCATCGCGGCCGTTCCGCCGGCAAAGCAGGAACTCACCCGCGTGATCAAGTATCAGTACCGTCGCCTGGCCGAGGTCGGCGTGAAGTGCGTATTTGGCACCGAGCTTACTGCCGAGGACATTCAGCGTGACTACGCCGGCTACGAGGTCGTCCTGGCCTATGGCGCCGAGCCCATCGCCCCGGCCTTCATGCAGGGATTTAAGCAGGTCATGACGGCTGACGACCTGTTGGGCGGCAAGGCTTTCCCGGGCAAGAAGATTGTCGTCGTGGGCGGCGGCACCGTCGGTTGCGAGACGGCCGACTACCTGGCCCCGTTGGTCAACGATCTGTCGCCGGCCAATCGCGACGTCACCGTCATCGAGATGACCAAGACGCTCGCCGCCAACGAGGGCGGCGCCGGTCGCGCGGTGCTCATCACGCGCATGCTCTCCAAGGGCGTTCACGTGCTGACCGAGGCCAAGGTGACCGAGATTACCGAGGATGCCATCAGCTACGAGAAGGACGGCGAGATCCACACCATCGCCGATGCCGATACGCTGGTACTTGCCATGGGCTATCGTCCCAATACCAAGTTGGCCGACGACCTTGCTGCAGCCGGCGTTACCACCCACGTGTTGGGCGATGCCAACAAGTGCGGCAACATCCGCGACGCCATCGGCGATGGCTACAAGGTTGCTTGCGAGCTCTAGTCAACCCCTTGGTGCATGTGAGGCCTATCCCCGCGGCGTCAGTCGGTAGATAGCAAAAAGCGGCGGTCGTCCCGTACATGGGACGACCGCCGCTTGCGTTAGCTGCAATGAGTCGTGCGATTAGAGGCCCAGGATCTCCTTGACCTTGGCGATGATGGCCTCGTCGGTTGCGTTGGCAAAGAAGTACTCCTGGAAGTGCTCGCCGGCAAGTGCGCCCTTTACCAGGTCCTGATCGATCTCGCCCAGGACGTCGACGAGCGGGCGCATGGTCACAGCGCGCACGCCGTCGAGGATCTTCTTGTTGCGCTGCTCGGGCTCAACGCGCTCGGCGGGGTAGCCGTTTCCCGAACCAAAGCCAAAGAGCTTCTCGAAGGTGTACTCAAGGTTGAGCTCCTGGCCCCAGCCGTTCTTGAGGGCGAAGGGCATGGCGACGGCGTTGCCATCGTTGACCTGGGCAAAGGTGTAGGCGTCGAGCGGGTCGGCAACGTGGCCACACAGCACGCCGGGGAAGGAGTTGCAGGCGAGCATGGCGCCCTCGCCGGTGCCGCAGCCGGTCACGACGTAGTCGGCAGCGCCGGAGTTGAGCAGCACGGCGGCAAGGATGCCGTTCTGCACGTAGGTGAGGGGCTTGGAGTCGGCATCGGCATACATGCCATAGTTAAAGACAGTGTGGCCCATGGGCTCGACAACCTTCTTAAGGGCAGCCTCAATCATAGGGTTCTTGGAGTTCTGAGAGTTCTCATTGATCAGAGCGATCTTCATTGCGAATTACCTTTCTATTTCTAACTTGCGGTGAAATACGGACTGTTTTGCCTGATAGAAGCCAAAACCAATCCTTATCTCACCGCAACTCAAATGAAAAACGAGTGGATGAAACCTGATATGGGCAGTTGCGGCGACGCTTATTGAGGTTGCTTTCCAATGTATGCGAGGATGCCGCCGTCGACGTAGAGGATGTGGCCGTTGACGAAGTTCGACGCGTCGGAAGCCAGGAACACGGCGGGGCCCTTCAGGTCCTCGGGCGTGCCCCAACGGGCGGCCGGCGTCTTGGCAATGATGAACTGGTCAAACGGGTGGCGGCTGCCGTCGGGCTGCGTCTCGCGCAGCGGTGCGGTTTGCGGCGTGGCGATGTAGCCGGGCCCAATGCCGTTGCACTGGATATTGGCCTCGCCAAACTCCGAGCAGATGTTCTTGGTGAGCATCTTGAGTCCGCCCTTGGCGGCGGCATAGCCGGCGATGGTCTCGCGACCCAGCTCGCTCATCATCGAGCAGATGTTGATGATCTTGCCGTGGCCCTTGGCGATCATGCCAGGCAGGCAGGCCTTTGACACGATAAACGGTGCGTTGAGGTCGATATCGACGACGCGGCGGAAGTCCTCGGCGCTCATGTCGAGCATCGGGGTACGCTGGATGACGCCGGCGTTGTTGACCAGGATGTCGGGCGTGGTGCCAAAGTCGGCCTCGATCTTGGCGATGAGCTCGGCGACGACAGTCTCGTCGGTGACGTCGGCAACATAGCCGTGAGCGTCAAAGCCCAGCTCACGGTAGTGCTTCTCGGCTTCGGCGACTTTGTCGGCGTGACGGGCGTTAAAGGCGATTTTGGCGCCGGCCTCTCCGAGCGCCTCGGCAATGGCCATGCCAATGCCGTAGGTGGCGCCGGTCACCAGTGCGACCTTGCCGTCCAGACGGAAGCTGTCCATAAGATCAGACATAGCGATCCTTTCAAAAGAAACGTTCATCTATATAAGTCTTGCTTTTCATACAAGGTCAGTATAGGTGAAGCGGCGTAATAGCCACCCCTTATTCCCTAAAATCAGGTGAACGTTCACTTTTAAAAGGCGAACGGTAGTCTCGCCCTTGCCGTGCGGACGTCTATTTGCTCTGTTCCTGCGCTCCCTCTGCGATCATGTTGCGGTTGTACACCAGATGCAGGTACATCGCGTCGTGCGCTGCGGTGGGATTGCGCGCGGCGATGGCGTCGGCCACGCCACGGTGGGTGCGGATGGTCTCCTCAACCAGCTTTTTGCCGGTCACGTCAATAAACAGGGGGACAGACGCCTTGAGCACGCCCATTAGGCGGGGAACGACGAGGTTTCCGGAGCTCTCGGCAATGGCATTGTGGAACGCGGTGTCGGCGGCGGAGTAATCCTCACCGGCCTCGGCCAGGCGCTCGGATTCGTCGCAGAGCTCTTTGATACAGACGACCTGGTCGTTGGTTGCGTGCTCGGCTGCCATGCGTGCAATCTGCGGCTCGATCATAAAGCGCACCTCGAGTAGGTCGCGCGCCAGACGCTGCTTGTCGTCGATAAAGGTAAAGCCCAGCGGGTCGTCGGCAACGCCGGGGTTTGATGCCACATAGGTGCCAGAGCCCTGCTTAATGCGCACGATGTTGCGCGACTGCAGCAGCTTCATGGCTTCGCGTACGGTGCTCCTGCCAGCACCCAGGCGCTCGACGAGCACAGCCTCCTTGGGCAGGCGGTCGCCTTGCTCAAGATGCTCATCCAGGATCAGTTGAATGATTTTATCTGCTATCTGCTCGGGGAGTCCCGAATCGGCTCGTGCCACGCTTCACCTCATATCAAAAGAATTCATCAGAGCTATTCTAGCTCATTTACAGAAGCCGCGGTGGTTCGCTCCGACAATGGAGAGCTGTAAGTAGCCGTTTACCGTCAAAAACAGATCGTTCAGGAAATACATCAGATGTATTTTGAAAAAAGTTTCCCTTTTAAACATCAGACCTATTGAAAACACGCTATAGTCTAAGGCGAATTCAAAAGGTCTGATGAATTGGAGGAAAGATGTCAGACCCAACGTTTATGGCCGACCCCACCAGGCTGGTCATCGCCGCTATCGTGGGCATCGCGCTGCTGCTTGCGCTCATCATTAAGTTCAAGCTGCATCCTGTGCTTTCGATGATGGTCTCGGCGCTCGCGATCGGCATCGGCGCCGGTATGCCGCTCGACCTGGTGGCGGACACTGTCACCAAGGGCGTGGGAACCACGCTGCAAAACATCGCCCTGCTCATTGGCCTCGGCTCGATGTTTGGCCAGATTCTTGAGGAGAGCGGCGGCGCCAAGAAGATCGCCCAGACCTTCATCGATACCTTTGGGCAGGGTCATTCCAGCTGGGCGCTGGGCATTACCGGTCTGGTTATCGGCACTACGGTGTTCTTTGAGGCCGGCGTGGTCGTTTTGATCCCACTTGCGTTTAGTGTGGCATCGCAGACCAAAAGTCGACGCTCTACTACGGCATCGCGCTGCTCGCGGGACTTGCCGCTGGCTATGCGTTTGTGCCGCCATCGGCCGGTTCGGTTCTGGTCGCCGGCACGCTCGGTGTCGACCTGGGCACCATGATTCTCGTCGGTATCCCTACCGCCTTCATCGCTATGGCGATCGCCGGCGTCATCTGGGGTCGCAACGTGGGCAGTCGCATTTTTACCGATGTTCCGGAGCACTTTACCTCTGCCGAGGGTGCGAGCGACGAAAAGGAGCTTCCCTCCTTTGGCATGGTGCTTGCCATCGTGCTCACGCCGCTTTGTCTGATTTTGTTGGGCACGTTGTCCTCTTATATCCCCATGCCCGCCGAGCTCGCCTCGATTCTCGCCTTCCTGGGCAAGCCTTTCGTCGCTTTGACGCTCGCCACGCTCGTCGCGATGTATCTGCTGGGCGCGCGGCGCGGCTACTCCGGCGCCGAGCTCAAGGCCCTGCTCGACCGTTCGCTTAAGCCCGTCGGCATGATCTTGCTGGTCATTGCCTGCGGCGGTGTGATCCGCTGGATGCTGCAGGACTGCGGCCTGGGCCAGGTTATCGGCCCTATGCTCGAGGCCTCACCGCTGCCTTTGGTGGTCGTTGCCTTTTTGATTGCCGTCATGGTGCGTGCCTCTGTCGGCAGCTCCATCGTCGCTATGACCATGGCATCGGGCATTATGGCCGCCATGCCTGCGGTTGCCGGAGCCTCAGTGCTCATGCGTGCCGCTATCTGTCTTGCTATCTGCGGCGGTGCCACGGCCCTCTCGCACGTCAACGATGCCGGTTTTTTGGATGTGCTCCTCGTTCCTGGAGAGAGAAGACAACCCTCAAGTCCTGGACCATTATGGAGACGCTCATCGGCCTTTCGGGTCTTGCCTGCGCCCTGGTGATTTCGTTCTTCGCCTAGTTCGCGTAGCTAAGCATCTTTTGCCGAGTGCATCGCTCGGTACCCATTTACACCTGATTCATTAACCAACGATTGGTACAACCGTTCAAACCAAAAGAGGAGAGCATTATGGACGAGAAGACCAAGGCACAGATTCAGCAGGAGGCAGCCGACCTGGTTGCCAAGCTGCAGCCGCGTTCCGGCAAGTTCCGCACCATCAGCCCCGAGATGGACCCGCTGCGTCTGGGGTCTGGCTGGACCATCGAGGATCTTGACAAGCCGCAGGTCATTATCGAGTCGACGTTTGGCGACTCGCACCCGGGTTCTGCCGGCTTGTTTGAGCTGGTCGAGGAGGTCCGTGCTGGCGTTGCCGAGGCTGGCGGTCACGGTGCCCGTTACTTCTGCACCGATATCTGCGACGGCGAGGCCCAGGGCCACGATGGCATCAACTACTCGCTGCCCAGCCGCGACATGATTGCCAACATGATCGAGATCCATGCCAAGGCCACCCCGTTCGACGCCGGCGTCTTTGTCGCCAGCTGCGATAAGGGCCTGCCTGCGAACCTCATGGCCATGGGCCGCATCAACATCCCCTCCATCGTCGTTACCGGCGGTGTCATGGATGCCGGTCCCGATCTGTTGACCCTGGAGCAGCTCGGCGCGATTTCTGCCCGCTACGAGCGCGGCGAGATCTCCCACGAGGAGCTTGAGTTTGCCAAGCACAACGCATGCCCCAGCTGCGGCGCCTGCTCGTTTATGGGCACCGCGTCGACCATGCAGGTTACCGCCGAGGCCCTGGGCCTTATGCTCCCCGGCACGGCCCTGCTGCCCGCTACCAGCTCCGACCTGCGCGAATTTGCGCGCGAGGCTGGCCGTCAGTCCGTGTGGCTCTCCGAGCACAACCTGTGCCCCCGCGACATCGTGACCAAGGAGTCCTTCGAGAACCTCATCATGGTCCACGGCGCCATTTCGGGCTCTACCAACTCGCTGCTGCATATCCCTGCGATTGCCCGCGAGTTTGGCATCGAGATGTCCGCCGACGACTTCGATCGCCTGCACCGTGGTGCCCACTACCTGCTCAACGTCCGTCCCGCAGGCGAGTGGCCGGCGCAGTTCTTCTACTATGCGGGCGGCGTGCCGCGCATCATGGAGGAGATCAAGTCGATGCTCCACCTCGACGTTATGACCGTCACCGGCAAGACTCTCGGCGAGAACCTCGAGGACCTCAAGAACAACGGTTACTACGAGAAGTGCGGTCGTTACCTTGAGAAGTGGAATCTCAAGCGCGAGGACATCATCCGTCCGTTTGACCAGGCCTTCGGCACCGACGGTTCCATCGCCATCCTCCACGGCAATCTTGCTCCCGAGGGCGCGGTCGTCAAGCACACCGTCGTTCCGCGCGAGATGTTCCAGGCCACGCTCAAGGCACGTCCGTTCGACTGCGAGGAGGACGCTATCCACGCCGTCCTGACGCACGAGGTCAAGCCCGGCGACGCCGTCATCATTCGTTATGAGGGCCCCAAGGGTTCCGGCATGCCCGAGATGTTCTACACCACCGAGGCTATCGCCAGCGACCCCGAGCTGGGCGCGAGCATTGCCCTGATCACTGACGGCCGCTTCTCCGGCGCCTCCAAGGGCCCGGCTATCGGTCACGTTTCGCCCGAGGCTGCCGTGGGCGGCCCGATTGCCCTGATCGAGGAGGGCGACCTGATCCAGATCAACATCCCCGAGCGCTCGCTGTCTATCGTGGGCATCGCCGGCAAGGAGATGGAGCCGGCCGAGGTCGACGCCGTCCTGGCCGATCGCCGAGCCGCTTGGAAGCCCAAGGCTAATCGCTATACCTCCGGCACGCTCAAGTTCTTTACCGAGCATGCGGTTTCCGCCATCCAGGGTGGCTACATGGAGTAGCGCCCATGCGCATCAAATATCTCCTCTCATAGATGTGCGGCACAAAGAGCCCCGAGTTCATACGAGCTCGGGGCTCTTTTCGTCTGGATTGCAGACGTATCGTCGGACGAAAGCACGTTGCGTCTAGGGAAAAAACGTACGAAAGCGCAATTTCCATCCTTATTCCGGACGCAAATCAAGACGTAAACCGTTTGCGTCTGCTATAAATCCGCACGAAAACGGTTTTCGTCTTGCAGGGCAGTTGCCGTTTCTACAGTTCAACTTCCAGTTCGGCTTTGTGCTCGTAGAGGTAGTCGCGCATGTAGGGGATGGCAAATGAGACCTTGCCGTACGAGGGAGCCTCGATAATCGATTCTCTTAACAGGCGGCTGCGGACGGAACTCACCTGTTGAGGCGTTTTGTTTAGGGCATCGGCAACCATGCTGGTCGAGCTCGTCTGCCCCAAAGATGCCATGCTCAGCAGATAAGCGATGCACGTGGGCGGAATGCGCTGTAGCGCGGGCTCAATCACCATGGCACAGAAGCGTTCGCGTGCCGTTGCAATGCCGCGCTCGGCTTCTTCTTCTCCAATAATCGGTGTATGTGCGCGTCTTGCCAACTGCCATGCGTAGTATCCAACGAGTTGGATCATGAAAGGATAGCCTTGCGTTGCCTCGGCAAGTTGGCCGGCAATACCTGGCTGCAACTCCATGCCAGACGCTTCAATGGTTTCCTCGAGGGAATACAACACTTCGGTTACTGCCACAGCCTTCAGGTCAAAGGGGAGGGCGCGGCGCAAAAACGCAAGTGTCTTTCCGTTGATGATGCTTTCAATCATCGAAGGCAGCCCAGCAAAAACAAAGGCGATATCAAGGTCTTCGCCGATAACCTGCTGAATCGCAATGGAGAGCGTTCGGACCTCATCGAGCTCTGCGTCTTGAACCTCGTCGAGAGTGATGAGCAGGCCATTTCCATTCTTGGATATTGTCTGTCTCATGGCGTCGCGTAGCGATGGGCCGATTCGCTCAATATCTATGCTGCCGATGGATATGCCAGCTACGGTGGGCTCAAATCTGGCGTGTTTGGCCTGGAATTTGGGCTGCAGCTGTTCGAGAATGCGCTGGCAAAGTCCCTCGGTTGCGACCTCTTTTATGACCGTCCAGCCACGGCTTTGCGCCAAACGTGAGCACTCGTCAAGGAGGACCGTCTTGCCCGTTCCACGGACGCCGGCTATGCGCATTAGGCGCCCAGGGGCACCAGGCCCGTTGGTGAGGCCTTCACTGAATTCTTCAAGTACATCCTCGCGGCCGATAATCGTGGGAGGTGTTTTACCTGCTGTGGGCTTAAAAGGGTTTGTTTGCATGTGAGCCACCTTTGCTCAAGATATAGCAAGATATAGCAAAGTATAGCAAGATATAGCAAAGTATAGCAAGATATAGCAAAGTATAGTGAGATATAGCAAAGTAAGCGCTACTCGCGGGTTTTGCGGTGGTGCTATTTTCCAAATGCCGCGCGGATAAAGCGCTGGGCGAACAGCTTGTTGGCAACTCACGAGGGCTCGGGGTGCCAATTTGGGGTGCAGTAGTGCTGCGCCACGAAAAGGGCCTATCTACTACGTTTAAGCCGCAGGGGTCAACCATAGTCGGCTTTTTCGAAAATCGACAAGCTGTCTACCTGCGGTTTTGTTTTCGCACTTTTCAGCATGGTCTGGGCTCTCCGCGTTAACGTAGTAGATGGGCCCCTTTTGTGGCAAGGGGCCGACCTGCGGCTCAGGGTAGCCAAAAAAGCCACGTCCCAAAAAGACTGTTGGAAGTTGCGGTGGAATAGTTCCTGTTTTTGCTGCTGAAGGCTTTGAGCGGGAACTATTCCACCGCAACTTATGAGGGGGGGCGGGGGATGCGATAGTATTGCATGGTGGTATTCGATTAACCGAGGCTTCATCCGAGGGCTTTATGGAACAGCATCAGCATTATCAGAGCCTGCAAGACCAGGCGTACAACGCATTGCGCTCCAAGATCATCTATGCCGAGCTCAAGCCCGGCACGCGCCTTTCGGCGATTGGTCTGGAAAAGGAGACGGGAATCGGGCGCACGCCCATTCGCGAGTCCTTTGTGCGCCTGCGTGAGCAGGAGCTGGTGGAAACGCGTCCCAAAAGCGGCACCTATGTCTCAAAAATCAGCATGGAGCGCGCCGAGAACGCCTGTTTCTTGCGCGAGAAGCTCGAGAGAAGCGTGCTTATTAAATGCTGTTCGGCTGCCACGCCCGAGCAAAAGCATCGGCTTGAGCAGATTCTTGCCGAGTCCGAGTCGCTCGACCATAGCGAAACGCGTCGCTTTTTCGACCTGGATAACCTGTTTCATGAGACGTGTTTTGTGATTGCCGGTCGCCACATGCTGTGGGATTGGATGAAGAGCATCAATACGCATTTTGAGCGGTATAACTGGCTGCGTATGGTGTCGCAGGATCTGGATTGGGAGCCGATTCGTCGGCAGCATCGCCGAATTCTCGAGGCTATTAAGAGGGGCGATACCGATGCGGCGAGCTATCTGGCCGAGACACACTTGCATCTGATGCCCGAGGAGCAGGGCCCGGTTATTGCCTTGCATCCCGATTATTTTGAGCTGTCCAAAGACTCGTTCATCTAATCAATCCCCATATAAGTTGCGGTGAAATAGGGACTGTTTTGCGGCCTAGGTGGCGCAAACAGTCCCTATTTCACCGCAACTGCGTTGGGGCGTAACCGGGGCACAAAGCTGCGGCGCCGCTTGGAGGAAAAGACCGGAAGCAAGAGTCCATTCCTCCAGACGGCGCCGCAGCTGTTTTGGTGGCTCGGCTTTTGTCGAAGTGGCTCAGTTGAGCGCGGTTGCCAACCGAGTAGGCAAAGCGGCTCGGGGGCGTGTCGCTTCCGTCACGTTCTATCAGCATACAAGACGTTTTCGGTTCTTGTCCGTGACGGAAACGGCGCGCTTCCGAGCCGCTTTAAAAGAAAGGGGGCGAGGTCTAGGGCACGCCCCCTTTCACGATAGAGAGCTAAACCTAGCCGCGGACCTTCTTGACGACGTCCATGGCCTCGCGGGCAATCTGCTCGACCTTGGAGAAGTCGCCGTCGGCAAACAGGGCCGGCTTGACCATCCAGGTGCCACCGCAGGCGATGATGGCGGAGGAGCTCAGGTACTCCTCGACGTTGGCAGTGCTCACGCCGCCGGTGGGCATAAAGCGGTGACCGACAAACGGAGCGGCGAGGGCCTTGATGGTGTTCAGGCCGCCATACTGGGACGCGGGGAAGAACTTGGTGACCTTGAGGCCCAGGTTCTCGGCTGCGGTGACCTCGGAGGGGGTTACGGTGCCGGGAAGGACAGGCAGGTCGATGTCGATGCAGTGCTTCACAACGTCCCCGTTGTAACCCGGGGAGACGATGAACTTGGCACCGGCTGCGCGGGCCTGCTCAACCTGTTCGACGGTCAGGACAGTGCCGGCGCCAACGCACATCTCGGGCTCGGCCTCGGCCATAGCGGCGATGCACTCGGCGGCGCAGGCGGTGCGGAAGGTGACCTCGGCGGACTTCATGCCAGCTGCCATAAGGGCGTGGGCGAGCGGAGCGGCGTCCTCGACCTTGTCGAGCACGACGACCGGCACGATGCCCAGGGACTCAAGCGTGGTGTAGAACTGATCGAACATAATGTTCCTTTCGATGTATGGCGCGCATGGGCGCGTGATTGCCAAATATGCTGGTCAGGAGCCGATTTTGGATTGGTTATCGGAGGCACTGCTTGGGGTTCAAGCAATTCCAAAACCAGCTGCTCGACCAGTCATGTAGGGAATGCCAGGCAAAACCGGAATGGGACTGGTGGTTTTGTCCGACCGGAGGAATCGGGGAGCGGGCCGCAGGGGTATGGGATTGGAAAGCTGCGGCCCGTGGAATGGAGACGGACTAGCGCGCGACGCGGGTGCCACCGTCGGCGGCGGATGCCACGGCTGCGATCTCGCCTGCGGTCACCAAGTTGGAATCGCCCTTGATGGTGAGCTTGAGGATCGAGGCTGCAATCGCGTAGTTGACGGCGTCCTGCGGGTCAAAGTCGTTGATGAGGGCATGGACGAGGCCGGCGTTGAAAGCGTCGCCGGCGGCAACGCCCTCGAGCACGTGCACGTCGTGAGCAGGGGAGAACCAGTGCTCGCCGCTCTCGGCGTCAAAGAGCATGCCCATCCAGATGGAGCGCTCGACGCAGGAGATGTTGCGAACGACCGAGGCAACCTTTTTGCAGCCGTACTCGGCGCAGATCTGGCGGGCCATCTCGACGTAGGTGTCGCGCTCCTCGATGCCGTGGGCAAGGGAGCCAGAGACGCAGGTCATGCCAAGGCCGGCAGGCGCATCCTCGTCGTTGGCGATGCAGATGTCGACGAGCGGCAGGAGTTCCCTCATGGTGGCCTGCGACTTCTCGGGCGACCACATCTTGCCGCGATAGTTCACGTCACACACGGTGGTGATGCCCTTGGCGCGGCAGGCGGCGAGCGCATCCTTGCAGGCGGCGGCCATCTCATCGGAGACGGCGGGGGTCACGCCGGAGAAATAGAAGACATCGATGCCCTTGAGGATCTCGTCCCAGTCAAAGACGTCGCGCTTGGCCATGTTGATGGCAGAGTACTTGCGGTCGTAGACGCAACCGTTGCCGCGCTGCGAGGCACCGACCTCAAACACATAGGAGCCAAGGCGGTCGCCCTGACGCACGACGCGCGTGGTGTCGACGTCGTAGGCCTTCAGCGAACGCAGGGCGCACTCGCCCAGACGGTTGGCCGGGACAACGGAGACGTAAGCGGCCTTGTCGCCCTGGTAGGCCAGGGAAAGCGCAGTGTTGGCCTCGGCGCCGCCGTAGCGGACGTCAAACTCGGTTGCCTGCTCAATACGCAGGTGGTCTTTGGGTGAGAGTCTCATCATAATCTCGCCGAAGGTAAGAACCGTTTTACCCATGGTCGCGCAGCTCCTTTTACTCGTGCGTACACCTTTGATATGGCGTTGGCACGCAGGTGCCAAGACGGTAGGGTGCGTCTTTGCACCTGCGTGCCAACGCTTGCCGAAATCGGTTTACGAAATCGGTTTCGTTTCGAGTTGTAGTATACTCACCTACAGCGTTTTGCAACCGAGATTTTTAAAAAATGCCTAAAATGGCTCAGACTGCCGACATTGGGAAACGGGGTGCGCTATGGCGCAGATGAGAATCAAGGACATTGCCGCCGAGGCGGGCGTGAGCCCGGCCACGGTCTCGCGCTATCTCAACAACCGCCCCGGGCAAATGACCGAGGAAACCCGTGCTCGCATCGCGGCGGTTATCGAGCGCACCGGCTATCGCCCGCGTGCCGCCGCGCGCAATCTGCGCAGCTCGCGCACCAACCTCATCGGCGTGATTCTGGCCGACATCGCCAACCCGTTCTCGAGCGCCATGCTCGAGGGCCTTTCCGCCAGTGCCGCCGCGCGCGGCTGCTCGCTCATGACGGCCATTAGCGGCAACGATCCCGCCAAGGAGGCCGAGTCGCTCACCAGACTTATCGACGCTGGCGTGGATGGCCTGGTCGTCAATACCTGCGGTGGTAACGACGAAGCCATCGCCGCTGCCGCGGGACGCCTGCCCGTCGTGCTGCTCGACCGCGACGTTGCCGACGGCGGTGTCGATCTGGTGACATCTAACAACCGTGAGCTGGTCGCTGGCTTGGTAGACGAACTCGCCGCCGTTGGCAGCGAGCGCCTGTGCCTGGTCACCGAGGCAAGCGACGACAGCCCCGTGCGTCGCGAGCGTGCCGAGGCCTTTGCCGACGAACTTTCGCGACGCGGCCTTGCGGGTGAGGTCGTCACTCTGGCCGACGGTGGCGCCTCGGGCGTCGGCCGCTTGGACGAGACCATCCGCGGCTATGCAGGCAAAAAGCTCGGCCTCATTGCTGTCAACGGCCTGGTTTTCCTGCGTCTGACCGAGGCGCTGGCGCAGCTTGGTCCCTCGCTGCCGGCGGGGCTCAAAATCGCGACGTTTGACGACTACCCCTGGAACCATGTGCTCTTTGGCGGCGTGACCACGGCCGCGCAAGACACCCTTACAATCGCCGAGCGCGTGGTCGAGCGCCTCTCCGAGCGCATCGACGTTGTTACCACTACAGTGGGCGAGGCCGCAAAGCTGGCGCCCAAACGCATCGAGATCCCCGGCCACATCGAACACCGCGCATCGACCTCGCGCTAGGCTGTGTGATAATATATAGACAATGTCATACAGGAGGTATCCATGGCTGCGTCTGTGCTGAGTGTGCGAGTGGACTCGTCAATTAAAGACTCATTTGCCGAACTGTGCGAAGAGCTTGGCATGACTTCGTCTGTTGCGGTCAATATGTTTATGAGACAGATGCTGCGCGAGCGCTCTCTGCCGTTTGTTCCTTCACTTGGTAAAAGCTCTGCGAGCGAAAGCGCCGCGACGGGCATTTTGGATACTGCCCAGATTGAGTCCGCCGTCCGCGAGGCGGCCATCTCGATTCCCGCCATCAAAACCGTGATTCTTTTTGGTTCGTATGCCCGTGGCGAGGCGCATGCCGATAGTGATATTGACTTGCGTCTCGAAGTCGATCGCGAGCAGGGCTTTGGTCTTTTTGCGCTGTCGGCGTTTGGCGAGGCGGTGCGCAAAGAAACCGGGAAGCAGGTTGACCTCGTCTCGAGTGACTATCTTGATGATGATCTTGCCGTGGTAATCGAGCGCGAAGGAGTGATCCTCTATGATCGCGCGTAAGTCAGACAGCCTGTTCGCGCACGTTTTTTGAGCGCTTGATACGCTTTAACCCTGCGGAAACATTTTTCTGCGATAGTATCTGCGATATAGACCAGTCGAAACCCGCCCGAAAGAAAGGGGAGCGACATGAACCAGCAGAACATCGATTACGTACTTCGCTCTGTAGAGCAGCGTGACATCCGCTTTGTGCGTCTGTGGTTTGTCGACATTCTCGGCCGCCTCAAGAACTTTGCCATTAGCCCCGAGGACCTCGAGGTCGCTTTTGAGGAGGGTATTGGCTTTGACGGCTCCGCCATCGAGGGCTTTGCCACGCCCGAGGAAGCCGACATGCTGGCGTTTCCCGATGCTTCGACCTTCCAGATTCTGCCGTGGCGCCCGAGCCACAACGGCGTCGCCCGCGTGTTCTGCGACGTGTGCACCCCCGACCGCAAGCCCTTCGCCGGCGACCCGCGCGATGCCCTGCGCCGCATGTTCCGCAAGGCCGAGAAGGCTGGCTACCTGCTCAACGTGGGCGCCGAGCTGGAGTATTACTACTTCCCCGACGAGCACACCCCCGAGCCGCTCGACAACGTGGGCTACTTCGATCTTTCGGTGAGCGATGCCGCTCGCGACCTGCGTCGCAACACAGTCCTCACGCTCGAGAAGATGTCCGTGCCCGTGGAGTACACCTTCCATGCCGCCGGCCGCTCGCAGCACGGCATGAGCCTGCGCCACGCCGAGGCCCTGAGCATGTCCGATGCCATCACCACGGCCAAGCTCATCATTAAGCAGCAGGCCTACGAGAGCGGTTGCCACGCCTCCTTTATGCCCAAGCCGTTGGCAGGCGAGGACGGCAGTGCTATGTTCCTGTGCCAGTCGCTATTCGACCACGACGGCAACAACGTCTTTTGGGGCGAGGACGACGAGAAGTACCATCTCTCCGATATCGCCAAGCACTACATGGCCGGCATCCTGGCGCATGCCCGCGAGATCAGCGCCATCACCAACCCCACGGTCAACTCGTATAAGCGCATCACCACGGGCGGCGATTCCGTGCCGCAGTACGCCACGTGGGGCCTGCGCAACCGCGCGAGCATGGTCCGCATCCCGGTCTACAAGCCCGGCAAGCAGCTGTCCACGCGCATCGAGCTGCGCAGTCCCGACCCCATGGCCAACCCGTACCTGGTCAACGCCGTCACGCTGGCGGCTGGTCTCGACGGCATCGAGCGCAAGCTAGAACTCCCGCCCGAGGCAACGGCCGAGACGCTCAAGCTTACCGACCGTCAGATGCTCGAGGCCGGCTACACGCCGCTGCCGCGCTCGCTCAAAGAGGCGCTCGACGTGTTTGAGGACTCGCAGTTTATGAAGGATGCCCTCGGCGAGCACATCCACAGCTTCTTCCTCAAAAAGAAGCGCAACGAGTGGCATAAGTTTGAGTCTACGATCACCGAGTGGGAGATCAAGCACTACCTGGCGAACTCCTAATCGCGCTGGCTTGTTCCAGTACGATTGAGCTCATTTCTTTGGAGGCCGATATGTCCGAAAAGAGTGCCCTGTTCATGGCGCGCACGACGCGCTTCCACGAGTTTGCCCGCAGCTTGACGACCACCCTGGGTGTCGAGGTGAGCCTGGCAACCCCCGATTCGCCGACTGCGGCGCACGACTTTGACCTGCTGATCCTCGATTCCGACGGCATTCGCAGCGACCGCATCGATCAGATTGCCAAGTGGCTTGACGATCGTGGCGGCGTCCCCATGCTGGTGATCGTCGACGATGAGGCCCTTGGCACCCTGCGCCTGCCGAATCACGCGCATGCCGACTTTGTATGCCCCACGGCGACGCCCAACGAGCTCAAGGCTCGCGCGCAGCGCCTGATGGGCGAGGAGGAGACCGTTGCCGCCGACGATGTACTCAACATCGATAACCTCGAGATTAACCTGGCCACCTACCAGGTGACGCTCGATGATGAGCCCATCGACCTGACGCTGATGGAGTACTCGCTGCTGAGCTTTTTGGCGACGCACCCCAACCGCGCCTACAGCCGCGAGGTGCTGCTGCACCGCGTGTGGGGCTTTGAGTACTGCGGCGGCACGCGCACCGTCGACGTGCACATTCGACGCATCCGCTCCAAGGTGGGTCCGCAGATCGCGGCGCACATCACCACCGTCCGCGGCGTGGGCTATCTGTTTAAGGACTAGATTTCCACCACAAAGGGGACAGGCACTTTTGTGGTGGTTTTGACGCAGGTACGGATTCCTTTCGGGTCTGCGACAGAACTTAAGCCTTCCTAAAAGATTGCGTTCTCATACACTTGCGCCCGCATATTGGGGTACAACTCAACGTGAACAATGATGGCCCGCCACATGTTTGGCGGGCCTTTGGTTATTTGACGAAAGGATCGCAGCTATGAGCGAGTACGATTCCCAGCGTCCCCAGGATGCGGGCAACGCCGGCGAGACCCAGCAGCAGCCGCGCGTGCAGGTAGAGTCGACGCCTGCCGACAGCAACATTCCCTACGTGCAGGCCTACGACACGCAGACCGGAAAGCCGCTGGGCAGCCAGCAGGTTGTAAACAAGCACACGGTGGTCAAGACCAAGACCAAAAAGCTGCCGATCTTTATTACGGCACTCGCCGGCTGTGCCTGCGGAGCCCTGCTGGTCATTGCGCTCATTATGAGCGGCACGCTCGATATCGGTGGCGGCAAGAATGCCGTGACGGCGGGCGCTTCGGGTTCATCGACGCAAAAGATCACGATCGACTCCGAGGACACCACGCTGGCCGAGGCCGTTTCTGCCAAGGCCTTGCCCTCCGTCGTTTCCATCACTGCCACTTCGAGCGGCAGCCAGAATGGCTCGCTTTCGCAGTCTGCTGATGAGTCGGACAGCTCGGGCAGCGTCGGTTCGGGCGTCGTGCTCGATACCGAGGGCCACATCCTCACCAACAACCACGTGGTCGACGGCTATGACCAGTACGTGGTTACCATGGACGACGGAACCACGTACGAGGCCGAGTTCGTGGGCAACGATGCCTCGAGCGACCTGGCCGTCATCAAGCTCAAGGACGCCGACGCCTCCAAGCTCACGCCGATCGAGATCGGTGATTCCTCCAAGCTCAACGTTGGCGAGTGGGTTATGGCGATCGGCTCGCCGTTCGGCAACGAGCAGTCTGTCTCCACGGGTATCGTGTCGGCGCTCTATCGTTCCACGGCCATGAGCTCTACCAGCGGTAACACCATCTATGCCAACATGATTCAGACCGATGCCGCCATCAACCCGGGCAACTCCGGCGGCGCGCTCGTCAACGACAACGGTGAGCTGGTGGGCATCAACTCGCTCATCGAGAGCTACTCGGGCTCCAGCTCGGGCGTGGGCTTTGCCATTCCGGTTAACTACGCCAAGAACATTGCCGACCAGATTATCGACGGCAAGACGCCGGTGCATCCGTACATGGGCGCTACGCTTTCGAGCGTCAACGCGCTCAACGCCCGCACCAACAAGCTGAGCACCGATAGCGGCGCATATGTGGCGAGCGTCGTTGAGGACGGTCCTGCCGCCAAGGCCGGCATTCAGGAGGGCGACGTCATCACCAAGCTGGGCGACGACGAGATCACGAGCGCCGATGGCCTGATCATCGCGCTGCGCAGCCACGAGGTGGGCGAGAAGGTCGAGATCACGCTCATGCGCGGCAAGGAAGAGAAGAAGGTCACCGTCGAGCTGGGCTCCGATGAGGAGCTGCAGAACCAGCAGCAGGACGACAGTTCGACCGACACCGGCAACGGCGGTATTACCGACGAGCAGCTGCGCCAGTACCTGGAGGAGCTGTTAGGCCAGCAGGGCCAGGGTCAGGGCTACGGCCAGGGCTACTAGCGAGCCGTTTCGCTCATACCGATGCCAGAGGGGCTGTCCCACCAACGCGGGACAGCCCCTCTTTTCTTATTGATCCGTTGGGGACGGAGGAAAACGGATCACTTGGGGCTGACAAGAGGCCTGGTTCGTAATGGTCTGGACAGTTAGTTCAGATACGTATAAATCTGGGGCAGCTTGGGATGCGTTTTGAGCAATTTTTGATTGGGATGGGGCTCGAATGGGTGTTTGGAAGGGAGAGCGGGACGTTTACATGGTCTCGAGGAGCCCAAATTAGTTGAAACAGGGGTGTTCGTGCCTGATTCAGCTCTAGGATTTATACGTATCTGAACTAACTGTCCACCCCAGTCTGGCGGCTGCCGATTCGGTGCGGTTCGAGACCGCTATTCGGCCTCATTGCGACCGGTGGTACTCTAGTATCCGTTTGAAATCGAGCGAAGGAGTGCCGCTATGGAGCAATCGAGCCTGTTTGGTGACGGCGTGGACATCGATACCGAAACGCCCGCGAGCGCGGATACCGCTGCACCGGCCGATGCCCGTGCCCAGGCGGCAGCGCGCGCGGCCGAGCTGCGTCACGAGCTCGATTACCACGCCTATCGCTACTACATGCTCGATGCGCCCGAGATCACGGATGCCGCCTTCGACAAAATGCTCGTTGAGCTGCAGGAAATCGAGGCGGCCTATCCCGACCTGGTGACGCCCGACAGCTATACCCAGCGCGTGGGCGGCTACGTGAGCGAGCAGTTTACGCCGGTAACGCACATGGCACGCATGTATTCCATGGACGATGCCATGGACCTGGACGAGCTCGACGCGTGGCTCCAACGCACCGAGGATGCGCTCGGCGCCGGTAGCGTCACCTATACCTGCGAGCTCAAGATCGACGGCCTGGGCGTGGCCCTTACCTACCAAAACGGCACCTTCGTATGTGCAGCCACACGCGGCGATGGCACCACGGGCGAGGACGTGTCGCTCAACGTGCGCACCATCAAGGACGTGCCCATGCACCTGTCCGAGCCGGCGCTTGTCCACATGGGTGCCGACCGCGAGCGCACCATTGAGGTGCGCGGCGAGGTCTATATGCCTAAGGGCAGCTTTGTGCGTCTGAACGACGAGGCCGATGCCGAGGGGCGCGACCCCTTCGCCAACCCGCGCAACGCCGCCGCCGGCAGCCTGCGCCAAAAGGATCCCAAGATCACGGCGCGGCGCGACCTGGCCACCTTTATCTATGCCATCGCCGATACCGATCCGCTGCACGTCCACAGCCAGCGCGAGTTTCTGGACTGGCTGCGCAGTGCCGGCTTTAGTGTCAACCCCAACGTGGCACGCTGCGCCACGCCGGCTGAGGTCCACGAGTTCTGCGCCCAGGCGCTTGAGCACCGCGGTGACCTGGATTACGACATCGACGGCGTGGTCGTAAAGGTCGACAGCTTTCAACAGCAGCTCGACCTGGGCTTTACCGCTCGCGCACCGCGCTGGGCCATTGCCTTTAAGTTCCCGCCCGAGGAAAAGCAGACCGTCCTGCGCGAAATTCGCATCCAGGTGGGCCGCACCGGTGTGCTCACGCCGGTCGCCGAGTTCGACCCGGTGACGGTTGCCGGCTCCACCATCGCGCGCGCCACGCTGCACAACATCGACGAGATTCGCCGCAAAAACGTGCGCGAGGGCGACACTATCATCGTGCACAAGGCGGGCGACGTGATTCCCGAGGTCGTGGGTCCCGTGCTCGACAAGCGCCCGGCCGATTCGGTCGACTGGCACATGCCCGAGGTCTGCCCCGTGTGCGGTAGCCCTGTGGTCCACGAGGACGGCGAGGTGGCTTACCGTTGCGTCTCCATCGACTGCCCCGCGCAGCTCAAGGAGCGCCTGCTCCACTGGGTGAACCGTGGCTGCATGGACGTCGATGGTCTGGGCGATGAGATCGTCGACAAGATGATCGCCGCCGGGCTGATTCACGACGTCGCGGACTTCTACCAGCTCACGGTCGACGACATCGCTGGCCTGGACACGGGGCGCACTTATGCCAGCTCTAACAGCAAAAAGGGCGTCAAGAAGGGCGACCCCATTCCGGTAGGCCTCAAGACGGCCGAGAAAATCATCGCCGAGCTCAACAAGTCCAAGAGCCAGCCGCTCGGTCGCGTGCTGTTTGCCCTGGGTATCCGCCATGTGGGCAAGAGTGTGGGCGAGGTCATCGCCGAGCGATTCCTGTCGATTGACAAGCTCATCTTGGCGAGCGAGGAGGACATCGCCGAGTGCGAGGGCATCGGTCCCAAGATTGCGGCGAGCGTCAAGCAGTTCCTGGCCGTGCCCGAGAACCTTGCCGTGCTGGAGCGCCTGCGCCAGGTGGGCCTTTCGCTCGAGGTCGACCTGGGCGCCGCACACGCGCAAGCCGCGGCCGACGCTGGCGTGGCGAGCTCGCCGACGCACAGCCGCTCGCGGGCCTGACCTTCGTGCTCACCGGCACGCTCGTCAACCGCACGCGCGACGAGGCAGGCGCGGCGCTCAAGGTGCTTGGTGCCAAGGTCTCGGGCAGTGTTTCAAAGAAGACGAGCTATCTAGTCGCCGGTCCCAAAGCGGGCTCCAAGCTCACCAAAGCCGAGCAGCTGGGCGTACCCGTGTTGGATGAGGATGCCCTCGAGCAGATTCTTGCGACCGGTGAGGTGCCGGTGGCGTAATGGATATAGAGAATCGCAATTGCTCGCAGGCGGAAGGGCGCACGAAGCACGACCAAGTGCAGGCAAAAGAGCACCTGATGGCGCGAATTCGCATTGCGGAACGTGAGCGCTTGGCAGGTGTGTCTCGCGATGCTTTTGAGGCGTTGACCGAGCTGGAGACGAGGCTCGGTCTAGCCTAGCGATACAGGCACCGTGATCTGCGTCACGTAGGTCGCGGGGTCGTCGCTGATGATGTCGTCGATGGGGGCGATTTCGCGTTGCCCCGCTACGCTGCCAACTTGTCAAAAGCCCCGCGCCGGTTGAGCACGGTAAACGCGACAACACAGATGACTGCCGACAAAATCGATCCGCACGGCGAAGCGATGCCCATGGGAAACAACGTATCGGAATAGGCGTTCGACAGCAGCCACGCGCCCGGCACGCGAATGAGCGCCACGGCCAGCACGTTGTGCGCAAAGCCGATGTAGCTCTTGCCGTACGCAGCGAAAAAGCCGCTAAAGCAAATGTGGATGCCGGCAAAAATCGCGTCGAAAATATAGCTGCGCATATAGCCGGTGCCGGCCGCGACTACCGCGGCGTCCTTGGCAAAAAAGCCGATAAACGCCGGTGCCACCAGCCACATCAGCACCGTGATCAGACAGCCGTACACCACCGAGATGGTCATGGCGTCTTTGAGCACCTGACGTGCACGGTCGCCCTTGCCTGCGCCGGCGTTTTGCGCCGTGAGCGCGCTGACGGTGGCACCCATAGAACTTGGCACGATGAACAAAAAGCTGATCATCTTCTCGACCAGGCCCACGGCGGCGGCGTCGACCAGCCCGCGGTGGTTGGCGATGACGGTGATAAACATAAACGCCACCTGGATGCAGCCGTCCTGCACGGCCACGGGCACGCCGATCTTAAGAATGCTGCCGAGCACCTCGGGCTGAGGGCGCAGGTCGCTACGCTTAACGTGGATGTTCGTGCGACGGCTCTTGAGCCACACGAGCGCGAGGGCAACGCTGGCCGTCTGCGCGGTCACCGTGCCGAGCGCCGCGCCCACGGGGCCGAGCCCCATGTGGCCGATAAACAAAAAATCGAGCGCGATGTTGATGATGCACGCTACGCCGATCACGTACATAGGCGAGCGAGAATCGCCCAGCCCGCGAAAGATGGCCGAGAGGATGTTGTATGCGGCGATAAACGGAATGCCTACAAAGCAGATACGCAGGTAGGCGGAGGTACCTTCGACGGCTTCGGCGGGAGTGCCAATGAGCGCCACGATCTGCGGGCAAAGCGCGAGCAGGACAGCGTCCAGCACCACCGAGACACCCATAAAGAGTGTGATGGTGTTGCCGATGGCGGTCTCGGCGCGGTCAAACCGGCGCGAGCCCACGGCGTGGCCGACGATGACCGTCGTTCCCATGGCCAGGCCCACGAGCGTCACGGTAATAATGTAGAGCGTCTGCGCGCCATTGCCCACGGCGGTGATGCCGGCAGCGCCGCTAAACTGCCCCATCATGTACAGGTCGGCCATGCCGTAGAGCATCTGCAAAAAGTACGAGAGCATATAGGGCAGGGCAAAGACCGCGATGGTCTTAAGGACATTGCCGCGTGTGAGGTCGTGTTCCATGGGCGGGGCTTTCTGGCTTGGTTCGTTTAGCTACTAGTGTAGTGAAAACCCTACAACGATTGTAGAGTCAAGCTTTGTGTTGACGCCGGAGCGAAAAAAGTCTCGCGCACCATTATTCCGAGTGAATATGGACACACATCACGAGAACTCGCCGCCGGCGCTAACCTTGCAGAAAACGATTTCGGAATACTTGACACCATTATTCGGCGCGCAATAATACGTGCGTTTGCGAACAACGTTTGATGGGGGTTGAACCTGCGTGCGCAATCTCAAAATACTGTTTTCCTATCTAGGGGCATACCGTCGCGATGCCATCCTCGGCGTGTTCTTTGTGTCGGTCGAGACGGTGCTCGAGCTGTTTATCCCGGTCATCATGGCCAACATCATCGATGTGGGCGTGCCTGCGGGTGATATCAACTACATGCTGCTGCAGGGCGCGTACATGTTGGTGTGCGCTGCGCTTTCGCTGGTACTGGGCTTGGGTTATGCCCGCACGTCCGCCCGCGTTGCCTCGGGCCTAGGCGCTAACCTGCGCGAGGCCGAGTACAAAAAGATTCAGACGCTTGCTTTTGGTAACCTGGACAACTACGACGCCAGCTCACTCGTCACCCGCATGACCACGGACATCACCGTTATCCAAAATGCTGTGGGCAACGGCTTTCGCCCTATGGTGCGCGGCCCGGTGACGCTTATCGTCGGCCTTATCTACGCGCTGATGCTGTCGCGCCCGCTCGCCAACGTCTTTGCGATCATCTTGCCCGTGCTGGCAATCGTACTGGGCGTCATCACCTATCGCGTCAGTCCGCTCTACCGCCAACTCCAGACCTCGATGGACCACCTCAACGGCGTGGTACAGGAAGACCTCACCGCCGTGCGTGCCGTCAAGGCCTACGTTCGTACCGAGCACGAGGAGGCCAAGTTCGACACCGTCAATACCGAGCTCGCCGGCACTGCGACGAAGACCTTTGGCAACGCGGTGCTCAACCTGCCGGTGTTTCAGCTGTCGATGTACGTGGCTGCGCTCTCCATCCTGTGGATTGGCGGCCGCATGATTCTCGCCGGCAAGCTGGGCGTGGGCTCGCTCACGGGCTTTATGAGCTACGTGCTGCTGATCATGAATTCGCTCATGATGATTTCCAACGTGTTTTTGCTGCTCACGCGCGCTCTTACGAGTGTGGGCCGTATCGCCGAGGTGCTCGATGAGGAGCCCTTTATCGCCAACCCCGCGGGAGACCTCGCGATTGCGGCGCCAGCGGACGGCAGTATCGAGTTTCGCGACGTTTCCTTTAAATACCGCGCGGATGCAGCTGAGGATGTGCTCGAGCATATCGACCTTCGCATCGAGAGCGGCTCGACGGTGGGCATCCTCGGCGGTACGGGCTCGGGCAAGAGCTCGCTTGTGCAGCTGATTGCGCGCCTGTACGACGCCACCGAAGGCGCCGTGCTTGTGGGCGGACGCGACGTGCGCGACTACGACCTCGCGACTCTACGCGACGCTGTGGGCATTGTACTGCAAAAGAATGTGCTGTTTACGGGTACCGTGCGCGAGAACCTGCAGTGGGGCAATCCGCAGGCGTCGGACGATGAACTCCTCGCGGCTTGCCGCGCGGCGTGCGTGGACGAGTTCCTTGATCGCATCGGCGGGCTGGACGGCGAGTTGGGCCAAGGCGGCGCTGGTGTCTCGGGTGGCCAGAAGCAACGCCTGTGCATCGCGCGCACGCTGCTCAAGCATCCGCGCGTGCTCATTTTTGATGACTCCACCAGCGCGGTCGATATGGCGACCGACGCTAAGATTCGCGAGCACATCGCTCGGATTTCCGATACGACCGTGCTCATCATCGCCCAGCGTATCGCGAGCGTCATGGATGCCGATCGCATTGTGGTGTTGGACGACGGTCGTGTCCACGGCGTGGGCACGCACGAGGAGCTGCTGGCGGGCGACAACATCTACCAGGAGATTTACGCCTCGCAGATGGAGTTTGCGGGGAACGCGGACGCCGGCGACGGCAGCGACGATGGTTGCGCGAATGATCCGTTTTCCTCCGTCGCATGCGGATCACCCTTGGAAGGGGGTGAGCGCCATGCCTAAGACCGCAGCCCAAGCACGCCCGGCCGACCTCAAGCGCACTGTGCGTCGCTTGCTCTCCTACATGGGGCATGCCAAGTTCTCGTTGCTCGCGGTGGGCGTGCTCGCCTCCGTCGCCGCCATCGCGAGCCTCGCCGGCACCTACATGGTGCGCCCCATCGTTAACGGTTTGGCCACGGGCGGGGAGGAACTGCTTGCCAAGCAGGTCATCCTGACGGCGATCATCTACGCTGCGGGCGTGCTCTCGGCCCTGGGCTACTCACAGATCATGGTGCGTGCGGCCCAACGCGTGGTGTCCGATATTCGCCGCGACCTGTTCGCGCACATCCAGACGCTGCCGCTCAGTTATTTTGACGGCACGCGCTCGGGCGACATCATGAGTTTTTTCACCAACGACGTCGACACCGTCTCCGAGGCGCTCAACAACAGCTTTGCCAACGTGATTCAGGCCGCCATTCAGGTTGTGGGCACCACGGCTATGCTCATCATCCTTAACTGGCAGCTCACGATTATCACACTCGTGTGCGATGCGGCCATTGTGCTGTATGCGCGCTACTCGGGCGCGCGCTCTAAGCGTTTCTTTGCTGCCCAGCAGGCATCGCTTGGCGACCTGGACGGATATATCGAAGAAATGGTCTCGGGCCAAAAGGTCATCAAGGTCTTTAACCGTGAGGCAGCGAATGTCGCCGGCTTCACCTGCCGCAACGACGAGCTTCGCCGCACCGGCACCGCCGCCGTGAGCTATGCCAACTCCATGGTGCCCATGACCGTCGTGATTGGCTACGTCAACTATGCCATCGTCGCCGTGGCGGGCGGCATGCTCTGCATCAAGGGGCTCGCCGATGTGGGCGCACTTGCAAGCTACCTGGTCTTTGTGCGCCAGGCGGCCATGCCCATCAACCAGTTTACGCAGCTGGGCAACTTCTTGCTCAATGCGTTGGCCGGTGCCGAGCGCCTGTTTGCGGCTATGGACCTTAAGCCCGAGGTGGACGAGGGCTGCGTGGAGCTGGTGCAGACGGGCGACGCCGCGTGGGCGTGGAAGATTCCCGAGGGCCAGGGCGTGGGCGCGTACGGGCACTTGCATGACGTGGCAGCCGTTGATGAGTCGGGCCGCGCGGTGGCCGCCGACGGCACCGAGCTCACGTGCGGCTTGGTCCCGCTTGCCGGCGACGTGCGCTTCCATGCCGTGGACTTTTCCTACGTGCCGGGCGCCCGCGTGCTCACGGACCTCAACCTGTTTGCCAAGCCGGGGCAAAAGATTGCGTTTGTGGGCTCCACGGGCGCCGGCAAGACGACCATTACCAACCTCATCAACCGCTTCTACGAGGTCGATGACGGCGAGATCACGTACGACGGCATCGACGTCAAGCACATTGCCAAGGCCAGCCTGCGCGGGTCGCTCGGCATTGTGCTGCAGGACACGCACCTGTTTAGCGGCACCATTGCGCAGAACATCCGCTTTGGCAAGCTCGACGCGACCGACGAGGAGGTACGCGCCGCTGCCGAGGCCGCCTGCGCCGACTCGTTTATCCGCCGCCTGCCTAGAGGGTACGACACACCGGTTACGGCCGACGGCGCCAACCTGTCACAGGGCCAGCGCCAGCTGCTCGCCATCGCGCGCGTGGCCGTCGCCGACCCACCGGTGCTCATCCTGGACGAGGCCACGAGCTCCATCGACACGCGTACCGAAAAGCTCATCGAGCGCGGTATGGACCGCATCATGCGCGGACGCACCACGTTTATGATTGCGCACCGCCTGTCCACCGTCCGCGACGCCGACGCCATCATGGTCCTCGAACACGGCCGCATCATCGAGCGCGGCACGCACGAAGAGCTGCTCGCCCAGCACGGCGAGTACTGGCAGCTGGCGCATGGCTTAAAAGAGTTGGATTAACCCGTTCGAGCACGATGCTTTGACCCCTCCGTGCCCCTCACCTCGCCTCAAACCATCACAACATTCGACGTTTTTTGCCAAAATCGGGAAAAGCATCGAATGTTGTGATGGTTTTTCTGCCACTCGACCGGGTGGAATCGCTTTCTTGCGCACGAAGGTGTGCGGACCCGTGGGCAGGGGAATAAGGTTGGTTATCCGACTCCATTGGAGGGCTCATGGACCTGCCGATTGTCCTGTCCCATAAGACTGCCTGGCTATACCACAACGTGGCGCGCCCGTCCGAGCCGCTCTCGCGAGCAAGCAGCCTATACGATGAGGACTCGCTTGCTAACGAGGCGGAGCCGACCGCGAGCCTGCCCAAATTGGGACTCGATGCCAAGGGGCTGAGGGCTTCAACGGCTGTCGGGATTGTTACTGACTATCTGGTTTCGCTTGGTATTCCACGAGAAGAGCTCGATCATATCGACACGCTCGTCAACTTCGATTTTGAGCGCTCGACGCCGGCTGGATTTAGGTGCCACGTGTTTGGGGCGCCGGTACCTCCAGGCCATCTTATCGAGGTGGCAGAGGGCCTTCTAGTGGTTGATGAAGCCATGTGCTTTGTCCAGGCGGGTTCGTGGATGAGCGAGCCCGAGCAGCTGGAATATGGCTACGAAATCTGCGCCCGATACCATTTGAATCATCTGTCGACAGGCGATTATATCGAGATGGGGCAGAGGTATACCGTTGCCGACTTGATTGCTTATTGCAACGAGAACCGATCTCGTCAGGGGGCTGCACGCGCGGCCAGCGTGCTCAAGCGCGTGCACGATGGCGCGCGGTCGCCCATGGAGACGGCCACCGCAATCATGGTCGTAGCAAAACGTTCCCAGGGAGGGCTGGGATACGCCAAGATCGAGCTCAACCATAGAGTCGATGTTCCCAGCGAGTTCAAGTATCTCGCAAAGGCCGGGTATTTCGAGATCGACGTATATGCGCCTGCGAGCGGTACGGGGATTGAATACAACGGTTCGGACCATCTTGATAAACAGCGCAGCGCGTCGGATGCGGAGCGTATGACCGTGCTGAGCGCGCTGGGCTTTAGGATGATCGTCCTCACCGGGACTCAGTTTGCCCACCAGCTGCAATTGCATCGGGCGATGAACGCCATCGCACTCGCTATGGGTCTCAAGTGCGACCGAAGCGAAGCGTTCCAAAAGCGGCAGAACGACCTGCGAGAATTCGTGATTCGGCACTGGGACGGCGGCCTTTAGGGGCGCTTTGGTCCTTCTACGGGGTGCCGTGGGCAGGCAAACCATCACAACATTCGACGTTTTTTGCCAAAATCGGGAAAAGCATCGAATG
>CABQSP010000002.1:0-75369 GCA_902466855.1 uncultured Collinsella sp. | reverse complement strand
GACGGAAAGCACATTAAGTGCTTTCCTTTGCGTGCGGAACTCGCGACAAACTTAACCCCCGCCCTCGGCCCCGGAAACCCTCCCTGCCGTCACTATGTTCAACCAGTTTTGCGGGCGTGCGCCGCTGCGCGGCTAGCCCGCGTGCTCCTCGGCGGGGTTGTCTGATGGTTGTTGTTGAAGTTCGGCCTTTGGCTCAAAGAAAAACGGGAGATGCGATCTGCATCCCCCGTTTTTGTTGCACCTACTCTAGGTCAATAAATTTGGTGCTCAGGATCTTGCCATCTTTTACGAGCATTCTGGCCATGGTAGGGCCTCTGGTGCCTCTGGGGTAGCTGGCACTGCCGGGGTTGAGGACCAGGCAGCGACCTACTTGGGCTTCTTTGGTTACGTGGGTGTGACCGTTGATGGCTACGTCTACGGATCCCACCGGAAGGTCTTCGCGGTAGTGGGCTACGGCGAATTTGAGGCCTTCGTAGGTGAAGAGGGCCAGACGGTCCACATCCGGACCGTAGTCGCGGTAGTAGTCGTTGTTTCCTAGAACCGCTCGCACGGGGGCGATGGTGCATAGATGCTCGTAATCCATCTCTGAGGTGAGGTCTCCGGCGTGGATGATCAGATCTGCGCCCTTGAGCTCGTCCAGAAGCGCGGGCGAAAGATAGCCGTGGGTGTCCGAGATGATGTCGATGCGCTTGGCGCTTGCGCTGTTCATGGGATCCCTTCTGCAAAACCGATTCGACGTATATACAAAAAGCCCCACGGCTCCGCAGACAATTGGTCTACAGGGCTGGGGGCCAGTGTACTAGAGGCTCAAAGCCTTCTTGAGCGGCACGACGCGGCGGCGCGAAACCGGCACGCGTTCGTCGACGCCCGTAATACCCAGTTGGATAGCGCCCGAGGGCACCGTCTCGACATCCGTGACGCACGCCAAGTTGACGATATAGCGGCGATGAACGCGAAAGAAGCCAAAGTCGCAAAGCTTGGCCTCGAACTGCGCCAGCGAAGTCGTCGATAGAAAACGATCATCGACGGTATAGATACAGGAGTAATCGTCCTTGGCCATGATGAAGCGAATGTCATCCACGGGGATAAGGACCTTACGGCCGCCCTTTTCCACCGGAATGCGCTCGATGGTGGCTTTGCTGTCCGTGACGGGCTTGGCGTGCTGCATGACCTTCTCGATCGCGCGGTCCAGGCGTGCCTCCTCGACCGGCTTCATGAGGTAATCGACGGCATCTACGTCGAACGCCTCGACGGCATGATCGCTATACGCGGTCACAAACACAATCGCCGGCGGATTCTTAAGCTTATGCAGTGCCTCGGCAAGCTGCAGACCAGAAGCGCCGGGCATCGAGATATCGAGAAATACGACATCGACGCGGCTTTCCATCAACATCTCAATGGCGGAGCGGACGCTCGACGCCTCAGTGATCGTGCCGATCTTGCCCGTCTGCTCGAGCAAGAAGCGAAGTTCCGAACGGGCCGGGGCCTCATCATCCACAATCATCGCACGCAGCATAGGGATTAAACCTTTCGTCAACAAACTACGCTGGGCATCCGCCGCTTGGCGTTGAGCCCATAGCCTTTTATTTTACTCTTGAATGTCAAAGATGCTCTCTGACAAATCAAGATGCAGGAGCACTTTGGTGCCCTTGCCCGGCGCCGATTCGACGCGCGTATAAGAGTGCGGTCCATAAAAGCGATGGATGCGCTCAGAAATATTGTGCATGGCCACGCCGGCGCCGCCGCCTTGCGGGGAACTGGCATCGGGGCGGGCGGAGCGCTCATCAAACAGCCTGGCGGCGGTGCCCTCGTCCATGCCCACGCCGTTGTCGGCCACGGCAATCAGGATTGCGTCGTCGCCGTCTTGATGGACGGTCACATCGATCTGCAGGGCATCGCCATCGCCCATGCCATGCCGCACGGCGTTCTCGACAATGGGCTGGATTACAAAGGCCGGGACCAACGTGTCCTCGACATCCTCGGAGACATCGAAGGTCGCCAGTACGCGGTCCTCGCCAAAACGCGCCTTCTCAAACGTCAGGTAGCGCTTGGTCTGGGCAACCTCGCGCGAGACCGGGATAAGCGACCCCGAGTTGTCGAGCGTGGCGCGATAGAACGAGGAGAACTCGCGCAGCAGCTCGCGGGCACGCAGCGGGTCGGTACGCGTAAACGACGCGATGGTGTTGAGCGTGTTGAACAGAAAGTGCGGGTTGATCTGCGCCTGCAGGGCACGCACCTCGGCACGTGCCGTCAGTTCCTTTTGCACCTCGAGCTCGTGGATGGCGAGCTGCGTGGACAGGATCTCGGCAAAACCCGAGGCGAGCGCATACTGGGTACGGTCGACGGCACGCGGGGTCTTGTAGTAGAACTTGAGCGTGCCGACGGTGCGGTCGCCCACCTTGATGGGCGCGATGATACCGGCGGGAACATGGTTGTGCGAGCCATCCGAACCCACCACGTCCACTACGCGGTTGAACGACTGCACGATGCCGTGCTCAATGACGTAGCGCGTGGCAAGCGTATGGATGGGCGAATCGGGCAGCAGCTTTTCCTCGAACTCGCCCGCGCAGGCCAGCACGTTGCTCTCATCGGTGATGGCAACGGTCATGGCACGTGTCTCGGGCAGGATACGCCGGCACACCAAAAGCGCCGATTCCTGCGTCAGGCCGCCCTTAATGTCCTCGAGCATGGCCGAGGCAACCGAGAGCGTCTCCTCGGTGTACTGGGAGCGTACCGAATCGGGATTGAGCGTCAAATAGATAAAGATGCACAGGAAGATGCACAGCAGCGCACAGGCGATCACCGTGGCAATCGGCTCAATGCCAGTCGCCAGGGCAAAGATAAAGTACACCAACACGCAAACGGCGCAGACAACGGCGATGATGCGAAAGATTGAAATTGAATTATCGCGCTGGGCGCGGCGGTCGATCATTCAGCCCCCTCCAGGATGCTAATCAGTTGTGCGTCGCGCCAAAGTTCGTCCATGATCTTGGGCCAGAAACTCTGAAAACGCAGGTAGCTTGCGGCGTTTTGGCGGGCATAGGTCTTGGCCTCGTCAATACCGTGACGCCAGATGCGCAGATACCCCTCGTGCTCGCGGGTAAACATGCTGCGAACCATGGCGGTCTTGCGCACGCGGTCGTCGAGCTCGCGCGAGATCCACGGACCCGGATAGGGCATGAGTGATGCGGCCGTAACCGGAATGAGCTCCTTTTGGTGCGCAGCGAACGTCAGCTTGGCCCGCTCGTAGTACCAACGGTACACGTCCTGCATAAAGCGCGGCGAGCGCTTCTCGGACTCGGGCGGCAGGTGGCGCACGGTCCACTCGTTATCGAACCACACGTCATAGCCAAACATGCGCATGTTAAAGAGATAGTCCAGATCCTCACCGCGGGTAATAAACGGGTCGAAGGCCACGCGCGTAAAGGCGCGGGCGTGGAGGGCCATCAGGCCGCCGCACACGTAATTGGAGCGCGAGATGCGAGTGCCCGAGAGCGCCTTTTTCATCCAGCGATTGAACTCGATACGCTTGGTCCACCAGCGATGGCAAATGCCCGCTTTGTCCGTGGGAGCCAGCGGCGACCCGTCGCGATCGTAAAAGTATCCGCTCTTGACTAAAATCGGCAGGCCCTGACGCGTCTGTTGGCCCAGTGCATAGGTCGCACGCTTCATAAAGTCGGCATCGATGACGGTCTCGTCGTCATCCAAAAATACAACCGCGTCGTGCCCCAGCACCGCCGCGCAAGCAAGACCCATGTTGCGGATGGCGCCGTAGCCGCGCAGGCTCACGCACTCGCCCGAGCCTCTGGGCGCAATCTGCGCCACGCGGTCGGCAACACGCGAAGCCTGAGTATTGGTAACGATGGTGACCTTAAGTGAGGGATGCGCATTAACGATTTCGTGCACGCGATGGGATACGTCGGCCGTGGCAGAAACCGGACAGACCACCAAGAGAATGATGCGCGGAATGTCGCGCACCTGTTCGAGCGAAGTCAGGCAGCGATCGAGTTCCGGGTTGGCGGCATTGAGCGACGTCGAGTGATCGTAGGTGCCGGGAGCGTTTGCTTGGGTATCATCGCCCGCCCAATATGTTGGGATCACAACCGTGGCGTTCATACCTTTGCCCTCCTTGCAACACAAAAACGGGGCGCCGCCAAACACAGGCGACGCCCCGCGACCTAGCTGATTCCATCATACCCACTTGGGCTAAACATTGTTCGGAAGTCAGAATGATTTATGCGGCCACTTCCAAAAGAGTACTGCAGATAGGCACAATTGCCGTACTGAGCCCGGTTGTCTTACGCCGCCGCCTGAGCCATGCGGGACAGACGGACCAGCAGCACAAAGCCAACAACCAGCAGAACGCCAATAGAAAGGACGCCCAGCGACGGGTTGCCGGTCAGCGAGGTGACAACCGACACCAGGAAGGTGCCCATAACGCTTGCGTAACGGCCAAAGATATCGAAGAAGCCGTAGTACTCGTTGGACTTTTCCTTGGGGATGATGCGGCCAAAATAGCTGCGGCTCAGCGCCTGCACGCCGCCTTGGAACAGGCCGACCAAAATGGCGAGCACCCAGAACTCAAAGGCGGTCTTTAAGAAAAACGCGGCAAAGAGCACGATGCCCATATAGGCGGCGACGGCCACCAAGATCATATTGAGTGTGCCCACGCGACCGGCGAGCTTGCCGTAGATGATGGCGGACGGGAAGGCCACAAACTGCGTGACGAGCAGAGCCAGCACCAGTTGGGTCGAGTCGATGCCCAAAGCCGACCCGTAGCTGGTTGCCATGGAAATGACCGTGTGCACACCGTCGATGTAGAAGAAGAACGCGATCATGTAGACCAGCACGGTCTTGTTGTGGGCGATCTCGCGCATGGTGTGTCCGACCTCGGAGAACACGCCGCCCACGATGTGGCCGATGGTGTCCTGGGGACCGCGCTCGCGACCGTACTTTTGCTTATAGGTGCGAATGAGCGGCAGGGTAAAGATGAGCCACCAGGCACCGGTGATGACAAACGACAGACGCGTTGCCAGCATGGTGGGGACGCCAAGAGCGGGGCCACCCATGATAAGCGCCAGGCAGATGATGAACGGCACGGTGGAACCGATGTAGCCCCAGGCATAGCCCGAGCTGGACACGGCGTCCATGCGCTCGTCGGTGGTAATGTCGGGCAGCATGGCGTCGTAGAACGTCATAGAAGAGTTAAGGCCGATGGTGCACAGCACGTACACGGTCAAAAATGCCATGGCGGACATGGGGATAGCCTGCGCCAGGCAAAGAACCAGGCCCGTGAGGAAGAAGCCTAAGAAGAACTTGATCTTGTTGCCGGCGTAATCGGCAAGCGCGCCCAGAATGGGCATGAGCATGGCAATGACCAGCGAGGCAATCGTCTGCGCGTTGCCCCAGGCGACCACCAGGTCTGCCGAGGAAGCACCGGTATTGATGGCGTTAAAGTAGATGGGCACCACCGAGGTATTGAGCAGCACGAGGGCCGAGTTGCCCACATCGTACATAACCCAGTTACGCTCGAGCTTGGTGTATTTCATGGACAGGGCCCCTTCGTATTCGCCCGATATGCAGTTAGTTCATCGTACCCCAATTGTCCAGAGGCGCCGGTAAGGATTCGGCAAAGGGGCACGCACGAGCCCTACTCCTCGCGGTCGAACTCTTCGTCGGCGCCGAGCACGCGACCGCTGTAATTGACGTGGTTGGTCACGGCTTCCATATCGCCGGTCTCGATAAAGCGGGCGACGGTGAGCTCGTAATCGAGCAGTGCGCGGTCAAAGACCTCGGGGAAGCTCTCGGTCGAGACTTCATCGGTAAAGGGGCTCTTCCATGCCAAGTGGCCCAGATTTCCGGTACGCTCGGGCAGCTCGGTCGTCACGCGGTGCGCAAGGCCGTCGAGCAGCGAATAATCGTGCACCAAGCCCTCGAGCAGGGCAATCGCGCGCGTCTTGGCCGAACCGGCGGGCTCGATAGTGCGGTAGAGCAGCTGCATGTCGGCTACGGCGCCGCCGTACTCTCCCACCGGGATATCGATGCCGTACACGCGTCCGGCAACATAGCTCATCAGCACACCGGCAACGCGATTGATGCGGTCGGTAGTGACGATCTCGCCCGCCGGCGGATAATCCTCGACCGTAGCGCCGGCGCGTTTAAGCTGCAGCATCAGCACGTCCAGGTCGCTTTCGAGCACGGCATGAACTTGACTGCCCGAAGCCTCGAGCTCGGGATCGGACTCGACAATGCCAAACTGCTGCTCGTAGACAAAGGGGTGGGCATTGCGATCGAGCACATAGTGCGACAGCAGGCCCAGCGCAAAGGCGCGACCCAGATTGGCATCGCGCGGCTGCAGGTGCGACACGCCGTCGCGCAGGCACGAGAATTGGCGCGACATGCGCGAGCGGTGCATGACCTGAGCAAGCGACATGCAGTCGGAGATGCGCGGCGTGAGCATGTGGAAGAAAAACGGGTCGGGACCTTGGTTTCCCAGGATAAAGGCGATGCGCTCCTCGTCGGACGTGATAACGCCCTGCGGAAGACGGTCGATGCTTTCCTCGCCAAACAGATGATGCGTAATGAGCGCGGGCATAATAATCCTTTCGATTTCATTCGATGCAATCCATTATGCCCACCGCACAGTCATGCCAAACCTGTAACGGCAAACGATGGCACACCGACCCTTACGCTAGCCCCAAGTGCGATTTGACCTCGGCAGCGCGACGACGGGACACGGGCACCGTCGAGCTCACACGGTCGAGCCTGAGCTCCATCAGGCCCGTGGAGCCGATCTCGACATTGTGCACGTCTTCCAAATTGACCAGATAGCTGCGGTGGACGCGGATAAAGCCCTCGGAGGCCAAGCGGCGCTCGAGCGAGGAAATCGACTCATTGATCAGATACGTTCCATCGGCACAGACGGCGTTGCAAAAATCGGCGCGCGCCTCAAAGTAGCAGACATCCGCCACGGGAATGAACACCTTTTTGCCCCCGCGATCCACCGTCAGGCGCAAAGGCTGGCGCGGAGCATGGACGACACGGCGAGCGCCCAGGGCAGTCTCGATCTTGTCGAGTGCCTTTGACAGGCGGGCATCCTCGACCGGCTTGACGATGTAATCGACAGCATCGAGGTTATAGGCATCGGCCGCATACTCGGCAAATGCCGTAACAAACACCACGACCGGCGGCGTCTTTAGGTTCTGCAGCGTCTCGGCAAGCTCAATTCCCGAGCGACCGGGCATGGTAATGTCTAAAAACAGCACGTCGGGCTTGTTCGACAGAATCGACTCCACGGCTTCGGTGACATTGCCCGCCTCGGCAATCTGACCCACACGCGTATCCTTTTCCAACAGATAGCGTAGCTCAGCCCTAATTGGGGGCTCGTCATCAACCACCAGGATGTTCCAGCCTTCGGACATATGCGCTTCCCCTCTTTTTCTCTCAATCCAACCGCGTGCTACACCGTTAGCGGCGCCGGCTCATGCGGCTCGCCGTTCAACTCAACGATGACCTGCGTTCCCACGCCCTCCTGGGACTTCACGCGCATGCCAGAATCTTCTCCGTAAAAGAAATGGATGCGCTGAAGCACGTTGAAGAGCGCCAGGCCGCAACCTCGCTTGACGGAGCCGTCGGCGGTAATGCTCTCGGGCTCCTCTCGGCGATGCTGCTCAAACAGATGCGCGCAGACTTCTTCGCTCATCCCGATGCCGTCATCTTCGACGATGATCTCCAAGCCGTCATCGGTCTCAAAAGCCCTAACACGAATAGAAAGCGGCTCGATCTCGCGCTGCGCATGCTTGATGCAGTTTTCGAGCAGCGGCTGCAAGATAAACGGCGGTACTAGGCTGTCGCGCACCTCAAAGTCGATGTCGACCGAAACGCGCAGACGGCCGTCGCCATACCGGGCCTGCATAAGATTGATATAACGAGTGCCCTGCTCCACCTCGTGCTCGAGCGTGGTGAGCGTATCGGAGTCAGAAAGCGTCTGACGGTAATAATTGGAAAAATCGATGAGTAACGATCGCGCCTTGTCGGGCTCGGTTCGAACGAGCGACACGATCGTGCTAATGGTATTGAACAGAAAATGCGGGTCGACCTGCGACTGCAGGGCGCGAAGCTCAACGCGGGCTGTGAGCTCGTCCTGGCGCTCGAGCTCAAAGCTGGCGAGCTGCGTGGAAATTAGGTCGGCAAAACCCGAGGCAAGGGCCGTCTGGCGCATATCGATGCTGCTCAGGCGGGGATAGTACAGCTCGAGTGTGCCCACGCAATGCCCGCGCACGGTAAGCGGCGCGACAATGCCGGCGCGCAGGCGGGGAAAATAACCGCCCGTCTCATTGGAGGTGTCGCGCGAAAACACGCTCTGCTCGCCCGTCTCAATCACACTGAGCGTGGTCTTGAGCACGACCGGGGTGCCGGCGGGACACCTTGTCGAATCCTCGCCCCAGCTTGCCAACACCTGCTTGCCGTCGGTAAAGCAGATGGCAGAGGCGATGGTCTCGGACAGGATGATTTTAGAGGCGCCCAGGGCCGCTTCGGGCGTAAGGCCACGCGATGTATAGGCGAATATTTTTGATGCGATGGCGAGCGTACGGTCGGTTGCGCTCGATGTGAGGTCGTCGGGGACCACAAAGACATACGAGAAAAAGAAGCACAGCATGACCATGCCGGCAATAACGACAACGCCCGGAACGGGATTGGGATTATCGGTTAAATCCCAGATAAGCAGCAAGATAAGCGCCGGAACGACAATACCGAGCAGGATGGCCTGGACCACATGCTGGGCCGTGCGAAAGACCTTGGTAGAGTTGTAGCTCTTGCCCAGAATCAGCCTGTTTAAATCCACCGTCATCCCCTTTTTTCTATCGCACCCATAGCAATAAAGAGGGCCGCAAGCGACCCTCTCCATTGCATTATGCAATCAAAAACTGTGTTTTACATCCAGCCATCGACAAACGGTATCTTAGGCGCTGTATTTGTTGGCCTCGCCAAAGGTGCCAGCCTCGACGATCCAGCCATCCTTCATGATGACGTCCATGTTGTCGGTGTTGAGCACGTGGATGTCGGCGGCGACGTCACCGTTGACGACCAGCAGGTCGGCGCACTTGCCGGCCTCGATGGAACCGGTCTCGTCCTCGATGTGGCACATCTTGGCACCGTTGAGGGTGGCGCAGGTGATGGTCTCGACCGGGGTGAAGCCGATCTTGTCGACGAACTCGTACATCTCCTCGATGGAGCAGGTGCCGTACGGGGTGACGAAGGAGAAGGAGTCGGAGCCGATCGTCATGACGACGCCGCGCTTCTTGGCCTCGCGCAGGCAGTCGTAGTTGCGCTGCAGCTCCTTCTCGACCAGGGTGCCCTCGTACTTGTCGTGCAGCTCGGGGACGTAGACGGGCGGATAGGTGGCGTACCAGGTGGGCAGGAAGGCGATCGTCGGGGTGAAGAAGGTGCCCTGCTCGGCCATGAGGTCCATGGTGCGCTCATCGATATCGAAACCGTGAATCAGCTGCTCGCAGCCAAAGCGAACGGAATCGTAGGCAGCGGCGTGGTTGTTGTAGCAGTGGCTCCACACGGGGATGCCGACCATCTTTGCCTCGTCGACCACGGCCTGGATCTCCTCGGAGCAGTAGTGCTGGTCGCGACCGGAGTCCCAGCGCCAGATGCCGCCACCGGTAGCCCAGATCTTGATGGCATCGGGGTTCTCGCGCAGGCGACGACGGACGGCCTTGCGCAGATCCCAAGGACCGTCGACCTGGTCGCCCCAGGGATGGGATTCCTTGTTGAGCTCCTGGGTGCAGTGGTGGGAGTCACCGTGGCCGGCAACGCGGCAGAAGCCGAGGCCGGTGGCCAGAACGCGCGGGCCCTTGAAGACGCCCTTGTCGATGCAGTCACGGATCTGGATACCAAAGCGGCCGATCTCGCAGACGGTGGTGAGGCCATGGGTGAGGCAGTCGTAGGCCTGCTTGACGGCGACGGCCTGCTTCTCGAGGAGCGGCTGCATGACCCAATCGGTGTCATCGTCGGTCAGGTTGCCCGAGAAGTGCAGGTGGGTGTCGATCAGGCCGGGAAGGACGGTCTTGCCGGCGGCGTCGATGACCTCAACGCCCTCGGGAAGGTCCTGCATAGCGCCGGCGTACTCGATCTTGCCGTTGTCGTCGACGAGAACGAGGGAGTTCTCGACCGGCTCGGCACCGGTACCGTCGATGAGCTTGCCGCCAACGATTGCATACTTAGTGGACATGGTTCCTCCTTATGGATCCATATAGTGGGCGAGGCCGTGTTGGGTTAAGGCCTCACAAAGCTACCCAAGTGGTGCCGGGTTCGGTGCGCGGGAGAGAGGATTCCGCGCACCCGATCCGCCCCGGCTAGGCGTTACTTTTTGCGGGAATTGGTGAAAGCCATGAGGGCCAGGCCAATAGCCAACCAGCCGATCACGATGCTCCACTCCACCATGTTGAGGGAGGCGGGAGAGAACGGAATCACGAGCAGGCCGATGATGATGGCGCAGGCAGCGATAGCGAGGCCGATGCCAAACTTGCCGCCGGGCACCTCGTAGGGACGAGGCAGGTCGGGCTCGGTGAAGCGCATGCGCAGGCAGGCGAGGGCGACCATACCGCAGGAGAAGATGAAGGAGAGAGCCGACACGTTGGTCAGAGGGATGAGCATGTTCTTGCCCAGGAACGGACCGATGACGGTGATGACGCCCAGAACGACGCAGGCAAGCTTGGGAGCGCCGGACTTGGGGTCGACCTCGGCGAACTGCTCGGGCAGCTGGCCCTTGCGGCCCATGGCGAGCATGATGCGGCTCGTGGCGCCGTAGAAGGAGTTCATCGGGCCCATGGGTCCAAGCGTGGCGATGACGAGCATGGCCAGGTACAGGAGCATGTTGATGCCCTTGAGGCAGGCAAGCGCGGGAACCGGGCTCTTAACAAACTCATGCCAGTCGAGGATGGTGCCGAACGAGTAGATGCAGACCATGTAGAAGCCGCCGGCGGCCAGCAGGGCCAGGGAGATGATCTTGCCGAACTTGTTCCAGTTGATGCCCTCGGCTGCTTCCTCAGCCTGCTGAGGAATGGTGTCGAAACCGGCGTAGAAGAACGGAGTCAGAACCAGGACCGACACGATACCGGCGAACAGGCTGGTGCCCTCGGTGGCGGCCTTACCGCCGCCAGCGCCGGCGACCTGGGAGAACACAGGCATGGCGTTGTTCGGCGAACCGGTGAACAGCGAGACGCCCATGGCGAGCAGCATGCCACAGAGCAGGGCCTTGGTCAGGAAGGCTTGGAGCTTGGCGGCCGAGCTGGCACCGCGGAAATTGAGGAAGATGACGTAGGCTGCAAAGCCGAGCGCGATCAGCGTCGGGAACAGGTAAACGTCAGCGCCCAGGATGGTGTAGAGCTTGACGGCGCGCAGCCACTCAAGGCCGGGCAGGCTGCCGAACATCTCGGACACGAGGGTCGAGATGGCGATGGCCTCCCACGGGCACAGGATGCCGTTGCCCAGGGCCAAAAGCCATCCGGTGATGTAGCTCAGCGTACGGCCAAAGCTACGATCGACATACTCGACGATGCCGCCCGAGATGGGGATAGCAGCCGTGAGCTCACCGAAAACAGCTCCGACGGGCACGAGGAAGATTGCACCCAAGAGGAATGCGATCATAGCGGGAACGGGACCGCCGCCCACGACCATCCAGTCGCCGACCTGCAGAACCCAACCGGTACCGATGATGGCACCGAAGCCGATGGTGAAGAAGTTCCAGAGCGAGAGCGTTTTCTTCATGCCGCCGTTATCCTCGACTGCAACTTCTGCGTTCTTGTCCGCCATTGTTCCCCTCCTTTCCTATTTGACGCCCTTGGCGTCACCCCTTGCGCGGTCCGTTTTGCCGCGCGCTTTTATTCCATGGCTTTAAGATACGGCCTTGGCGCAGCAGCGCCGCTCGCAGCTCGACCGAAGGCAGAACTGCAAAACGAGCGGCACCGTTTTTGGGACGAACGGCGGGAGACGTCATTCGTCTTGGACGCTTTCATCTTGTCTGCTTTTGAATACCTGTTGCCGTGACGCTTGGCGCGCGGCGCGGCAACGTTCATACCATTTGTCAGGCTTTTGGCGCACATACCCATGTGTCGTGCATCTTTTTATGTAGGATAGACAAGTTACACATGAGGCAAGGTGATTCGAATGGCATACGGATACAATGACGGCGACCAACGGCCACAAAGCGTGCGCCTTGCCGGCCGCACCACGCCAACGCCCAGAAGCACCTCCGACAACGACAACCCGCAGCGCCCCCAAGAGCAGCCTGGGGCTTCTTCGCGGCAACAAAGCCGTACCGTGCAGCAGTCAGACCGTGTGAGTACGAGCACACGCCAACGCCAGACCGACACATCGCAGCCACGCCGCTACGATCGCCGTAAGACCGCCTACTACGTCAAGCGCTCCTTTTCGCGACCTCAACGCGATCGCGGCAATTCCGCCCCTCACCCCGCGTCGCGCACCACAAGCCACGCGCTTCCGGCCCGCCGCCTACGCCTTGCGCTTTGCTCCATTGCCGCCTGCCTCGTCTTTGTGTTTTTGGGATCCTGTATCTCCCACGGATCAGCCGGTCTTGAGCCCACAGCCGAAGACAAGCTGCTTAAAGCTCCCGTCGCGCCCGGTTACTCCTTTGCGTTCTCGACCCCACGCTCGCAATGGCAGGCCGGCACCATGCCCCACATCTACCAAATTGACCCCGCATGGTCGGAACTGCCCTATGCCGGCGGCACTATTCGCGAAAACGCTTGCGGTCCCACCTGCCTCACCATGGTCTATATCTTTAAGACCGGCCACACCGATAAGACGCCGGTCGATATATGCGCACTGGCCGAAGTCGGCAACTACGCCCCCACTGGTGCCACCGAGTGGTCGTTTATGACAGGCGGTGCGTGGCAGCTGGGGCTCAACGGAACACAGCTCTATAACGATCGCGAATCGATTACCCAAGCACTTCGCTCGGGTGCGCCCGTCATCGCCGCAGTGCGCCCCGGTACGTTTACCAACGTAGGCCACTACATCCTGCTCTACGGCATCGACGATGCCAACCAGATTGGCGTCTACGACCCCAACTCGGCCAGCCGCAGCGCCCGCCGCTGGGGCGTCGTGGAGGTCCTCAACGAAGTCGAAGCCATGTGGGCCTACTACTAGTCATTTAAGAACGTCCCCAATGACTAGGTGAATAGCAAAAGCCCCGCAGCCGGAGCGGACTGCGGGGCTCATGAAGAGAGGCTAGTTTGTGGGCGCCTTGTCTGGCGCCCACGAGAGAGGCAACAGAGTAGAGACTACTCGTGGATGCGGGTACCGGAGAGGCCGGCCATGGTCTCGGCGGCCTTGTCCAGAGCGCCGATGATGCAGGTGCGGCCCTTGCGGGAACGGGCGAACTTGATGGCAGCGCGGACCTTGGGCTCCATGGAACCCTTGCCGAACTGGCCCTCGTCGGCCAGGCGCTCGGCCTCGTCGGCGGTGAGGTCCTCGAGCTCCTCCTGGTTGGGCTTGCCGAAGTTGATGGCGACATGCTCAACGGCGGTCAGCAGGAACAGAACGTCGGCGTCGCAGTCCTCGGCCAGCAGCTCGCCGCCCAGGTCCTTGTCGATGACGGCGGGAACGCCCTTGTAGCAGCCCTTGTTCTCGTAGTCGCGGACGACGGGGATGCCGCCGCCACCGCAGGCGATGACGATGAACTCGTTGTCGAGCAGGTTGAGGATGGAGTCAGCCTCGACGATCTTCTTGGGATCGGGGGAGGCGACGACGCGACGCCAGCCGCGGCCGGAATCCTCGACAAAGACCTTGGAGGGATCCTCGGCCATGAACTCCTTGGCCTGCTCCTCGGTGTAGAAGGGGCCGATCGGCTTGGTCGGGTTCTTGAACGCGGGATCATCCGGGTCGCACTCGATCTGGGTGACGACGGTGGCGGCGTGCCAACGCTTATAGCGCTTGTGCATCTCGCGGCCGATGCCCTGCTGCAGGTGATAACCAATGTAGCCCTGGGACATGGCGCCGCACTCGGGCAGCGGCATCTCGGGGGTACCGATGGCATCGTGGGCAGCGGCGAAGGCGTTCTGGATCATGCCGACCTGCGGGCCGTTGCCGTGGGTGATGATGATCTCGTTGCCCTGCTCGATGAGGCCAAGGAGGGCATGGGCGGTGTTGCTCACGGCCTCGATCTGCTCGACGGGGTTGTTGCCGAGGGCGTTGCCGCCAAGGGCGACGACAATACGATCGGGCTTGCCAAGAGGCTTAGACATTGCTGGAATCCTTTCTGTAAAAGGCCTACAACCCATTAATAACCCGCGTCCGTGCGATACGCGAGTTTATTAAGGTTTATATTCTCTTTATCGCTCATTTTATTCATTTTGAAAATAGCGGAACGGTGAACGGTCGTTTTTATCCGCTCAGCGTACAGAACCCCAGCTCAAGCATATCTACGCCATTTACGTGCAACTTTATTTTAATAGAGCAGGGATTAGACCAGATTATGCAAACTATATCTTTGCTAAACACAAAACAGACAGCGCAATATCTCACTCGCACTATACGAGATTCTATGCACATATAAGTCGAGTATGCACCCCTGCAAAAACAAGGGGCTTTTCATCCAACAAAAGGAATAAAGAAGAGCTCCGAAAAAGCGGCAACGGCCAAGTCCCCCATCCATCCCCAAAGTGGCGCGAGGTTTCGCGGCAAAGCCGCGAAACAGCGAAGGGGACGGAATACCCGACCAACTACGTCCTTCATCCGCCCACACAATCCAAGGACGTAGTCGTAGCAGGATCTGAGGGCTGACCTTTGCGGACGCTCCGCAGGACGAAAGAACCCCCGCCGCACGTAGTGAGCAGCGGGGGTTCTTTCATGTCCGAGGACGTCCGCGAAGGTCAGCCCTCAGATCCTGCGGTGGGAGACCTAGGCCTCGTTGTACACCGTCTTGAGCTTCAGCAGGTGAGCGTAGCGGTCCATAGCGGCCTGCTCGTTCTCCTTGAAGAGCTCCTCGGCGCGCTCGGGGAAGGAACGCGTCAGCGAAGCGTAACGGGCCTCGTTCATCAGGAACTCCTGATAACCGCCCGCGGGCTCCTTGGAATCGAGCGAGAACTTCTTGCCGGCAGCAGCCTCGGGGTTGAAGCGGAAGAGGTTCCAGTAACCGCACTCGACAGCCTTCTTCATCTCAGCCTGGCAGTTCTGCATGCCACCCTTCTTGATGGAGTGCATCTCGCAGGGGCTGTAGCCGATGATGAGGGACGGACCGTCGTAGGCCTCGGCCTCGTGGATGGCCTTGAGGGTCTGAGCCGGGTTGGCGCCCATGGCGACCTGCGCCACGTAGACGTAGCCGTAGCTCATGGCAATCTCGGCCAGGGACTTCTTCTTGGTCACCTTACCGGCAGCGGCGAACTGAGCGACCTGGCCCAGGTTCGAGGCCTTGGAGGCCTGACCACCGGTGTTGGAGTAAACCTCGGTGTCGAAGACGAAGACGTTGACGTTGTGGCCGGAAGCCAGGACGTGATCCAGGCCACCGAAGCCGATGTCGTAGGCCCAACCGTCGCCGCCGAAGATCCAGAAGGACTTCTTGGTGAGGTAAGCCTTGTCGGCGAGGATCGCCTTGGAAGCGTCGCAGCCGCACTTCTCGAGCTCGGCAACGTAGGCAGCGGCAGCGGTCTTGGAAGCCTCGGTGTCGTTGACGGAGTCGATCCAAGCCTGGCCGGCAGCCTTGAGCTCATCGGACGGACCATCGGCAGCGATGATGTCCTGGGTAGCAGCGATCAGCTTGTGCTGGACGGCCTCGTAACCGACGGCCATGCCCAGACCGTGCTCGGCATTGTCCTCGAACAGGGAGTTGTTCCACGCCGGGCCGTGACCGTCCTTGTCCTTGCAGTAAGGAGCGGTGGCAGCGGGGTTGCCCCAAATGGAGGAGCAGCCGGTGGCGTTGGAAATGAACATGCGGTCGCCGGCGACCTGGGTCACCAGACGTGCATAGGCGGTCTCGGCGCAGCCGGCGCAGGAGCCGGAGAACTCCAGGTAGGGCTGCTTAAACTGGCTACCCTTGACGTTGGCCGCGATGAGCTCCTTCTTCTCGGAGACGTTCTCGACCATGTAGTCCCAAACGGGCTGCTGGTCCATCTCCTGCTCGGTGGGAACCATCTCGAGGGCGCCCTTGGGGCAGACCTTGACGCAGTTGGTGCAGCCCATGCAGTCGAGCGGGGACACAGCCATGGTGAACTTCATGCCCTTGGCCTTGGGGCCCATGGCGTCGAGCGTGCGGGTAGCCTCGGGCGCGGCAGCAGCCTCGTCCTCGGTCATCGCGAACGGACGGATGGTGGCATGCGGACACACGTAGGCGCACTGGTTGCACTGGATGCACTTGGTCTCGTCCCAGTGGGGAACGACCACGGCGACGCCGCGCTTCTCGTATGCGGAGGCGCCCAGCTCAAACTGGCCGTCGGCGCAATCGACGAAGGCGGAAACGGGCAGGCTGTCGCCGTCCATGCGATCGATGGGCTCGAGCAGGTTCTTGACCTGCTGGGCGATAGCGGACTTGGTCTCCTCGGAGAGCTCGACGGGAGCGGCATCCTCGGCGGTAGCCCAGTCGGCCGGAACCTCGAACTTACGGAAAGCGGTAGCGCCGGCATCGATGGCCTTGTGGTTGGCGTCGACGATGGCCTGGCCCTTCTTCATGTAGGACTTGGTAGCCGCGTCCTTCATGTACTGCAGGGCGTCCTCGGCGGGCAGGACCTTGGCCAGCGCGAAGAAGGCGGACTGGAGCACCGTGTTGGTGCGCTTGCCCATGCCGACCTTGGCAGCCAGGTCGATAGCGTCGATCAGGTAGACGTTGACGTTGTTGTTCGCGATGTAGCGCTTGGCCACGGCGGGCATGTGCTCGGCGAACTCCTCGTCGCTCCACTGGCAGTTGACCAGGAAGGTGCCGCCCGGCTTGACGTCGCGAACCATCTTGAAGCCCTTAACGATGTAGCTAGGGTTGTGGCAAGCGACAAAGTCGGCCTTGGTCACGTAGTACGGCGAACGGATCGGAGAATCACCAAAGCGCAGGTGCGAGACGGTGACGCCGCCGGTCTTCTTGGAGTCGTACTGGAAGTAGGCCTGGACGTACTTGTCGGTGTGGTCGCCGATGATCTTGATCGAGTTCTTGTTGGCGCCGACGGTACCGTCGCCACCCAGACCCCAGAACTTGCACTCGATGGTGCCGGGAGCTGCGGTGTTGGGCGCATCCTCGGCCTCGGGCAGGCTCAGGTTGGTCACGTCATCGACAATGCCGATGGTGAACTCGCGCTTGGGCTCGTCCTTCTTGAGCTCCTCGAAGACAGCGAACGCGGACGCGGGAGGCGTGTCCTTGCTGCCCAGGCCATAACGGCCGCCGACGACCTTGATGCCCGTCTTGCCGGCCTCGTAGAGAGCGGAGACGACGTCCTGGTAGAGCGGCTCGCCGATGGAACCCGGCTCCTTGGTACGGTCCATGACGGCGATCTTCTGGACGGTCTCGGGGAGAACGTCGACAAAGTGCTTGATGGAGAACGGACGGAACAGGCGAACCTTGACCAGGCCGACCTTCTCGCCGCGAGCGTTGAGGTAATCGATGACTTCCTCGAGCACGTCGCAGAAGGAGCCCATGCACACGACGACGCGATCGGCATCGGGGGCGCCGTAGTAGTTGAACAGGCCGTAATCGGTGCCGAGCTTCTCGTTGATCTTCTTCATGTAGCCCTCGACGACGGCGGGAAGCTCGTCGTAGACCTTGTTGCAGGCCTCGCGGTTCTGGAAGAAGATGTCGCCGTTCTCGTGGCTGCCGCGGGTGTGCGGGTGCTCAGGGTTGAGCGCGTGGTCGCGGAAAGCCTGGACGGCGTCCATGTCGCACATCTCGGCCAGATCCTTGTAGTCCCACATGGCGACCTTCTGGATCTCGTGGCTGGTGCGGAAGCCGTCGAAGAAGTTAAGGAACGGGGTCTTACCCTCGATGGCGGCAAGGTGAGCCACCGGCGAGAGATCCATGACCTCCTGGACGTTGCCCTCGGCGAGCATGGCGAAGCCGGTCTGACGACAGGCCATGACGTCGGAGTGATCGCCAAAAATGTTCAGGGCGTGGGAAGCGACGCAACGCGCGGAGACGTGGAAGACGCCCGGGAGCTGCTCGCCCGCGATCTTGTACATGTTCGGGATCATCAGGAGCAGACCCTGAGAAGCCGTGTAGGTGGTGGTCAGAGCACCGGCGCCCAGCGAACCGTGAACGGTACCGGCTGCACCTGCCTCGGACTCCATCTCGACGACCTTGACCGGGGTGCCGAAGATATTCTTGCGACCCTGGGCCGCCCACTGGTCGACATGGTCGGCCATCGGGCTGGACGGCGTAATGGGATAGATTCCCGCTACCTCGGTGTACGCATACGAAACATATGCGGCCGCCTCGTTGCCGTCCATAGACTTAAACTTACGCGCCATATACCCCTCTCCTCTCATATAGGTATACAGGCCCCGGCGATCGCCGGGATGTTGGCGTGATGGGATTTTCGCTGTTGCTTCCAATCATCTGGCAGGCAGGCTCAGCAGCAGGTACATGGCGTGGAGAGAAGGCATGCCGAGGCGAGGGCCAGCTGATGCGCCCCACAGACCCGACCGCCCGTCTTGCACATGACCGAGCGCCGCAAAGGCTGCATGCCGGATGCTCCCGGGCACGCCCCGGCGATGGGAAGCGCCCGCAACGAAAATCCGCATGCGGGTTTATTGTACCCCGCCGTCAAGTGTAATTTCGGCAAATATAGGCGGGCGGTAAAGGTTTACCTCGGGTGACCGCCAAGGGCCAAAATGGCCCCTCCATCCCCGGGCGACCGGCTCTGGCGCGCCAAGGAGTGTCCCCAAGTGCCGGCAGAAAAGGAACGTCCCCATCTGCCGGCTAGAGGGCACCGAAGAGGATGGCGTAGGTAGTGGATTCGCCGAGCTTGAGCTCGTCGCCGGGATTGAGTTGGGCGGAACGGCCGGGCTCGACCTGAATGCAGACGCGCGTGGCCCCGTTTACCACCACGGTTCCGTTGGTGGACGACAAGTCCTCGACGTGCCAGATATTTTGAGCATCGCACCAGATATGGGCATGGCGGGCCGAGACATCGTCGCCGACGTCGGTAATATCGCCCTCGCCAGTGGCCAGCGCGCCAATCTCAACACCCTGCTCACTCGGCTGAATCCAGCGCGGGGCGCTCACGACAAAACTGTTTTGTACGCGCAGCAAGCCCAAGGGGTGCGCCGGGGCGGGTTCGCGTTCGCCCGCGGTCATCGACATGCCAAGCGAACGCGGCGTGGATGTGCCTCCGCCACAGGTCGCGTGCGCGTAGTCGATGGCATAGTTCACCGAGGACCGCACATCCGCCGAACAACCGACGGCGACAAACAGCACCAGCACGGCCTCGGCGCGCTCGGCGGGCATGAGTTCCGCCGCCTGGGACAGGCGATCGAGCGCGTTGCGATAGAGATTCGTGTCCTGGTGGCACTCTTCGAGCGCGCGTACCATCGGTTCACCTGCAGGACCGCACACCATATTGATCACAGCCGTGGAGTCCATGGGATTGCGCTGGCGCAGGGCCAGTTGCGACATAATACGCGCAGCCGAGGTACCGTATTCGGCAAAGTAGCGCTGCTGAAGCGTGCCGACCGGCGCGCGAACGATAAAGCGGGAAACCCAAGAGCGATCGGCGGCTCGGCTCTGCGGGCTGCGGCCGTCGGCGAGCGGACGGGACGAAAGCACCAAGCCGCACAGCTCGATATGGCTCAGATGCGCCGCGCGCTTAAAGATGTCAAACATGACCCCGCATGGGGTGAGCTCAACTTGAGATGCCATGACCTAGGCCTCCTTGGTCGTAGAAATAGAATCGGACGATACTTCGACAGGTCCGCCAAAAGTACGGGCAGCTGCGGCTCCACCGGCAAGCGGAGTCGCCATCTGGGCTTTTGTGCGTCGCGGTGCCGAAACGGGAAGTTCAAAGGCAAAGCCCATCGCAAGCAAAAACCACGTAAGCGTATAGGTTGCAACCAGGGCGGCAACAAGGCCGCCCATCACGGCGCGTTGGGAAAAAACGCTACATGCAGCCACAACCAGCACCGGAACCTCGCAGGCAGAAAGCGCAAGCACACCCTGCAGGAACCCCGAGCGCCGATCACGCGCAAGTGCCCCCGCGGCAACGCCGGCTATGCCGGGCAGCGCCAACGCCAGTGCGGCAATAATACCCGGTAGCGACCCAGACCACACGAGCGATCCCAAAGTCGCCGTCACGCGAGCGCCCGACGCCAGCAGCGCGGCCGAAACCACGACCACAGCCCAAACCACGCCACAGACGACCGTCGCGCCGACCATCACCGCGCGACGAACCGCGCGGCCAGACGCATCCATGGGGCACGGCGTGAGCGGCTCGCCGCGGAGCGAACGACCGACATTTTGCGCATAGTGGTCACAAAACGCCGAGAGCGCCGCCTCGACCGCCGCCGGCTCGGGACGATCTTTTTGATGGCTGGACAGACAGGCCATCACCACGTCGAACAGCTGGGCATCGACAAACGCCAGCGCATCGCGTAGCTCTTCGGAATCCGGCTCAAGCCCTAGCTGCTGGGCCTGCTCGGCCGCAGCGAGCGCCACATCGGGCTCACGACGAAGCAGCGAGTCAAATCACAACCGGGCGCATGGGCACCAATGGGATAGTCGGGCCGCGTGTCCATCTTGAGACGGTAGGGGCTCGCGATGTCGCGCGTCTTTTTGCGCGAACCCGAGGCGCCCGAAGTGCTCGGCGCGGCTTCGTATGGCGCGACGCCGGCAATGAGCTCGTAAACCGTGCTTGCCGCGGCATAGACGTCGGTCGCCGGCGACATACGTAAAGCGCGCAGGTCGGGAATATCGTCGGTGAGCATCTCGGGCGGGGCATAGGCAACCGTCGCGCGACGCAGCGTGGCATAGCGCTCGGTAAAGGATGCCTTGCCGCCGGTACCGGCCACGGCCGACGCAGGCTCAAGCGCCAGCGACGAGCCAAAGTCGATCAGGCACAGGTCAAAGGTGCCCTCGGCAAGCTGCCGGTCAAGCGGTAGACGCGCCGTGCGCACCATAATATTAGCGGGCGAGATATCGCGATGGACAAAGCCCTCGCCCACCAGGCTCATACGGCAGAGCAGATCGAACAGGTCGCGACCCAGACGCGCCGCCACAAGCGGCGACAGGCGTCCGGCATCGTCCACGGCAAGTCGCGAACGCAAGCGGGCAAGCGTCTCGCCCTCGACCCATTCCATGACAATTGCAGGCACACCGTCGACCTCGCCCCAGCCATAGAGGCGGGGAAAGCCCTTAAGGCCCGAAAGGGCGCGATGGCATTCGTATTCCTCGCGAAACGCCGCCTTGAACTTGGCGACCAGCGCCTCGTGAGCGGCATCGTCGTCAAACTCATCGCGCGTCGGCAAGATGAGCTGTTTGAGTGCCACGGCCTCGCCTTGGGCGTTGACGGCACGCGTCACGCGGCCGATACCGCCACGGCGCATGGTGGCATCGTCGGCAAACAGCATCGTAAAACGACGCAGATAGGCAGGCAGTTCGTCCTGACCGAGCGCAATGGCCGGCTCAAACCCGTAGACACGCGCAAGGCGCAGGCCGACCATGGGATCGCGACCGAGCGATTGTGGTGTGGTGGATGCAAGATCGGTCATCATAGGGCAAGCGCCGCCACGTTATTGTTGAAGTTACCGAGCGCGACGTCATCATCGCCGTAATGGCCGACCCATTGACATAGGTTGGTATAACAGCCCCACAGATTGGCATACTGCTGATACCACTTAGATTCGGTCGAGAACCTTTGTCGACCGAACTCAGCACGGATGGCAAACATGTCATTCGCCAGGCTGTCGCACGGTCTGGGATCTCCCGTAGAGTTATAGGTCGAAACCACGTCATTGGCACGAGAAACATAGCCGTCGAGCATGTTGTACTTGGTCACAAGCCAACTGTGAATGCTCTCTTCTTCAGCAGCGGAAAGGCCACCGGAGTTTGCATCGTTGTCAGTGTTGCCGCCCGTCGAGCCGCCGTTTCCAGACCCTCCGGTAGAGGAACCCGACCCAGAGCCGCCGCCCGAACTCGATGAATCCGAGCCGGAGCCAGAAGTATCCGAGCTACCGGGCTTTCCGGACTGCTGGGCGTCCTGCTCCTTCTGCTGCTCGACTTTATTCACCGTTGCCGCCACGCTATTGTTGGACAACCGATCGATGATCTTGGTGTTGGTGAGCACGATGGTTTTGCCATTGGCAAGCGTGACTTCGTTGTCCGGGGCCTCGGCGCCGTCCGCATCGTCGGTGCCAAACACAATATGCGCGACCACACTTGCCCAAGCATATCCAGTCGTGGTACCCAGATCACTTTTGACCTCATGCCCCACACGCGGTTCGCGTGCGGCATGCGCCTGCATCATGGACGGCACGGTCATGCCATAGGCAGAAACGCCAGCTATGACCAGCACCAGCGAGCACGATAGCAGTGCGTACGCCCGCGGCGCCAAGCCCAGTCGGCGTCGCATGCGCACCGCGGCGCCGCGCTTTGTCTGAGTGCCACCGGGCCGCATGCGTTCTCCTCCAAGAAAAACACGCCGCTCGGGAGCGGCGCATTCATTCAAATCCATATTTGAGTGTATCAGCGAACCCAAAAGGTTGCGCAACGAATGGGCAAATTAAGGATGCGAGTGGAAGCATCCATGCGATAAGCGGATACGAAGCATCTTTGTTGCACAACAAACTTACAGTCGCACAGGGAAATTATGACTACCCCGTGCGGCGCGAGGAAAACATACGGCAGGAGCAGGCTCGCCACCTAAATCGCGCGACGGGCCTCGATGGCGCGGCCAAGCGTAAGCTCGTCGGCATACTCCAGGTCGCCGCCCACGGGAAGGCCGCTTGCCAGACGCGACACCTCGACGCCCAACGGCTTGATAGTGCGGGCCAGGTAGCTCGCCGTGGTCTCGCCCTCGATGTTGGGGTTGGTGGCGATAATGACCTCATGGATATCCTCGTGGCCCAGACGCGCCAGCAACTCGCGGATGTGCAACTGCTTGGGACCAATCTTGTCCATGGGGCTGATCACGCCGCCCAGCACATGGTACAGGCCGTGGTAGCTGCCCGTGCGCTCGATCGCCTGGACGTCGCGCGGCTCGCCCACCACGCAAATGCGAGTGGTATCGCGCATCGGGTCCTGGCAGATGGAGCACTCATCGGCCGTGGCGTAGTTAAAGCAACGGCTGCAAAAGTGGACCTCCTGCTTAACCTCCAGGATGGCCTCGGCCAGGCGGCGGGCCTCCTCGGCATCGGCCTCGAGCAGGTAATAGGCGATGCGCTGGGCCGACTTGGGACCAATGCCCGGCAGGCGGCCCAGCTCATCGAGCAGTTTTTGCAGGCTGTGATTCGCACTCATATATATGCGTGTCTTAGAACGGCATGCCCGGAATGTTGAGGCCGCCGGTGATGGCGCCCATCTGCTTGTTGGCGAGCTCGTTGACACCGCGGACGGCCTCGTTGACGGCAGCCATGATCATGTCCTGCAGCATATCGACGTCCTCGGGATCAAGCGCATCGGGATCGATGGTGAGGCTGACGAGCTCCATCTCGCCGTTAACGGTCACCTTGACCATGCCGCCGCCGGCAGAAGCGTCGACGGTCTGGGACTTGAGGTTCTCCTGCGCGGCGGCAAGCTGCTCCTGCATCTTGCGGGCCTGCTTCATCATCTGCTGCATGTTCATACCGGCCATGATGGCTCCTTTACGTGCGGCCGCGCGACAAGCTGCAAGGGCAGCCGGAGCACGGCGGGACTTTCAAACTCAAAAATCGTACCACGGCGCGGGGCAAGCAAGCGGGGCGGACACACTACCTCAGTCGATATACATGTCCTGGAGCGTGATGCGCCCCCAAGATTATGCAAAGTTGAATAATTCGCATCTGCATAATATTGAAAGCTAAATCTTGTAGAGCCGGAATCCGACATTTAATGCGTACCACTAAATGGCTAAATGCCGAGCCACTACTCGAGGCGGTACGCATGACGGCGGGGTATAATTTGATTGCCATAGATAGCAATTTGGAGGTGCCCCATGAATGCCCCCGACGCGCTCCAAAACATCCGCTCAAAACACCCCGTTGCATATTTGGTTCTCTATCTCTTTGTCGGCTGGGCATTGCTGGTTGTCATCACCCATGCTATAGCCTTTGGAGCAGAACTGCTGATAGTCAGCTCGGACCAGCCCATCGTCAAATGGGAGACGACCGATAAGTGCACCGACGGAACCCGAACCGTTTACTACAACAGCCCGTCCCTCTACCAAGAGTTCAAGGTCAAGATAAAGGACTTCAAGATTGTCGATGCCGAACCGGGCTCTTTATTGACAATCGGAGCAACCGTCAACGCCGAGCAAGTCGAATACACGGACAGCCATGCGACGTATCGTATCGACCTCAGCATCCTAGGCCGACCGTCACGCACTTGTCTGCTCGAATGCGATATACGCGGCACCACGTTGCACATGTCCGAAATACAGATGCGCCCGGACAAAGAGATCTCTTCTTGAGCAGTATACCCGCCCGTACAGCTACTCCACCGGCTTGAAGATGGTGGACTGGCCGAAGACGCTGCGGATGAGGGCTTTGGCCTCGTCCTCGGTCTGCGGGATGCTCGGGGCTGCACCCTGATGGCCGAAGGGGCTGCCGGCGCCGGGGTTGGACTCCCAAGGGGCAGCGGGGGCGTCGTCGCTTGCGGGAGCGGACGTCGCAGCTGCGGGGGCCGCGGCTGAAGCGGCAGGGCCGGGCGCAGGCGCCGCGACAGGCACGTCGAACGGAGGAAGATCATCCCCGCTCGCATCGTCGGCGAAGCCGCCGACCATGGCGTCGTCGTAGGGCACCTGCTCGGATTCCCACGGCGCGGCAGGCTGAGCCTTGGGAGCGGACGCGCGCTCGGGCGCTCGGGGCGCGGGCTCGGTCGGGAGCTTGCCCGTGGCAGGAGCGCCGGCGGGGTTATCGGAGCGTAGCCAGGGGGCTTTGCCCAGGTCAGACGACTTGGGCGCGGGCGAGGCGGGCTTGGACACGGGTGTCGGAGCAGCCGGTTTGGGCGCCGCGGGCTTAGGCGCCGACGGGGTCGATGCCGCTACCGGTGTCGCTTGCTGCTGCGGCGCACTGGCGCTCGAGGATGCAGGGGCCGCCGAGGACACGGGTTGCGGGTCCGCAGATGCCGCAGCCCGTGCAGATGGAGAATGCTCCTCATGTTGAGGAGCCGGCGTGCCACCCCCATCCAGGACATAGTCGACGGTACGACGACCGAAGACCGCGCAGACCGTCGGCAGGACCACCGACTGCGTATCGGCGCGACCGAGCATCTTAATGGCAAAAGTCGAACCCGCGGGGAACGAGACCGTGAGCTTGGAGCCGTCGTCGGCCGTGGCGCGGGCGTTGAGCAAAAGCCCTGCGTAGGAAGCCTGACGTGCCTTGACACGCTCGACAACCTCGGCCCATTTGCGCTGCAGCTCTCCGGCATCCTCGACCGCGGGCGTCTCGGCAGCACCGGCGGCGGCAACCTGGGCGGCATTGTTGGACTGGGGCTTAGGTGCCGGAGCGGTGGCAGACGCGGGGGCCGCAACGGGCTGAGGCGCAGGCGCTGCAGGCTTGGAAGCTGACACGGACGCAGAACGGGGCGCAGGCTGGGCAGCCGGAACAGCAGCACCACGGTCCCAAGGCATACCGCCCTGGCGCGCGGACGTAGCAGCGGGGGCAGCGGATGCCGCCGGGGCGGCAGCGCGGGCGCCCGAAATGAGCGTCGGCTGTTGGGCAGCAGCGGGTACGGATGCTGCAGGCGCGGCGGCCTGAACAGCAGCCACGCTCGCCGGCACGGCGGCGTTGGCAACCATGGCCTCCAGGCGTGCCACGCGCTCGGCCAATGCCTCAATCGTTAAATCAGCCTCGGGACGCGCCAGACGCGTGCAGGCAATCTCGAGCACCAGGCGCACGTCGCTCGCGCCCCTCATCTCCAGTGCGGCATCGTCGAGCACTGTCAGCACACGAGCCAGGCGGTCGGCAGGATGCTCGCCAAAGGCAGCGGCCTCGGCAGCAAGCGCCTCGGCCTGCTCGGAGCCGCCCTCAAACAGCTCGGCACGGGCACCGGCAACGCAGGCAACGTACACGTCACGCACATGCGCCACCAGGTCGCGCGTCAGCTCCAGCAGGTCGTTTCCTTCCTCGACCTGCGCACGGATCAGTCCATATAGCTCGGCAACATCGCGATCGGCAATGGCGCGGGCAAACTCGCCCAAAATCTGGTCCGAAACCTCGCCCAAAAGCGAGCGGGCATCGTCCGCATGCACGGCGCCGTTGCCAAAGACGCTCAGCTGCTCCAGCGTGGAGAGCGCGTCGCGCATGCCGCCCTTGGCATGGCGCGCCACGATGGCGAGCGCCTCGTCGTCGTAATCGAAGCCCTCCTGCTCGCACACGTAGGACAGGCGATGCTCGATATCCTCGTTGCCGATGCGGTGGAAATCGAAGCGCTGGCAGCGCGAGAGGATGGTCTCCAGAATCTTTTGCGGGTCGGTGGTGCACAGCACAAAGATCACGTGCGCCGGCGGCTCCTCAAGCGTCTTGAGCAGCGCGTTGAACGCCGCCGTCGTGAGCATGTGGACCTCGTCGATGATATAAATCTTGTACTTGCCGCGCACCGGGGCAAAGTTGACGGAGTTGATGATTTCCTCGCGCACGTTGTCCACGCCGGTACGGCTTGCGGCATCGAGCTCGTAAACATCGGGGTGGTTGCCCTCGGCGATGAGCTCGCATTCCTCACAGGTGCCGTCGGGCATGCAGCCGCTCGCACCCTCGGCGCGCGCCGCCTCGGCATTGCGGCAGAGCAGCGCCTTGGCAAGAATACGCGCCATGGAGGTCTTGCCCGTGCCGCGCGGTCCGCAGAACAGGTAGGCGTGGGACAGGCGCCCCTCGGTGATGGCGTGCTCGAGCGTCGAGACGATATGCTGCTGGCCCACCACGGAGTCGAAGGTGAGCGGGCGATACTTTCGGTACAACGATTCCATGGGTGCTCCCCCGGGTATACTGAGTCTTGTTGCCGCGGCGGCCATGCGGTCGCACGGCATACTGCATTCATAATAACCCGTACGGCGAGCCCGCCGCGATAGGAGTCCAAAGAGCATGGCAGACGCAGAGAGCAACCTCGTTCCCTCCGAAGCAGCCGACCAGGTCGAGGTCGCGCTCGAGAAGCAGGCCGCAGCCGACGACGGTATCCTGTACCTCAACGAGTACCAGTACGAAAACGACCTGGTCACCGACTTCGCCCGCCTGGTCGCCTCGCCCAGGCGTCGCGGCTCGTTGTATGTCGCCGCGGCAATTGCCGCGCTCATCGGCATCGGCATGTTGGTGGCCGGCGGCAACTGGATCAAGTTTGGCGTCGTGCTGATCGTATTCGGCGCCTTTTTGGCCTGGTGGAGCAAGAACCTGCACCACACCCTCGCCCGCGACTTTATCGACGCCGTCGAGGCCGACGAGTCCATGGGTGGCCGCTATCGCCGCGTCGCCGCCAACGAGGACGGCCTGATGGTTTGGGGCAAGAGCGGCAAGTCGCAGTTCTTCCCGTTTGAGAAGCTCGACCACGTGCTCGACGGCGAGCGCATCTTTGTGGCCATGTTCGCCGACCAGGGCGTGACGATTCCTAAGGACACCTTCGTCCGTGGCGATGCCGAGCAGTTTGGCGCCTTCCTTAAGGCGCGCATCAACAAAAAGCTCCGCATCGAGACCAAGAAGAAGAAAATGAAGGCTGAGAAGGCCGCCGCCGAGGCCAAGCAGGGCGACAAGCCCCAGGAGACCAAGCGCAAGCAGAAGAAGAACAAGAAGAAGCGCTAAGGCCAAGCCAGACAGGCAGCCTCGCATCCCGCTATCCTCCCCATGCACCCGAGCGTGCTACACTAGCAGCATCTATGCCACCGCGAACGGCTCGGCTCCGCGCCCGCCACTCGCAAACGAACTTTAAACGCACGAGGGTTGGCCATGCCGCTTTTCTCGCAACATACCGCCCGGTTCTCGCCGGACGTTCCTTTGGAGGGCACCAGCTCTCGCGAGCTGCTCAAGCGGTACCAGCCGCTCGAGACACTTGCGACCGGCGGTTTTGGCTCCATCGAGATCTGCCGCGACACGCACCTGCGCCGCCGCGTCGCCATTAAGCGCATCCCCCTTATCAACGGTGCCGGCATGCCCGCCAGCGACATCATGGATGTCCTGCGCGAGGCGCACACTGCCGCCATGCTTCAACATCCCAACATCGTGCAGGTCATCGACTTTACGCACGACACAGCCTATGCCTACCTGGTTATGGAGTATGTCGATGGCATGTCGCTTGCCGAGTTTTTGCACCGCGTGGACGGCCACTCACTTACCTTTGACGAGGCCGCGGCCATTGCCGATGCCCTGGGCCAGGCGCTCACCTTCGCCCATAGTAATGGCGTACTCCACCTGGACATTAAGCCCGCCAACGTGCTCATCGACCACTCGGGCAATGTAAAGCTCACCGACTTTGGCATGGCGCGACTGTCGTCTGCCGGTGGCTTTGGCGGCTCACGCGGCGGCACTATCGGCTACATGCCGCCCGAGCAGCTCGATATCGAGACCGGCACGGTCGACGAGCGCGCCGATGTCTTTGCCCTCGCCTGTGTGATCTACGAGGGCCTGTGCGGCAGCGCTCCCTTTATGGCGGCCACGCCCGCCGACTCGCTCGGCCGCATCATCGGCGGCGCCACCTATCCCAGCGAGCTGATACCACACTTTCCCCCGGGAGCCGAGGCCGCGCTCATGAGCGCGCTCTCCCCCATGCCGCAGGACCGCCCCAACAGCATCGAGGCATTTTGCGACCAGCTCCTTGCCGGTCTGGGCAGCGTGCGCGAAGGCCGTCGCAGCCTGGAGCAAATGGTTGGCGAACTTTCGGATGACGAGCAGGAGCTCGACGATATCGAGCCGTCGCACTACGAGGACGACGCCATCGAGGTCGACCCCGCACTCGGCTGGGCGGGCACGCGCTGGAGCCATGCGCGCGACTACACCATGCGCACTATCTCGGCGCTAGCGTGCGGCACCTTTAGCTTTTTGCTGATGCAAACGGCCGGGGTCGCGGCGCTTCCCGGCCTGGTCATTGCGGCCATCGCGATCGGAGCGGCGGCTGGCCTGGCCCCCCAGATTGGCTCGGCCATCTCGGCTGTGGGCTTTTTGGTGCTCATGGCCAACGCCACCATGCAGGCGCAGGGCATCCTGTCGATGCTGCCCGTCGCGGTGATCTTTGCCGCCGCCATGTCCGGTTGGTGGATCGCCTGGGGTCGCACCGAGGCTGCCGCGAGCGCCGCGCTCACCTGTGCACTCGCGCTTGGCTGTCTGACCGGCAATACCTTCCTGGCAGCTGGGGTCACCGCCGGCGTCGCGTCATTTTGGCTCGGCCCGGCAAGCGCCGCCGCGGCAACGGGCATGGGCGCGCTTTTTGCCCGTCTGGCCACGGTCGCGCTTTCAGCCGGAGGCGTGCTGGGGCTCGGTAACGTTGCCGCAGCGCTGGGAGACCCGCTCCTTTGGGTCGCCTTTGTGCTGGTCGCGGCAACTGCCGCAGCGTCATCCGCGCTGCTCAATGTCCATGCCAAGCGTGCCGGCCAGAGCTCAAACCTTGCCGCAATCGCCGCCATCGCTGTCACCGGCATCGGCTGTGCAGCGGTGTCCTGTCTTGCACACCATATGGAAATTGCCAGCCTTGCAGCCGCGGTCGTCGCCAAGGCGGCGGTTGCGGGAACCCTATCCTCTATAATCGTTGGGATATGCCTATATTTGCTCGGATACCAAAGAACCTATACGGAGAGTGATCTTTCGTGAACTTCCTGAACATCTTCGAGGACCACGTGGCCGGCATCTTCGGTGCCACCCGTGCCCCGTTCTCCTTTAAGAAGCTTGCCAAGCAGGCCGCTCGCGACATGGAGGATCAGACTCTGGTGATCAACGGCGTCAACACGGCGCCGGCACTCTATACCATCCTTATCGCCGCCGACGACGATCCCATGCTCGCCCCGTTCTACCCCGAGCTTTCGCGCGAGGTCCGCGAGTTCGTGAAGGCGCAGGCCGAAAAGCGCCGCTATGTCTTTGTCGGCGAGCCCCTCGTGCGCTTTATGATCGATCCGCAGCTGCGCGCCGGCAAGTTCTCGGTCTTTGCCGAGAACGTCGATGCCCCCACGCTCGGCCGCCTGTACGAAGAAGAGCGCGCCTATCAAAACGGCCTGGGCCAGAACAACTCCGCGGCAAGCCGTGCCGCCAGCGCCCCGCGCGCCGGCCAGCAGCAGTTTGCTGCCCCGCAGCAGCAGCGCCCCGCCGCCATGCCCCAGCAGCAGCCGACGCCTCGCGCCGCCGCTCCCGACCCGCTTGCCGTGGCAGACCCCTTCGCGCCTAGCGTCCCCGACCCCGCCGCCGCACCCATCCCGGTGCCGCAGACCGTCTCGCGCGACGCGCTTGCCGGCATGGGCGGAGCCGCCGCGACCGGTGCCGCCGTGGGCCTAGGCGCCGCAGCCGGCATCGCCTCCAACATGGCGAGCACTCGCGCCCCGCAGCGCCCGCTCGCCCAGCTCGTCGACGTCGTGAGCGGCGAGAGCCATAGCATCACCTCCGCACAGGTGACCATCGGTCGCGAGCGCTCAGTTTCCGACATTGCCCTGCGCGACCCCAATGTGTCGCGCCGCCACGCCCAGCTCACCTTTACGGGCTCGGATTGGTCAATCGAGGACCTCAATTCCACCAACGGCACGCTCGTCAACAACCGCCGCATTACGCGCTGCCCGCTGCGCAACGGCGATCTGCTGACGTTTGGCCTGAGTACCTTTGAATTTAGGGGATAGTCGCTTATGAACATCGATATCGTCCTTTTTGCAGGCCGCATCGTCCTGGTCGCCCTGCTCTATATCTTCTTGTTCGCCGTCATGAAGACCGGCGTGGGACTTGTGCGCGGGCAGCGCCGCGACTCGGCTATCTGGACGATCGATGTGGACAAGGGTCCGCGCGGTATCCGCGGCATCCACGTAGACATGCTCGGCCCCGTCATCGTCGGTCGCTCGCCATCTTCGGACATCTGCATCAACGAACCGTTCGTCTCGGCCTCGCATGCGCGCTTTTCGCTGCAGGGCCCGGCACTCATCATCGAGGACCTCAACTCGCTTAACGGCACGCTCGTCAACGGCCGCCAGCTCGTGGAGCCCGCAACGCTGCGTGAGGGCGACGAAGTCCAGATTGGCGACGTGGTCATGAAGGTGAACCGTCGATGATCGACGAGGAGAACAAGTCCACAACTATGACCGAGGCACCGGCTGCCGCCACAGCTGCGCCGGCCCACGCCGCTCCGGCGGGCTCCGCACCCGTGGAACCCGAGGACACCGTGTTCTCCCTGCCTCTTTCGCATGTAACGCATGATATTTCGGATCTCGCCGATAACGAGGACGAAGAGGATGCCGTAGCGGCGCCCATCGGCGCACATGCTGCGGATCAGCCCACAGCGCCAGAAGCAACCCCGACGCCAGCTCACTTTGCAGAGCCCGTCGCCGCGGCAATCAACGAGAGCGCTGCGGTGTTTGCGGCACCCGAGCCCGCCGCGCCGGCGTTTCCCATAGCCCCGGCATCCGAGGTTGCGCCCGCGTCTACGCCGGCGCCCGAGGCGGGGACATCCCCCGAGGACGGCCCTGCGCCCAAGACCCCGCAGCCTGCGCCCGCAAGCGAGTCCGATGCCGTGGCCGAGCCCGCCGCCCAGTCGCAAAGCACGCCCGCGCCGTCGCACTTTGCGACACCCGAGCCTATAGACGTCAGCCCGCAAGATGACGAGTCGACCGCCCGCGTTTCCGAGGAGCCCGACTCCCCGGACACCGGCGATTCCGAATCAAACGCCGAGACCGACACCGTCTCTCCCGGTGACACAGCCGAGATCGACGTAGCCGCCGTTGAAGCCAAGCTCAAAGACCCCGGCTCGACCATGAGCTTTGAGCCCCTGACCGAGGAGCGCATCGAGACCGACTCGACCTATGATGCCGGCACCACCACGCAACTCATGTGGGGTGCCCGCTCCGACGTTGGCTGTGTGCGCCCGCACAATGAGGATTCCTACCTGGTGCAGTCGCCGCTCTTTTGCGTATGCGACGGCATGGGCGGTCACGCCGCCGGCGAGGTAGCCTCTTCTATCGCCGTCGAGACTATTGCCAAGACGGCCCCGCAGTCCGCCGACGCAGCACGCCTGGCCGCAGCCGTCGAGGCAGCCAACGCCGCCGTAATCGAGGCCGCCCTGAACGGCCTAGGCAAGCCCGGCATGGGCTGCACAGCCACTTGCGCCTATATCGAAAACGACACGCTCGCCATCGCCCACGTGGGCGACTCTCGCGCCTACCTGCTCCACGAGGGCACGCTCATCCGCGTGACCCGCGACCACTCCTACGTGGAGGAGCTCGTGGACGCCGGCGAGATCACGGCAGACGAGGCTCGCGTCCACCCCAACCGTTCGGTCATCACCCGTGCGCTGGGCTCAGACCCCGCCATGTATGCCGACCACTTCACTCTGCATATCGAGGAAGGCGACCGCCTGATCCTGTGCTCCGACGGCCTTTCGAGCATGATTCCCGATAGCGATATCGAGAACATCGCCACGCAGTCCTCAACCGCGCAAATCTGCGTCGACAACCTAGTGGACGCGGCGCTTGCCGCCGGCGGCCACGACAACGTGACCGTAGTAGTCGTTGACCTGGTTGACGATGGCGTTATGCGCGAGGCGCAACGCGTGCGTCGCCGCAACGTCACCATCGGCGTCGTCTTAGGTCTCGTCTTGGTGCTGGCGGCTGCCATCTGGGCCTACACGGGTGTCACCGGCTCGTACTACCTGGGTACCTACCAGGGCAATGTCGCCGTCTGGCGCGGCCTGCCCGGCAAGCCACTCGGACTCAAGCTCCACTGGCTCGAAAGCGAAACCAGTATCAAGCTGTCCGACCTGCCCGAAGACACGCAAAACCGCCTCAAGGCGGGCATTCCGCAAACAAGTGTCGACGATGCGCAGGACACGATATCCAAGTACCGCCACCAGATCGACGAGGAGCAGACCCGCCAGGTGATCGACGCGCAAACGATTCGCGACAACACCGACCAGGGATCGACCTCCGAATCAGATTCCGAGAAAACCGCCGAACAGTCCGCCGAGGCCGAAGCCTCCGATAAGAATTAGAAAGGGAGTGCCGCTTATGAGTCGCCGCAACACCGAACTGCTCTTGCTCATCGCCTCGGCGTTCCCCGTCATCCTGCTGTATGCGATGTACGTCCTCACCGCGGGCGCTGCCATCTCCTTTGAGACGCTCGCCGTACCGATCGGCCTCTTCGCCGCCTTCGCCGCAGCACATATCGCCGTGCGCATCTTGGCGCCTGGCGCCGACCCCGCCATCCTGCCCATCGTATTTATACTTTCGGGCATCGGCATCACGTTCGTGACACGCCTCGCCCCCGCTCTCGCCATCTCACAGCTCATCATCCTGTTTGTCTCGGTGGCGCTCATGGTGGGAACGCTTGCACTGGTCAAAAACCTCGACGTGGTCATGCGCTACAAGTACACCTTTGGCATTATCGGCATCATTCTGCTGATGCTGCCCATCTTTATCGGCACCACGATCTCGGGCTCCAAGCTGTGGATTCGCATCGCGGGCTTTACCATCCAGCCCGGCGAGTTCGCCAAGGTCTTTATCGTCCTGTTCCTGGCCGGCTACCTGGCCGAGAACCGCGAGCTGCTCTCCATCTCCAACCGCAAGATTCTGGGCTTTAAGATCCCTCGCCTGCGACTGCTGCTGCCGCTGTTTGCCGTGTGGGGTGTGTGCCTGCTCGTCGTCGTCTTCGAACGCGACCTGGGTTCGGCCGTGCTGTTCTACACCATCTTCTTGCTGATGCTCTACGTTGCCACGGGGCGCTTTTCGTATGTCGTTATCGGCCTTGCGCTCTTAGCTGTTGGAGCCGTGGGCGCCTACAAGTTCCTGTCTCACGTTCAGGTGCGTTTCCAGGTTTGGCTCGATCCGTTTAAGGACGCCCAGGGCCAGGGCTACCAGATCGTCCAGTCGCTCTTCTCGCTTGCCGATGGCGGTCTGGTCGGTGTTGGCATCGGCAACGGCATGGCCAACAACATCCCTGTCGTCGAGTCCGACTTTATCTTCTCGGCTATCGGCGAGGAGATGGGCCTTTTGGGCGGCGGCGCCGTGCTCATCCTGTTTATGCTCTTTGCCGTGCGTGGCCTCACCACAGCTGCCCGCGCTAAATCCGACCTCGCCGCCTTTAGTGCCACAGGCCTTACGGCCGCCATCAGCTTCCAGGCCTTCTTGATCGTTGGCGGCGTAACCCGCCTGATCCCGCTGACCGGCGTCACCCTGCCCTTTATGAGCCAGGGCGGCTCCTCTCTGCTGGCGAGCTTTATCATCGTCGCGCTCCTGCTGCGCGCCGGTGACGAGGCTACCGGACGCGAGGCCGAGCTTACCGGCACCGGCACCATGGCCGCCATCACCGATGATCAGGTCGCATCTGCCGCCGCCCCGACGGGCACGCGCTTTGCCACCTCGTCTTCCTACGGCAGCGGCAGCCATTCCGTCGGCTCGCGCATGCGACGTCGCCTGCTCGACACGCCTGAATCCGGTGTGCTCGGCCGCGTTGCTCTTGCCAACCGTCTAACCCGCGCGGTGCTCGCCTTTACGGCGCTGTTCGCCATCCTTATCGGCAACCTCACCTATGTCCAGGTCATTAAGGCCAAGGACTATCAGGACATGCCGACCAACAACCACACCATCGCCCGCTCCAAGTACATCCAGCGCGGCTCCATCATCACGTCCGACGGCGTGACGCTGGCCGAGTCGCTGCAGCAGGAGGACGGCACCTACGTACGCTCCTACCCCAACGGTAACCTGGCAGCGCACGTGGTTGGCTACGTGAGCCAGCAGTATGGCACCACCGCCATCGAGAGCGTCATGAACGACACGCTCACCGGTTCTAAGGACTACTCCAGCTGGAACAATGCCATCGCGTCGCTCGCGGGCCAGACCCAGCCGGGCAACACCGCCAAGCTCACCATCGACTCGCGTATCCAGACGGCGGCCGAGCAGGCACTCAAGGGCTTTAAGGGCGCTGTAGTGGTCATCGACCCGCGTACCGGCGCGGTGCTCGCATGTGCCAGCTCGCCCACCTACGACAACACCAACATCGATGCCCTGCTGCAGACGGGCGGCGGCGAGGACGGCTCCATGTACAATCGCGCCATGGACGCGCTGTACACGCCGGGCTCCACGTTTAAGGTCGTTACGCTTTCCGCGGCACTCGAGACCGGTACCGCCAGCCTGACCAGCACCTACCAGGCGCCCGGCTCCATGGACATCGGCAACGCACCGGTCACCAACTATGCCAACGAGAGCTACGGCACCATCAGCCTGCAGCAGGCCTTTGCCGTGTCCTCCAACGTCGTCTTTGGCCAGGTGGCAAACGAAGTTGGCGCAAACACGCTCGTACAGTTTGCCAACGCCTTTGGCTACGGCCAAAAGCTCGGCCAGGACCTGACCTCCGCGGCCTCCATCATGGCCGACCCGTCGCTCATGACCGAGTGGGAGACCGCCTGGGCCGGCGCCGGCCAGCCTGTCGGCATGGACCACACGCCCGGCCCGCAGACCACCGTCATGCAAAACGCCGTGATTGCCGCCGCCATCGCTAACAGCGGCGTGGTCATGGACCCGTACTTTGTAGCCCAGGTACTCGCCCCGGACGGAACCGTGGTCAAGACCACGCAGTCCCGCTCGCTGGGGCAGGCCGTCAGCTCCGCCACGGCCGACCAGGTCAAGCAGGCCATGCTTGCCGTCGTCCAGTCCGGTACCGGCACCGATGCCCAGATCCCCGGCGTCAAGGTCGCCGGCAAGACCGGCTCGGCCGAGATCGGCGGCACCAACGTCAACTCGATGTTCGTTGGCTTTGCACCTTACGATTCACCCACGGTCGCCATCTCGGTGGCCTTGGAGGATTACGACAAGCATGACGTCAAGGCCGCCAAGATCGCCGGTATCGTCCTGACCGCGGCGCTTGCCGCACAGGGAGCGTGATGCCCATGATCGAATCGGACACCCGAGGCGCGCCGCGGCCTAAGAGTTAGCGGCAACGCGCCACACGGCCCCAGCGGCCACATCGTAGGTACTACACACATCGTTGAGCGAATAGTTATGTTAGGAGCAGGAATGGAACAGAGGGTCCTCGGGGGAAGATACCTCCTCAAGGATAAGGTGGGGACAGGCGGTATGGCGACCGTCTACCGTGCACAGGACCAGGTCCTCGACCGCACGGTAGCCGTCAAGATCATGCTGCCACAGTATGCTGGCGACGCAACCTTCGCCGCACGCTTTAAGCAGGAGGCCCAGGCAGCAGCCGGTCTCTCCTCCCCCTATATCGTTGGCGTCTACGATTGGGGCAAGGACGGCGACACCTATTACATCGTCATGGAGTACCTGCGCGGTACCGACCTTAAGAGCGGAATCAAGAGCCACGGTGCCCTCGACCCCAAGAAGGTCGCCCAGATCGGATCGCAGATCAGCTCTGCACTCTCGGTCGCCCACAAGCACGAGATCATCCACCGCGACATCAAGCCGCAGAACATCATGGTGCTGCCCGACGGCAACATCAAGGTCATGGACTTTGGCATCGCGCGCGCCAAGAACAGCCACCTCACGCAAGACAACAACGTGCTGGGAACCGCCCACTACGTCAGCCCCGAGCAGACCCGCGGTCAGGACCTCGGCCCCACCTCGGATATCTACTCGCTGGGCGTCGTGATGTATGAGTGCGCCACCGGCCGCGTTCCCTTTGACGGTGACGACGCTATCTCGGTCGCACTCAAACAGGTCAACGAGCTGCCTATTCCGCCGAGCCAGATCAACTCCGGTGTCGATGCCGACCTTGAGCGCATCATCCTTAAGTGCATGGAGAAGGACCCGGCAAACCGCTTCCAGACCGCCGACGAGCTGCGTCAGGTGCTCAACAGCTACCTGTCCGGTCGTGCCGTCAACATTTCAGAGCCCACGCGCATCATCGGTGCCCCCGGTGAGCTGGGCGCCACCAAGACTCGCGAGCTTTCCGATCAGACGCGCGCCATGGTGCGTCCCGTCTCGGGCGTGAGCGGCCAGAATACCGCCCGTAGCTCGGTTTCGGGCTCCACCGGCTCCTACGAGGTCGAAAAGCCCAAGTCCAACAAAAACAAGATCATCGCCGCCGTGGTGGCAGCTGTTGCCGTCATCGGCATCGTGGTGGCCTTTGCCACAGGACTCTTTGGCGACGAACAGGTCACCGTGCCCGACGTGCTGGGCAAGGACCAGCAGACTGCCGTCGAGCTGATCAAGGAGGAAGGCCTTGAGGTCGGCACCATCGACCAGAGCTATAACGACGATGTCGACGAGGGCAAGGTTGCCGAGCAGACCCCCAACGGCAACACCAAGAAGCCCAAAGGCACCAAGGTGAACCTGGTGATCTCCAAGGGCCCCAAGCCCTCCGAGAAGGTTGAGGTTCCACTGCTTGTCGGTCTAACCAAGGACCAGGCAGAGGCGGCACTGGCAAGCGTTGGCCTAAAGGGCAACGCCACCGAGGAGGCCAACGAGGCCGATGAGGGCCAGGTCTTTGAGCAGGGCACCGAAGCCGGTAAGGAAGTCGAGAAGGGCACGACCATCTCGTACAAGGTCTCGAGCGGCCCGGATACCACGTCCGTCCCCGACCTGACCGACATGACCGAGGCCCAGGCGCGCAACGCCCTCGATATGGCAGGCTTTGGCGTCGACGTGAGCTACCAGGAGAACGACTCGGTTACCGAGGGCACCGTGATCAGCTGGAACCCCAGCGGCAAGCAGAAGCCCGGTGCCACGATTACCGTCGTCATTGCCAAGAAGTCCGGCAAGGCCAGCGTTCCGGGCAACCTGTACGGCAAGAGCATCTCTGCCGCCGTCACCGCGCTCAACAACGCCGGTTTCTATAACATTGGCTTCTGTGACCAGAACGGCAATCCCGTGAGCGGTAACGAGGATGCCACCGTTACGGGCGTCTCCCCCACCGGCAAGCAGTCCACCGACAGCACGATTACGCTGACGGTTGCACTTTCTGGCTCGGGCTCGGGTTCGGGCACGAGCACGGGCGACGATTCCGGTACGACCAACTAGTCGCCACCCAACCGCTCATTACGGCTCTCGCCGCAAACATATTCGCTCACAGGCGCCCGCTTGCTCCCCCAGCAAGCGGGCGCTTTGCGTTTCTCAGTAGGCATCTGGTGATTTGATTTGGAAAATGTAGACGGACCCGCAGCCGGACGGGTAGAATGTTTTTAGAAAACGACGCATCCCGCGTAAGTGTTAAGGAGCGCGGGCGGCCTAGTTTTCTAACGTGTTAAACGGCCGGGCTGCAACCCCGGCCGTTTTTATTTGCGCTTGCGGCGCAAACGCCGAGAACCGTCCGCACCGCGCGTGCGCCTACGGACCTTAAACCGAACCTCATACGAATCAAGAAACGCAATGATGAACGTGCCGACCGTCGCAAGGGCGGCGAGCGCGTTAAGGAATTTCAGCAATTGGGGACCTCCGATCAAGTCTTCGGCCGCCCGCGCACGGAATGCGTCGCACACACGATTCTAACCGATGCAGCCCTGATGATGCGGGCGACGGGAAGGGTGGCGCGAGCGGAGCTAGACGAAATGCGACCCATGGGAGCGTTACAGAGAGCCGCAACGAGAGCGATTCCGCGCGTCGCAGGGGCCGCCCATAAGCGGGACCCATCGGCCGCGAGGCCGATGGCTACGCCCTCGCGCAAGCGGCCGAGCTAGAAATCAATCGTCCCGGCGACGTTCTCAACGTTCTTCCTATAGGCTGCCCGGGAGGCATCTTCACGCGCTCGACGCTTTTGTTCCCTCTCAAGGTATTCGGCCTCAAGCCTGTTGGCTTCTTCCACGCACAGGATGAGGGTGTCGCGGTGGTAGTCCCTCACCTCTTCGATGGTGGTCCCGTTGAGGACTATTTCGTCACCGGCAACCGATGCGATATGTGGCCTATGCATGGTGGTAAATCTTGGCGGCAAGTCCCAGGACTTCAAGAAGAGCTCGCACCACAGAGAGCTGGGGCGTCTCGACAATCGGAACGGCACTTCGTACAGGGCACTCCCCCTCGTTCCGTCGTTCCTCGGTTCTCCCACCTCATCGACCACAATACCGACGATTCTGATGGGCTCAGAGCCCTCGCCCTCTTCTTCGCGTTTTTTCGAAGACGTCTGAGCGATGCGGCGCTTGGGCGCAACCGACGGCTTCTTCTTGACCCCATAAAGAGTCGCAAGCAAATCGTTATAGCCACGAGACTCGACCCCATCGCCCAAGTCGACCGCCAATTTCCCCTTGAGGAAGGTCGGGAGGCTTTCCTCAACGCCCCCTTCCTTTATTACCGGGATAAACTTCCTCTCATTATGCCCAGAGAACAGTTCTCCGCTGATGATATGGCCCTCGTATCCAACCCCGCCGATTCTCGCATCGGCCTTCTGCTTATATGCTGGGGTGCAGACGATAAGAACATAGTCCGACGACCTGACCGACTGCTCCATGAACTGCGGCAACCTGTCACCCAGCTCGAGATCATATTGGTCCAGGACTGCATCGATCCCGTCCGACAGAAGGCGGTCGGCCAGCGCCTTTACCCATTCGCGGTGTTCTTCGCTTTCCCATGCGTAGGATATGAAAACCTTAGTCAACATGACCCCCAAAGACTAGTCCGAAATCTACAGTCGCTCATATGCCCTCTTCACGAGCTCACCCATTAGCCTCCTGCGCTGACCGAGGAAGTCCTCGTAATCAAGCTCTTCGAATCCGAGGGGCAGGGCGTGTTCCTCGCAGTTGCGGCGGTATTCGTCCTCGCCCAGGGCTTCACGGTACCTCCTGACGTACTCATTCGGGGCATCATCCGAGATGTAGATGTTGTTCTGGTAGTCAACAAGGGTGAAGTTGCCTCGGTTGCTGCGCTGTGAAAGGTAGCCCTTGGCCTTCAGGTAGTTATCTGGGAACAGATGATGCTTGTCCAGAGCCTTTTTGGAACCTGATGAGCCGGTAAGCAGCAGTTGAGAAAGAGGGGCCGTGCTGAACAGCGCCTTGGCACCGAGCACGACCTGAGCCGCGACGAAGCCCCACCAGGTCGGGCCCGTCGCCTCGTTTGCGTCGAGGGAGCTGGGCAGCGTGATGGAGAAATAATCGTCCGTCATGATGGCAGCGAGTCTACGGTCGAAGTACGCCCGGAACTCATCGGCGGTCTCAAGGCGCGAGACGTCGTTAAGCTGCTGCTCGAACTCGGATTCGAAGGACCCCACATAGAGCCCCGTTATGGCTGCGGCGAAATACCAGCGCCGCACGAGCCCGCGCACAGCCAGTGGCTCCATGTCGAACTCATAGCGCCCGATAAGGTAGAACGCATAGCAGAACATGAGCGCGTTGCCCGACCCCACCTGGTCAGAGCAGACGTAGCCCGCCTCCGCCAGCGTGTTGATGAAGGCATGCCAGTTGTTCAAGTCGAGCACGAGATCGAGGGCGCGACCAAACGTGGCAAAGTTCTCGGCCCGCGTCTCGGGCGTCGTTTCCTTTGTCTTGAGATCTCGCCCGCGAAGAATCTGGTAGGCATAACGCAGGCGACCCCTCTTGAACCCCACGCCCACCGTGGCGCGAATGATATGCGTCGGCGAGACGGTCATGAGCGGGTTGTACGAGGTGCCCTTTGCGGGCGCATGGCTCATGGCGCAGAACTCCTCTATACGCTCCCTCATGGCAGGTTCGTAGACCGAAAGCAGGGTCATGATGAAGTCATCCTGCTTAAGCGCCTGCCCTTGCGAGTTCACACGCACGAAGATGTCCGATACGGTCTCCTCGTCAGCCGATTCGGAAATCTCCAGCGTCGGCAGAAGATAACGCTCAAGCCCGAGTAATGCGTTGAGCCCGCTCTCGACGGCATCCTCGCCGTCATCGTCGAGTTCGGGTTCTCCCTTTTTGGCATTCGCCTCGTTAAGGCGCTTGATGAACGCCCTGCGATAGGCGCTCAGCTTGTTGTCGTGGTTCGCCGCGAAGGCCTCGGATACGTCCGGCACATAGCGCGAATCCTTCTCGGTCGAGGCGTCGGCATTCTTGAATGAGCGTGCGATGGGGTCGTAGGCGACCTTCACCGTACGCTCCCTGAAGTTCTTGTCTCGCACGGACACGCCGTACAGCGAGCTCGGGAGAGCGGTGAGTCTCTGCTGTCCGTCGATGACAAGGGACTTGGGGACGGCATACACCTTTTGGTTCGAGCCTATGGCAGACTTCTTGCCCGCGTTGTCGCTCGGAGAGTCCCACAGCATCACATAGCCGATAGGGTATCCGCGGAGCATGGAATCAAGCAGGTCGCGGACCTTTTCGTTGCCCCACACGAAGGGTCGTTGCAGGTCGGGCAGACCGATCTTGCCCGTCTGAACGTCCTTCAGGATGTTACCAACCTCCAGCGATATGGGGTTATAGATGGAATTTGGCACTATAGTTCACCGATCTTCTTGGCGTACAGGTTGAAAAGATGGGCGACTATCTTCTCCTCATCCCCACCGAAGTCGACGCCATAGGCAGCTTCGACAGCAGCGTCGAGCGCCTTATGCGCAGACATCAGCTCGGGGAAGAACGTTTCGTTCTTGGGATCGTACATGTCCGCGAGCGTCGCACCTTCTTGGGCATCCCGGGCGTCGAGCACGGCTTGGGCGCAACGCTCAACTTCTTCGCGTTGGGATTCCGTGGGCTCGGGCCAGACGAAGTTGTTGTAGTCAATACCAGCCGAGTACTGATAATCATCTTTCAGTCTTCCGGTCACGACCCTAACCCATGCATTATGAAATTGGGACTGCAACACCCCATATTGATAGAGAGTTGCATTTGGGATAAGACGAACTTTATTGCTACAAAAGACCTCAGCATCGACGAACCCCATTGGGATGTATCGCCTTCGGCTTGATGAAACCTCTGGTATCAAGATTGAATCTGTATCCGACAGGATTTCAGTTCCAAAATGGGCAGGGCACTCTGCAGCCTTAACGGTCTGACTTCTCTTGCTCTTGAGCCGATACCGGCGCACCGCTTCAACCCTTTCCCTGCATTTAGGCAGATTCTTTAGCTCATCCCAATTTGCGTTCCCAAGCCATAAACACCAACGGCTTTTGCCACGGATAAATTCTTGTGATCCAAGCCACTTGTGAAAGAATTTCTCTGCACCAGGTTCAATTTGCAAGAATTCGATTTTCTGCTCATCAGTGAAAAGGTAATTGCCGTCGTCTATAGGCTGGGAGCCTATTCCCATTTCTGGAACATCTGATAATGGCTTACTTCTGCTGTAGACAAAAACGTCCGGAGCGTCTTTAAGATAAGCATTGATTCGGGCCACGGAAATCTGCTCTTCGTCAGAATCGGGCGTTGCGTGATAGAAGAGCGTCTTGGCCCCAACCTCGCGCGAGAAGCCCACGATGACGCAGAACACGTGTGCCTTGTCTGCTGCCTCGTTGTCCCAGCGGAAGGTGTTGTGCGCGAAGTCGATGTGGATACCCAGGTCGTGCAGGGGTTTCCAGAGGTTGGCGACCTGCTCGCCCTGACATATCGAGTTGGTAGAAACCAGGGCGCAGCGCGTGCGCTTTCCCTGCGTGAACCTCGCAGCCTTCATGTACCAGGCCCCGCAGTAGTCGATGTTGCCTGCGTTCTTCGCACCATCGAAGACCTCAAGGAGCTCTGCCTTCTGCTCCTTGGACTGGTTACGGGCCCCAAGGAAGGGCGGATTGCCCACGAGGTACGTGAGGTCATCGGGAAACACCTCGGACCAATCGGTCTTGAGGGCGTTGCCCTCATGAAGGTTGCTGAGGCTCCTGAGCGGCAGGAAGTCGAAGTCATAGTCGACGTATATCTCCTGCGTCTTTCGGAGCATCTGCTCCTCGGTGATCCAAAGGGCGGTCTTAGCGACCGAGACGGCGAAGTCGTTTATCTCGATGCCGTACAGCTGGTCCAGGGACACGCGGACAGGGCTGTCCTGCGCAATGACGAGGGACGTCTGCCCCGCGTTGCCGGTCTCCTCGCTGAGCTCGTCCTCGATGATTCGGTTCTCGATGGTGCGCAGTTGCCGGTACGCCTCGGTAAGGAAGTTGCCCGAGCCGCACGCGGGGTCGCCGATGGTGATGGAGGCAACCTTGTCGTGCAGCCTCGCCAGGGCCTGCTTGCGTTTCGCCGCCGTCCTCTCGCCCTCGGCCTCGTGCAGCTCATCCCACAGCTCGTCGAGGAAGAGCGGCCTGAGGCAGCGCTCGATGTTCTCCACGCTCGTGTAGTGCATGCCCCCGGCATGGCGGGTCTCGGGGTTCAGCGTTCCCTCGAACACGCCGCCGAAGATTACGCCCGAGATCTCGCGCCAGTCGAAGTCCTGGGACGCGTCGGTGATGGCCTCGAGGATCTCCGGGGTCATCTGCGGGACGATGATGGAGGAGTCGGCGAACAGACCGCCGTTCACGTACGGGAAGGCCGCGAGGTCCTCGTCCATGTACTCGTCCCGCTTATCCAGGGGCGTGTCGATCGCCTCGAACAGGTCCACCAGCTTGGCAGGGTCACCCTCGCAGTACCTACCGAACGCCTGGTGCGATTGTAGGAGGTCGGCGTCCTCGGCGTAGAGCAAGAAGATGATTCGGGTGATGAGCACGTTGAGCGAGCGCTGCTCCTCCTGCGCGCGCTCGTCCTTCTCCTCGATGTGGTGGTACTGCTTGGCGAGGGCATCGTAGAGCCTGGAGACGTAGGCCCCGGCCTCGATGGAGAGCTGCTGCTCCTTGTGCAGGCGGCTCGTCTCGTTGGAGGTCAGGAAGGACAAGAGATACAGACTGTCCTGGAGCTCTTCGAGGGAAAACTCTTGCACGGTGTCCTCGGGCCTCTCGTTGTCGAGGTCGTAGAGACGGAAGGTCTCGAAGTTGCATGTCATCACCCAGCGGGGGCGCTCGGAGTACGGCAGGTGCCGCGCGTACCACATGGCCTGCTGGAGCGGAGTCTCCATGCCGCCGTTCCTGGGTTCGGGCTTATCGAGGTCGATGCCCCACGACTTCTGCTCGCAGAGAAAGTTGTGGTCAGAGACGAACACGTCGATGCGACGGCCTCTCACCTTCCGCTCGAAGTCAACGAAGCTGTCTATGGTGTTGGACGGGATGCCCAGGACGTTGATGAGCAGGTCGACCCAGAACTTTTGCGTGTCCTGCTGCTCGTTGTTGGAGCCCGCGGGGATGGCGGCAAGGCGCTTCTGCCACCGCTTGACGAACTCTTTTGCCTCTTTCTTGCTGGCAGGCATACCGGACCTCCTGCGTCGTTGTCACTTTCGGACAATTTTAAGGGGTAAAAGCCCTCTTCCAAGCGGAAGGGCGAGTTTTCGACGGTCCACGGTGTCGCAGGGTCCCAGGCGAAACCCGAAGACGCCGGGGGCTGTTGGAAACTCGCCCATCTCACAGCAACGTCATCCTAGGTTTTCAACGCTTTCCATGGCCGAAGGGCTTCTTATAAGGCCGTAGGCTGTGGGAAGGGTTGGAAACCGGACTTTGGGCATAGCCCTTCACAAAAAAACTTTCTACCCAAATTCTACCCAACTGACGTTAACGATGCCCTTATATAAGAAAGCAGGTCAGACGATTTATACCGTCTGACCTGCATTTACTTCTGGTGCCCCCGGGCGGATTCGAACCGTCGACACCCGCTTTAGGAGAGCGGTGCTCTATCCCCTGAGCTACGGAGGCATGTTGTATTAGTGTAGCAGATTTGCGCCACTACCATGCAGCGCATAGCCGCTCTTCGAGATAGTCATCTGCGACGTTCTTTAATGACTAGTCGTTTAAGAACGTCCCCAATGACTAGTTGCCTTTGTGAAAGAGGTTTTTGATGACGGAGGGGATGCTCTTGGCGCCTTTAGCGGTCACGTCGATAAAATCGGGCGAACGAACGAGCTTGTCCTCGTCAATGTACTTACGCACCGCGCGTAGCGTTTCCTTGTCATTGCGCGTCGAAAACGTAAAGTGACCGTTGTCCTTGGTGAAGATGGCAAAACGCGTAATCTTCTTGGTGCCGCGCAAAACCTCGGCGGCAATATAGTCGACCTCGTCCCACGGGATTTGAATATAATCCTCGGGATTGCGCTCGTTATAGTACTCAAACGCCTTATTGCCCACCATCACGTTACCGTGGCTGGTAAGCCCCATCAGGCAGGTTGCTGGCGTTGCCAGATCGACCGTGCTGTTCTGAGATTGCGCCATGCGCGCCTCGCCCTCCAAATAAAACAATCGGACCGCATCCAGTGTACCCACCGGGTGCGGTCCGTTTCAATGGCTCAAAAGCCCTTGCCTAGCAATTCTCGGTCTTAAGCCGAAGCGTGCTTACATGAAGCCGCAGAAGCGACCGATGATGCCGACGGCGAAGAGAGCCAGGATGATGACGATCGGGCTGACCTTCTTCTTGAGGAGCTTGCAGACCAGCAGGGTCAGGCACACGGCGGCAAGGCCGGGGATGAGCTGATCGAGGTTGGCCTGAAGCGTGGTGACCTTCATCTGATCAAGGGCGGTAGCACCGACGGAGTTGTACATCGTCAGCGCTTCCTTGATACCCTCGGAACCGGAGGGCAGGCTAGCCCAGTCGATAAAGGCGCCAGCAGACTGCTTGACCGTGGAGACGATCGGGGTGAAGGAAATGGACACCCAGCGCTCGACCAGGGCGCCGATGATGAACATACCCAGGATGGAAGCGCCCTCGGTGACCTTGCCCATCAGACCACCGGAGAGGTCCTTGGCGATGGAGGAGCCGACCTTGTAGCCAAACTCCTGCGTGTACCACAGGAAAGCGTAACGGATGATGTTCCACGCGAAGAAGAACAGCAGCGGACCGACGATGCTGCCGGACATGGCCAGGGAAGCGCCCAGAGCGCCCAGAATCGGGCGAAGGGTGAACCAGAAGACGGGGTCGCCGACGCCGGCGAGCGGGCCCATCATACCGACCTTGACGCCCTGAATGGCGACGTCGTCAATCGGGGCACCGTTGGCGCGCTCCTCCTCGAGAGCGAGGGTAACGCCAATGACGGGGGCGGAAACATAGGGGTGGGTGTTATAGAACTCCAGGTGGCGCTTAAGAGCGGCAATCTGGTCATCCTTGCTGGTGTAGAGCTTCTTGATCGCAGGGATCATTGCGAAGCACCAGCCGCCGTTCTGCATACGCTCGTAGTTCCACGAGCCCTGAAGGAACTGATGACGGAAGCAAACCTTCTTGCGGTCAGCCTTGGTGAGCTGAATCTTGTTCTCTGCCATATGTATCACTCCCCTCCTACTCGTAATCGTTCAGAATGTCGCCGAGCGGGTCGCCGGAGCCACCGCCCATGCCGCCACCCTGCTTGGCCAGATCCTTAAGGCCAAGGTAGATGAGGGCAAGGGAGATGCCGATGAGACCAAGGGCGATCAGCGTGAGCTGAGGGATGGCAGCAAGGACAAAGCCGAGGACGAAGAACGGCCAGGTCTCCTTGGTGGCCATCATGTTGATGACCATGGCGTAACCGACGGAAGCGACCATGCCGCCGCCGACAGCCATGCCGCCGGACAGCCAGTCGGGCATAGCGTTAAGCGCGTTGGTAACGGCCTCGGCCGGGATGACGCACAGAAGCACTGCCGGGATGGCGATACGAAGGCCCTGCATGAGGATGGCAGCATACTGCCAGCGCTCGATGCCGGAGAAGTCGCCCTTCTCGGCGCAACCGTCCATGGCGTGAGCGATAGCGGTAGCAATGGTACGGCAGATCATGGTCAGGAACAGACCAGCGACCGACAGCGGGACGGCGACGGCGATAGCGGTGGTAACGGCCTTGGCCGAATCGGTGGCGCCACCGTTGAGGGCGAGCACCATGATGATCGAAGAAGCGACCGAGGCCAGAGCGGCGTCAGGCGCGACAGCGGCGCCGACGTTAGCCCAGCCAAGGGCCATCATCTGGAGCGAACCGCCCAGGAGGATGCCCTCCTGAAGGTGACCGGTTACGAGACCGATAAGCGTGCATGCCACGAGCGGCTGATGGAACTGGAACTCATCCAGAATGCCTTCCATACCGGCAAGCAACGCGACAATCGCAACAAGCAGAATAGTGATTGCAGACATGTATCGGACCCTCCTTTACTATGCTTGAGCGGCCAGTTCGGCCTTAGCTTTCTTCAACATGGCGTCGAGATCCTCGGAGGAATCCGAAGGAACCTTGCGGACCTCGAACTTGACGCCCTTGGCCTTGAGGGCCTCGAGAGTCTTGACGTCATCATCGCCCATAGCGACGGCGTTGGTGACGACGACCTTGCCCTTGGAGTGAGCCATGGAACCGATGTTGACTTCCTTGATGTCGACACCGGCCTCGATGGCCTTGAGCAGATCCTGCGGGTTCTCAAAGAGCAGCATGGCCTTGGTGTCACCAAAGCGCGTGTCCTTGACGACCTCGGCCATCTTCTTGATGGGCACGACGTTGGCATGGACTCCCGGAGGGGCAGCCTGCTCGATCATGGTCTTGCGGAGCTCGTCGTGAGCAACGCCGTCGGAAACCACGATGATGCGGTTGGGGTTGATCTGCTTGGTCCACGTGGTGGCCACCTGACCATGCAGCAGACGGGTGTCGATACGGACGTGGGCAATCTTGATGTGCCCGTCGCCGATGACCGTTCCCGGAGGGATGGCACCTGCAGGAGCAGCGGCGGCCGCAGCCGGCTTCTTCTCCTCGGGCTCCAGAGACTCGGGCTTGACGCGCACGCCAGCCTTAGCCTCAGTCACGAGATGTTTTGCGATCGCATGTGCAGTGTTCTTTGCGTCAAAGCGCTGCGAATATGCCTCGATGAGCATAGGCAGGTTGACACCGGTGACGATAGCCCAGGAATCGTGGCCCTCGATGAGCCCGCTGATCTGGTTGAACGGCGTGCCGCCCCACAGATCAACGAGGAAGAGCACCTGCTCCTGGTCTTCGAAGGAAGCGATTGCTTCCTCGACCTTGGCACGGAAATCGTCGGGGCCCATGCTCGGCTCGAGCGAGACCACGGCAACAGACGGCTGATCGCCAAAGACCATCGAGCCCGTCTGCTTGATTCCAGCTGCCAAGTCCCCGTGGCTAGCAAGAACAATACTTACCATCACATAACCTCCTTTTTGTCTACGTATTTCCTACACGACATGAAAGGAGTATACCTGTTTGGATTGTGGAATTATAGCTAAATTCGCAAAAGGTTGGATTATTTGTTCAAACGTCTAAGTTTGTTACAAATTGATTACGTTGCTGCTTTTCGACTCATTACCCGCCAAAGCGTTGCTCATCAAGCCATGTACTTTACAGATACAAGCAGGCTGTTCATTAATAACGATTTTAGGCAAGCGCGAATGCGCTTGTACTGCCGCTATTTTGTTTAAACAGACATGGCTTGACTATTTTCGTGACTTATGTTCTAGCGCAAGTAGTCGTTGGGAACGTTCTTGTTTGACTAGTCATGTAAGAACGTCCCCAACGACTAAGGACTAGACGATACGGAGGGGGTTGGCGGCGTCGACGGCGTCGGGAGCGTCGGAAGGGCCATCGGGGGCAGCGCCTGCCGGGTCCTCGTCGGGGGTCTCGATCTGCTTGATCATGACCTCCTGGCCCTGCAGCAGGTATGTTTCGCCGCTGCCGCAATGAGGGCAGGTCTTGCCGTGCTCGACGGTCGCATAGTCGCGGCCGCACGCCTCGCAATGCGTCACGGCCTCGACAGGCTCCACAAGAAGCTCCGCACCCTCGGTAATGGACTTTTTATCTGCCGCCCAGCGCCAGGCGTCGAGCAGCAAGTCGGGAACGACGCCCGAGACCTCGCCCAGCAGCAGCGTGACGCTCGAAACGCGACTCACGCCATTGGCGCGCGCCACATTCTCAACATCACGAATGATGTGATAGACGATTCCGAGCTCGTGCATTTATTTCCTTCCGCCGTTCCCGTTATGACTACTTACTTGCGACCGAACTTAATCTTGATGGCGCGCTTCAAAGCATACTTGCCGAGGCTTGGGAGCTTTTGCTCGTATTTGACCATCGTGGAGCACTCGGGGCGGTCGCGATCCAGATGGATGGCGTCAAACGCGCACTTGGTGGTGCACAGGCCGCAGCCGATGCACTTGTTGGGATCGACGATTGAGGCACCGCAGCCCAGGCAGCGGGCGGTCTCGGCGCGCACCTGCTCCTCGGTAAAGGTCTCGACGTACTCGCTAAACGGCGCAGCCTTCTCGCGCTCGCGGTCGACACGTGCCACCTCGCGGCTCGCGTTGTCATAGCTCTCAATCACAACATCGTCGCGGTCGAGCGCGGTGTAGCGGCGCTGGTTGCGGCCGATGGTGAGCGTGGAGCCCGGCTGCACAAAGCGATGGATGGACACGGCGGCCTCGTGACCGGCGGCGATGGCATCGATAGCAAAGCTCGGACCGGTATAGACGTCGCCGCCCACAAAGATGTCGGGCTCGGCGGTCTGATAGGTCTGGGGATCGGCAAGGGCGCCCTGGCCGCGGCCGAGCTCCACCTTGGAGCCAGCCAGCAGGTCGCCCCACACAATGGACTGGCCAATCGACATGATGACACGGTCGGCATCGACGCGGCGCAGATCGTTCTCGTCGTACTCGGGCGCAAAACGGCCCTCGTCGTCAAAGACACGCGTGCAGCGCTTGAAGGTGATACCGCACACACGACCGGCCTCGTCCAGGTGAACCTCCTTGGGACCCCAGCCGCAGCTGATGTGCGCGCCGTCCTCAACGGCCTCGCGACGCTCCTCCTCGCTGGCGGGCATCTGCGCCTCGCTCTCCAGGCAGAACATCTCAACGTGCTCGGAGCCCAGACGGCAGGCGTTGCGGGCCACGTCGATGGCCACGTTGCCGCCGCCCACCACGATGGTGCGGCCGGGCAGCGCGTCGACCTTGCCGCTGTTGACCTCGCGCAAGAAGTCGACGGCCACGGTCACATCCTCGGCATCCTCGCCCGGAATGCCGGCAAGGCGGCCGCCCTGGCAGCCAATGGCCACGTAGAAGGCCTTAAAGCCCTGCGCGCGCAGCTCGTCGAGCGTCACGTCGCGACCGACTTCCACGCCATAGCGGAACTCGGCGCCCATCAGGCGAATGATCTCGACCTCGGCCTCGATAACATCCTTCTGCAGCTTAAAGCTGGGAATGCCATAGGTGAGCATGCCGCCCGGGCGCTCGTTTTTCTCGAACACGACGGGTTTGTAGCCCTTCTCGGCCAGATAGAAGGCGCAGGACAGACCGGCCGGACCGGCGCCGATGATGGCAATCTTCTGGTCGAAGCCGCCGGCACGCGTCGGGGTCACCACAGGTGGGACATAGCGAGTCGCGGCATCCAGATCGCGCTGGGCTATGAACTTCTTGACCTCGTCGATGGCCACGGCGGCGTCCACACGGCCGCGGGTACAGGCATCCTCACAGCGGCGGTTGCACACACGGCCGCAGATAGCGGGCAGCGGGTTCTCGCGCTTAATGAGTGCTAGGGCCTCGTCATAGCGACCCTGAGCCGCGAGCTTCAAATAGCCCTGAACGGCAACGTGCGCGGGGCAGGCCGTCTTGCAGGGAGCGGTGCCGGACTCATGCGTCTCGATACGGTTATCGTTGCGGTAGTTGGGCGACCACTTGGTGTGGTCCCACTTGGTGGCATCGGGCAGCTCCTGGCGCGGATACTCGGGCACCTGTCCGCCGGCCTTTTTGCTGCAGAGCTTCTGGCCGAGCTTGGCGGCACCGGCCGGACACACCTCAACGCAGCGACCGCAGGCCACGCACTTGTCCTTCTCGACCTTGGCGACATAGGCCGAGCGCGACAGATTGGGCGTGTTGAACAGCTGCGAGGTGCGCAGGGCGTAGCACACGTTGACGTTGCAGTTGCAGATGGCGAAGATCTTGTTCTCGCCGTCGATGTTGGTGATCTGGTGCACAAAGCCGTTGTCCTCGGCCTGGCGCAGGATGTCGTAGACCTCGTCGCGCGTCACGTAATGGCCGCGGTCGGTCTCAACCACATAGTCGGCCATATCGCCCACGGCAATGCACCAGTCGGCGGGGTCGTCGGCGCAGCCCTCACCCATCACGCGACGGCTCGCGCGGCAGCTGCAGGTGCTGGCGGCATACTTACCCTCGTATTTGTCGAGCCAGTGCTCGATATGCTCAATAGGCACCGACGTGCTCGCGGCATCGATAGCCTTCTCGACCGGAATGACATGCATGCCGATGCCGGCACCACCGGGCGGCACCATCGGCGTGGCCTTGGACAGCGGTCCCTTGGACGCCTGCTCAAAGAACTTGGCATAGACCGGGTGCTCCTCGAGCTGGCTCACGCGCATGTTGAGGAACTCGGCGGAACCCGGCACCAGCATGGGCAGCACCCACTGCTTGGCGCGCTCGGGGTTTTCCCAGTTGTACTCGAGCAGACCCGTGTAGCTCATGTCGTCGAGCATCTTCTCGATATCGGCTTCGGGCATGCCGGTGAGCTTGACCATCTCGGGCAGCGTATAGGGACGGCGCATCTTCATCTTGCAGAGCACTTCGGCCTGCTCGTCGGTCGCGGCCTCGGCAAACGACCAGTACTCGTAGCCCAACAGCTCGTCGCGATGCAGCAGACGGTTGGTGCAGTGCTCGCACAGCTTGACGATGGCCTCGCGCGGATGCTCCGGCAGCAGCGGCACGAACTCCGAACCGATGTCGGGCTCGGTGTAGCTAATCCCCGGTCCGTTGAGAATCATGGTTGTCCCTTCTCTTGCCACAGCCCGGCGAGACCGCGGCGCCCCTCTTTTTTTGCAGGCCGGGCATGCCCCATGCCGTTCACCCGCCATTGTTGACATTGTGTCAAAAATAGTATTGACGAACCGTCAACAATATTCAAGACTGTTAGGCGAGCGGTCAGGCAAAAGAGGATGAAAGGCGGCAAAACATGGGCAACAACACAGCAGGTACCTCTGTGGTCGATGCCGTCCCCGCATCCGATAGCGCGGCAAAGCGCCTGACGGGCGACGAACGCCGTCGCGAGATCCTCGATGCCGTGCGCACCGTAAGCTCCGAGCTGGGCGTGTCCCACCTATCGGTATCGGCCGTGACCAAGCGAGCCGGCTGCACGCGTTCATTGTTCTACCACTACTTCGCCGACATGGACGCCGCCGTCACCGCTGTTATGGACGAGGCGATCGACGGCTTTATCTCCGAACTCGAGCGGTGGAACGCCGACCGCACCGTCGGTGATATCGAGGGCGCGCTCGACACCGTCGCCCCGCTCTTTAAGCGCCTGGTCGCCAGCGGCCACGAGCTGCCGAGCACGCTTACCTCGAGCAGCGGCGCGCTCTACGGCGGCTTTTTGCACAACGTGGTCCAGCGCGTGGCGCAGTATATCTGCGACACCACCGTAGTGGATTTTGTCGCCCATCATGAGCTACGCATCGACCATGTCTACGAGACGTTCTACACCCTCATCATGGGGTTGTTGATGTATATCCGCACGCACCCCGATGTGCCCGACGAAACGGTCAAGGAAATCATCGCCTCGACACTCCACATCGAGGGCTATACCGCCAAGTATCCGGAGCGCAAGCCCCAGAACTGACGACATTTGGCCAAACTGCCCGCGATCAGAAGAGGGGCCGCGGGCGTGTGAAAGGAGAGCAGCATGCTGTTCGATGTTTGGGGTAACGATACCCTTATCCACTGGGCCGGCTGGGCCATGGTCTTTATTGGCCTGATCGTGCTCAACGAAGTCGGCCGCCGCACCAAGCTGGGCGCGGCAATCATCTTTGGCGTGGCTCCGCTGGCCATGACCATCTACTGCGTCGCCATCGCCGTGGGCGTTTCGCAGGGCGCCGAGTGGGCGCTCACCAACCCCACCCATGTGTACCAGAACAGCTGGTTCCACTACGCCAAGGTATACGCGGCGCTCGCCGGTTGCTGGGGCTTCATTGCCATTAAGTACCAGTGGGGCAAGATCGGCAAGGCGCATTGGTTCCGCGCGTGGCCGTTTGTGATCGTCGCCATCAACATCATGATCGCCGTCGTGTCCGACTTTGAGAGCGCCTATCACTTCTTTGTCCTGGGCCAGTCCACTTGGGTCACCTCCGAGGGCGCCACGCAGCTGGCCGGCTGGAACAACGTGTTCAACGGCATCGCCGGTATCATCAACATCTTCTGCATGACCGGTTGGTGGAGCGTCTACGCCTCCGAGGATCAGACCGACATGCTGTGGCCCGATATGACCTGGGTCTACATCATCGCCTACGATATCTGGAACTTCTGCTACACCTACAACTGCCTGCCCACCCACTCCTGGTTCTGCGGCTTTGCGCTGCTGCTGGCGCCCACCGTCGCCGCCTTTATCTGGAACAAGGGCGGCTGGATCCAGAACCGCGCCTTTACGCTTGCTATTTGGTGCATGTTTGCCCAGGTGTTCCCGTACTTCCAGGAGGAGTCCATCTTTGTGACCCACTCCACGCTCGACCCCGGCGCCGCTACCGCGGTCTCGATCGCCGCACTGGTCGCCAACGTCGCCGCGATCATCTACATCGCCTACCGCGCCAAGAAGCTCGGCCGCAATCCCTACAAGCAGGATGTCTTTGAGGGCACCAGCGATTGGGAGAAGGCTACCGCTCGCCGCGCCAAGGTTGATTACGCGCACGCCGAGTAACATGTTGGTCGCTGTTGGCACCTGGGCATAGGCCCGCCTGCCAGATTTTCAATCCAATGTCTCGCAGAGCCCCCGGAAAGCGTTTCACTCGCTTTCCGGGGGCTTTTGTCGTTGCGTCTCTAATCATCATCTATTCAAAAACACGCGCATATATCATCATCTATTCAAAAACACGCGCATATATAAAATCGGATTTCGAATCATGCGGCGGCTCTATGGGGTCCCGTTTTTGGGTACAGTGTTGTCCCGATATTGAGCTTGGGGGATGTATGAATGATGAGACGATGGGCCAAGAGGATGCGGCCCAAGATGCAGAAGCGTGTGCCGAAGCCCTGGAGAGCCTAGACCGGATTTCACTTGATGAGATTGCGTTTGACGATTCGGGCGTTGATGTGCAGGATGAGTCGGAAGCCGAGGCGCAGTCCGATGATCAGGATGCAGACGACGTTGAGCCTGCCGAAGATGAGGCAGATCACGAAGACACCGAATGCGAGGCCGACGACCAGCCCGAATCCGACACGAGCGAGGAAACCATCTTGCTCGACAGCTTGCCGGCCGAAGATTCGCTGACCCGCGAGCTTCCCGGCCTGGGCTCCGCTCCTGCCGTGGACGAGACCATCGCCATGGGCGATATTCCCCTGCCGTCCGTTCCCTCGGCACGCGAGGCCGAGGTCCGCCATCGCAAGATGTCGCCCAAGCGCCGCAATCTGATGGTCGCCGGTGTCGTGGCCGTCGCGCTCGTCGCCGGCGGTGCAGGCTATGCTGCCTGGAACGGATATCAGCAAGAGCAGGCTGCCGCTGTCGCCGCCAATGCCCACACGATGATGTCGGTGCAGATTGGCGCGCATGCCGCGGGCCTCGACTGTTCCACTGGCTCCAAGATTCCCGTACAGGTGAGCGGTCAGGATTCTGACGGCTCCTCCGTGAGCGAAACGCTCTATGTTGACGAGCACGGCCGCGGCATCAAACTGCTGCCCGGCGATTACACGCTCTCCATCGCTGCCTCCCCCATCGCGGCCGACGGCACCATCTATACCGTCCCGACCACCAAGACGCAGGTCACCGTTAAGAGCGATGGACAGGATTTAAGTGCCCAGGCCACCTTTAAGCTCAAGGTGCCTTCGGCCGACACGGTGACTGACGACCAGATCGATGCCGCCGCCAAGTATGCCGAGGAGGGCGGTGCGAGCTCCGCCGCGGCTGCCAAAGTGCTCCAGCAGGCAGCAACCGCGCGGCGCGACGCCGCCGTCAATGCCGTGAGCGCGCAAAAGGCACAGGCGTCCCGTGATGCTGACGCTCGCCACAAGGCAACCGACCTCTACCAGCTCGATATTCCCGTCGAGTGGTACGGCAAGGTCGCAACTTGGCAAAACGGAAGCACGCTATGCATCTATCTGGGCGACGACGCCAATACGCCGCTCGTGACGCTCGTCGCGGTGCGCGAGGGCGAGAGCTTTACGCCCGATGAAGGCGATACGGTTTTGGGTGCGGCCAATCTAGGCAACGGTTATACCGTCTACGCCAGCGGCCCCGTCTATCCGTACGTGGTGCCCCAGACCATCAACGGACGGACGCAGAACCCCGTGTCAACCTACCCCATGGACACGGCCATTGAGCTTGTCGAGCTTACGACCGGCAACCGCTATACGTATAGCCAGATCAAGAACGACCTGGTGGGTAAAGACGGCAAGGCCGATGGTGCCACTAAGCTCGAAACCGACTACCTCGCGCAGATCCTGCTGCCGAGTATCAAAGCCCAGGACTAGCCTGGCGCAGCAAGGTGCTCCCCAACCGTGATGAAGGAGCCAGGAGGTCCTGACCCCACAGGCCCATAGATGATTAGGCAAGGAGCCACTTCCATGCGGGCATAACGTGTACCACACCGTGCTCGCATGGAATATCGGTCTGTTCATCCATGGTAACGATTGCCGACTCGCCAAGATCAAACTGGGCCATCGAGGCATCAAGCGCGGCGATTTCGCGCTCGCGCGTTTTCTCACTTGCCATATCCGCACTCACCTGAATCAGGCTATAAGCCCGCATGAGAAGCGCATCCCCAGCCACAAAGTCCACCTCATGGCTTTTGCTCTTCTCTTTGATCAGCAGGCGGCAGACCGAGCCGGTCCTCACCGCGGGAGTCCTTCTTCTTAGCGCATTGAACACTGCGGTCTCGAGCCTCTGGCCCTGGTCCAATGCCGATGCGGGAGAGAATGCTCCAAACATCGCAGGGTCGACAGCGTAGACCTTAGACGCAGACCGCATGTTATTTGCCAGTGAACGCGTGAACTCCGGCACAGAAAATAACAGGTAGGCGTCCTCATAATACTCAAGTAAGTCGCTGAGCGAATTACGACTGACGGGTATCTGTCTGCTCTTGAACTCGTTGTACACTTTGTTCACTGACAGCTCTCGTCCCGAAGATGCCATACACCGCGTCAAGAACAGCGATGCCAGGCGAGGGTTCTTGACGTCGTAACGTTCAACGACGTCCATGGCGACCGTTCGCGAAGCATATTCCTGTAGCAGCTGAATCGCGTCTGCAGGCGTCTGCTCAAGTGTCGCGATGAATCCCCCTCGTTCAAGATACCCGATCAGATGATGTCGAAGCAGCGCTGCATCGCTCGGGGAAAAGGTCGCATCTGACTCGAGAACGCTCCCCGTCTTATATCGAACGTATTCCGAAAAACTCAACGGAAAAAGCTCTCGCACAAGAGAACGACCCCTGAACTCGCTCTTAAGTTCTGAGGACAGCATCTTAGAAGAAGATCCCGTCACATAGACGGTCGCTTTCTCCGTATCGACTACACGCCGCAGAAACGCACCCCATTCGGGAATTTCCTGGATCTCGTCAAAGAAAATGTAAGCGCCCTCGGTTCGAGCAACAGGATACAGCGCATAGAACGTGTCGAGCACGTCCGCCAGCAGCGATGGCTCATACGGGCGCAAGCGCTCATCCTCAAAATTGAAGTAAAGCATCCGGTCAAGCTCGACGCCCCGGTTCTGAAGCCGCCACATCTCCTGATACAGGCGATACGTCTTTCCACAACGGCGGGCCCCCACAATCACATTTACGATGTTGTCGCGCTTTGGCTCCTGTGGGTTTCCTAGATCAAGGTCTCGCTCAAAGACCTGCGGAACCCCCTGCTGTTCAAAGTCCTTTATTTTCTGGGCGATCAAGTCGTTGAATGCCATTATTCTCCAATCTTGCTCTCTAGCTAATCAAAATTATAGTGATTCTTGATTAATTAGAGAGCAAGATTATATCTGACTTGATTAACACTTAAGCAAGTTTTTTCACTATTACTGCTCGAAGGATGCCGAGTGGCTGAGAGGACAACCAAGCTCGAATGCGACTCCCTGGACAGTCGATTTGGGACGGGACTTTTTTGACTACCCTCCCCCTGTAGAAAAATCCCTAACGCAGTTGCGGTGAAATAGGGGCTGTTTTTGCTGGTCAAACCGCAAAACAATCCCTATTTCACCGCAACTTATTGGTGGCCTTTTGGGTGGCACTCAGCGCCACGGATCGGCTTCGAACATCGGCTCGCGCTCGGGGCGTCGGTCGCTGTAGGGATCGTAGCCGTCATCGTCCTCGTTCTCGGCACGGATGTAGGGGTCGCGCGGCTTGGGTGCCGGTTTCGGCGCGGGCTTTGGTGCGGCGGACGCTATCTCAGCCGCCGGTGCGTTCGTCTTGTTCTCGTCTTTCATCTGCATAGCTCCTTGCATCGCATCCGCTCAACATCATCGATTGTCGCACGAAAAAGGGCGGCGGACCCGATTGGATCCACCGCCCTTGGCGTTTAGAGACGACTGGCAGATTTTAAGGCATGGCCCAAAATCTACTCGGCGTCAGGAACCTCGTAGGTGGCCGCCGGCGTGTTATCGCACACGACGGTAAAGCCGCCGTCCTTGTCGACATCGACTGTCACCTGATCGCCCTCACGCACCGTGCCGTCGATGATAGCGGCGGCGATGGCATCCACGACCTCGCGCTGCACCAGACGCTTGAGCGGACGGGCGCCAAAGACCGGGTCCAGGCCGCCCACGGCGAGCATCTGCTTGGCCGCCGGGGTGATGGCAAGCGTCATGCGCTCCTTGGCCAGACGTGCACGGACGTCGGCGAGCTGGATGTCGACGATCTTCTCGATCTGCGCCATGCCGAGCGGATGGAACACCACGATATCGTCGATACGGTTGAGGAACTCGGGGCGGAAGGTCTGAGCCATGGCCGCGTCGACCTGATGGCGCATCTCCTCCTCGTCCTTGCCGGAAAGCTCGGCGATAGCCTTGGAGCCCACGTTAGACGTCATGATGATGATCGTGTTCTTGAAGGATACCTGGCGACCCTGACCGTCGGTCAGACGGCCGTCGTCAAGCACCTGCAGCAGCACGTTGAAGACATCCGGGTGAGCCTTCTCCATCTCGTCGAGCAAGATCACGGAGTACGGACGACGGCGCACGGCCTCGGTGAGCTGGCCGCCCTCGTCGTAACCCACGTATCCCGGGGGCGCACCGATCAGACGCTGGACGCTGAACTTCTCCATGTACTCGGACATGTCGATACGCACGAGCGCACGCTCGTCATCGAACAGGCACTCGGCAAGCGCCTTCGCGAGCTCGGTCTTGCCTACGCCGGTGGGGCCCAGGAAGAAGAAGCTGCCGATGGGTTTGTCCGGATCGGAGAGGCCCGCACGGCTGCGGCGTACGGCCGCGGCGACGGCGGAGACCGCCTCGTCCTGGCCGATGACGCGCTTATGCAGCTCGCCCTCCAGGCCCTTGAGCTTGTCGAGCTCGCCCTGCATCATCTTGGACACGGGCACGCCGGTCCAGGCGCTCACGACCTCGGCGATCTCATCGGAGGTCACCTGTTCGTTGAGGCCCTCGCCGTCTTGCTGCTTTTGCGCCTCGAGCGCGGCCTCGGAATCCTGAATCTGCTGCTGCAGACCAGGAATCACGGAATAGCGCAGCTCGGACGCACGGCCCAGATCACCGTTGCGCGTCGCGCGCTCCTCTTCGCTTCTGGCCTCGTCGAGCTGGCCTTTGAGCTCCTGCACGTGGTCGATAGCGTTCTTCTGGTTGAGCCAGCCGGCCTTTTGCACGTTGAGCTTTTCCTGGACCTCGGCGATTTCCTGGCGCAGGGCTTCCAGGCGCTCCTTGGAGGCGTCGTCGGTCTCCTTCATGAGCGCCTGCTCCTCGATCTGCAGCTGGGTGAGCTGACGTGTGGTGGCGTCGATCTCGACCGGCATGCTGTCGAGCTCCATGCGCAGGCGGCTTGCTGCCTCATCGACCAAGTCGATGGCCTTGTCGGGCAGGAAACGGTCGGCGATGTAGCGATCGGAGAGGTCGGCAGCCGCCACGAGCGCGCTGTCGGTGATGTGCACGCCGTGGAAGATCTCGTACTTCTCCTTCAGGCCACGCAGGATCGAGATGGTGTCCTCGACGGTGGGCTCGGAGACCATCACGGTCTGGAAACGACGCGCGAGCGCTGCGTCCTTCTCGATGTACTTGCGGTATTCGTCGAGCGTGGTCGCGCCGATCGCGTGCAGGTCGCCACGGGCGAGCGCCGGCTTGAGGATGTTGCCGGCGTCCATGGAGCCCTCGGTGGCACCCGCGCCCACGATGGTATGGAGCTCATCGATGAATAGGATGACCTTGCCCTCGGATTTTTGCACTTCCTTGAGCACGGCCTTCAAGCGGTCCTCGAACTCGCCGCGGTACTTGGCGCCGGCGACTAGCGCGCTCATGTCAAGCTCGATAAGGTCGCGGTCGCGCAGGGTGCTCGGCACGTCGCCGGCCACGATACGCTGGGCGATGCCCTCGACGATGGCCGTCTTGCCTACGCCCGGCTCGCCGATGAGCACGGGGTTGTTCTTGGTGCGACGGGACAGGACCTGGATTGTGCGGCGAATCTCATCGGTACGGCCGATGACCGGGTCGAGCTTGCCGGCGCGGGCCAGATCGCAGATGTTGCGACCGTACTGCTCCAGCGCCTCAAACTGCGTCTTGTCCTCGGCAGACGTCACGCGGTCATCGCCGCGCAGCTCCTCGTAGACCTGCTCGATGCGCTCCTTGGTGACGCCGGCGTCGCGCAGTACACGACCGGCCTCGCCCTTGTCCTCGGCAAGCGCCATCAGCAGATGCTCGGTCACCACAAAGCTGTCGCCCATCTTGGTGGCTTTCTTCTCGGCCTTCTCGATGACGCGGACGAGCTCATTGGAAAGACCCATCTGCTGGCCCTCGCCCGAAACCTTGGGCGCGTGGTCGATGGCATCTTGTGTGGAGCGTGCGAGCTGGGCCGGGTCGGCACCGATGCGCTCGATGATCACGGAGATATTGCGCTCGCCGGCACCGAGCAGGGCGGACAGCAGGTGAATCGGCTCCACCGCGCCGGCCTGCGCGTCGGCAGCCGTGCTCATGGCGGTCTGCAACGCCTCGCGCGACGTCATTGCTAGCTTATCGATTCTCATGGAATCACCTCTCTTGGGGCGGCCGCCCTACGGGGCGGCTTCACGTTGTTCGAGAAGTATTGTTGCCAGCTTTGTACGATCTTATACATAAATCTAAGTCTCTATATATAAGATTTTATGAGTGATTAAGAGATAGGGGCAGGCACGATCACCCACTGTGGCCTCGTCCCCTTACTATCTCAATCTGTAACATCTAGCGACTATTTCTGGCTCCAGATGTTACAGATCGAGATGAAATGACCAGCGGCAAACGTTTGTCTCAATCTGTAACATCTACTCGGCAAATAGAGCTCCATCTGTTACAAATCGAGACGAACAGAAGACGCCCGAATCGAAAATCTAAATCTGTAACACCAAGCCCACTTTTAGCGGCCAAGATGTTACAGATCGAGACAGACCGAAAACCACCACAAAGAGGACAGGCACCTTTGTGGTGGTCGCGGTCTCTACTCCTTCGCCGAACCCGTACTTCCCGATTCGCCGCTCCAGGGCATCTCATCCTCGAAGAGCCATATACGGGCAGACCCACTATCGCGTGCAGTCTGCGGGTCGGGCAAGCAGGTCTGTTCATAGGCATCTTGGATACACTGACCCATAAAATCGTTGAGCTCGGCCTGGTCGCCCTCCATGACATAGGCTGCATCGCCGGCCATGATGTAAATACCCGGACCCTCATTGCCCTCGTAACCCGGATCGTACGAGACATCACATAACTTTGCGCCGTTTGCAGTGTCCAGCTCGATGGAAGAGTGACATCCGCCAACCATGTCGTTCACTTTTGCCCGATAGGACGCATATCCGTACCAACGCTTAAATGTTTTGCCCTTGAGTAGCTCGGACGCCCTATCGATCAGGCTTGTATCCGTGGTATAGCGCATGGCCCCAAGCTGAATACTCGGATAATTGCTAATACCCAGCACAGCCGGCTGCTCATCAAAATCAACGGTAATGGTCTCGGGCTTGTCGTCGCCGGTCAGAAGTTCGACAGATTGAGCCACAGGCTTGACCAACGGCTCCGTCACCGCAGCAGGTAGAAATGCCATACCGACAGCGCCCGCGCCAACCACAGCGATCGCAAGCGCCAAGACAATCAATCCAATACGGGCAGAACGGCTCACGGCAAAACACCCCACAATGCAAACCTTCGCCACCTGCACTAATGATACCGCCAGCTAACACTATTACCAAAAGAAGCCGCGCGCTCCTCACCACCACAAAGGGGACAGGCACCTTTGTGGTGGTTTTCGACGCTAACGGTCGACCATCTCGCGCCATGAGATTAAACTTGAATTGTTCTCTGAACATATCCATTTCTGCCTATCCTTAACAGATCTTTGTCTCGAGGAGCGCATATGAAGCCGCCTCATTCCACCGGTCGCAACGTCATCGCCATTCTCGCCATACCCATCGTGATGCTCTTCCTTATCGTCATCACGCCCTTTTCTTTTGGTATCGCCTCGCCCTTCGATCTTTGCGGGATGATCGACGCCGGCTCGCGTGCCACCTCGCTCTCCTTTGTCTGCCGTGGCGTGTTCTACGAATATGCAATTCCCACCGGAAGTTGGCAGTCCAAGTTACCGTTGCTCGGCAAGGTCGACGGATGCTCCCCCTATTTCTGCCTTGAACCTCAGGCGCTAAACTATCTGATCGACGACCAGCCACTCGACTCCATCACCCTCGCCTACGACTACGCACCAAACACCGATGAGCGCCACATGAACCAAGTCCTCGACAAGCTGCTTGGACAGTGCGGGCTCACCGCGGAAGCCGGTCGAACCATCTATAGCAACCGGAAATTAAAGCGAACAGAACTCCGCCGTGTCGGAAAAATCAAAGGGCGAAACGGGGCCGCCTACTGGGATGCCTGGGCAACACGCGACAAGGGCGAATTCGGACACAGCACCTATATGGTCACTGTCTACACCAAAGACGGAATTAAGGACAATGTTGACGATTTCGCGTCATCCAAACTCGGCATCCCCAAAACAACCAAACCCGCCAGCCCGGATGAAATCCTGTAGAGACGCTCATTAGAATGTCGTTCAGCGAGCACGGCAGCATCGAGCTCGCCCCCACCACCACAAAGGGGACAGGCCCCTTTGTGGTGGTTTTCGACTCTGGCACTCGACTGTCTCGATCAGTAACATCTAGCGGCTCTTTTCGATCTTAGATGTTACAGATTGAGAAGAAATGATCAGCGGCGATCGTTTGTCTCAATCTGTAACAACCGCTCGTCAAATAGGGGCCCAGATGTTACAGGTCGAGACAAACGGGACCGCCACAAAGGTGCCTGTTCCCTTTGTGGTGGTTTTCGACAAAAAGAAGCCGCCCCATTAACAGAGGCGGCATCAAGCAAGTCTATTTATTGGCGTCCCTCAAGACCCAACGAGAACGCAGAAATGTAGCCCAGGGCTTACCCTTTCCCGAACGCGACCCTCGCGAAGCGCGTGAGCGGGCGGGAAAGGGTAAGCCCCGGGCGGACAATTAAGTGCGTTACTCGGCAGCGGCCTTGAACTTGTTGTAGTTGATCAGGCAGCCGGCCTTGACGATGGCACGCTCCTCTGCCGTCATATCGGCAATGTAGAGTTCAATCTGCTCGACCGCATCATCGGCGCGCACTACGTACGCGGCGATGCCCTTTAGATCGCCATCGAGCGCGGCACGGATACCCGGCACAAAGACGTAATCGCCCACCTCAAAGTTGGGCTCGGTCTCCATCTGGAAGGGCACCATACCCCAGTTCATCACGTTGGAGCGATAGCGCTTGGTGGCGTACTCGTGGACGATGTTGGCCAGGCCGCCAATTACGCGCTGGCAGCTCGCGGCCTGCTCGCGGGCAGAACCGTCACCGGGCTTCTTGGCATAGAGCATGGAGCCGTACTCAGTCGCCTTGGCATCGGCCGCGACACCCGCGCCGGTCAGCGCCTCAAACACGCTGGCAAGCTCGGCATCGAGTGCCGCCAGGTCGCCCGCTGCCTCGCCGGCAACGCGGCGCTTTTCCACCGCGTCGACTTCCTTGGAACGACCCACGTAGGCCGGGTCACGGCGGCTGAGCGTAAACTCAGCCAAGCCCAGCGGGTTGGAGCGGAAGGAACTCGTCTCGCCCGAAGGAATGAGCTCGTCGGTCGTGGTGACCGAGTCCATGATCTTGGAGCACACCTTGAGCAGGATGTCGTCGCCGAGGGGCTCCATCGCGGGCCACGGCTTGATGTTGGGACCCTCGACCAGCTCGTCGGCCGGCTCAGCCTTGCCAAAGCCCCAGTACACGCGCTTCTTGTACGGCGCGTCGTCAAAGGCGTACTCGCAGGCCTCGTCCCAAGTCTCCTCGGGCAGGTCGGTCGCCGACGTCAGGACGCCGCCGTTGGCAGCCGTCGCCGCAATGGAACGAGCGTCCATCAGGGCCACGGCGCTCAGCTGGCCATTACCCGGCTTGGAACCCTCGCGGTTGGGGAAGTTGCGCGTGGTGTGGCGAATGGACAGGCCGTTGTTGGCAGGCGTGTCGCCGGCACCGAAGCACGGGCCGCAGAACGCCGTGCGCACGATCGCACCGGCCTCCATGAGGTCGTAGATGTAGCCGCGACGCGTGAGCTCGAGCGCAACGGGCTGGCTCGTGGGATAGACCGACAGCGAGAACTCGCCGCAGCCGGTGTTGGCGCCCTTGAGCACGCGGGCAGCCTGGACCACGGAGTCGTAGTTGCCGCCCGAGCAGCCGGCGATAACGCCCTGCTGCACGTGCAGCTTGCCGTCGACGATCTTGTCGAGCAGACTAAAGTGCGTCTTGCCCTCGCCGATCTTGGCGGCCTCAAGCTCCACCTCATGCAGGATGTCCTCGAGGTTCTCGTTGAGCTCGTCAATCTCAAAGCCGTTGGAAGGATGGAACGGCAGCGCGATCATGGGCTTGATGCTCGACAGATCGACTTCGACGCAGCCGTCGTAGTAGGCAACATCGGCGGGCTTGAGCTCGCGGTAGTCGTCGCCGCGGCCGTGCATGGTCAGAAACGCGTGCGTGTCCTCGTCGGTGGCCCAGATGCTCGACAGGCAGGTGGTCTCGGTGGTCATGACATCGACGCCGTTGCGGTAATCGGTCGTCATGTTCGCGATGCCCGGGCCCACAAACTCCATGACCTTATTCTTGACGTAGCCCTTGGCAAAGACGGCGCGGATGATGGCGAGCGCCACGTCATGCGGGCCGACGCCGGGGCGCGGGGCGCCCGTGAGGTAGATGGCGACAACGCCGGGATAGGCGACATCGTAGGTGTCACGCAGCAGCTGCTTTGCCAGCTCGCCGCCGCCCTCGCCCACGGCCATGGTGCCCAGGGCGCCGTAGCGGGTGTGCGAGTCGGAGCCCAGGATCATCTTGCCGCAACCGGCGAAGTTCTCACGCATAAAGGAGTGGATGACGGCGATGTGCGGCGGGACGAAGATGCCGCCGTACTTCTTGGCAGCCGAGAGACCGAAGACGTGGTCGTCCTCGTTGATGGTGCCGCCCACGGCGCACAGCGAGTTATGGCAGTTGGTGAGCACGTAGGGCAGCGGGAACTGCTCCATGCCCGAGGCGCGCGCCGTCTGGATGATGCCGACAAAGGTGATGTCGTGGCTCGCCATGGCATCGAAGCGAATCTTGAGCGCCTCGGGGTTGCCGGACGTATTGTGTGCCTGGAGGATCGAATACGCGATGGTGCCACGCTTGGCATCCTCGGGTGTCTGCGTAATACCGTGCTCGGCAGCCTCGGCCGCAGGCACAATCTCGCTGCCGCCGCGCAGGTAGATGCCGTCCTCGTATAGCTTGACCATACTGTCTCCCACTCTGCCCAAAAGATTTGGGCGCATAGCATACATTCGTTCAATATCGTGCCATAGAACGGTTGCGAGTGGGTTACGAATCTACACGTTCACTTTATCTCGGTAAAGTAAAGGACGACCCCGGCGAGGGCCGGCAGATTTGGTGCAAGAGCGTCCCTTTCGACTAGTCATTTAAGAACGTCCCCAATGACCACCGCATCCGGAGCAAGGCAACGCCGCAGGTAGAGGACGGACAGCGAGCGACGTCCAGAGCGAACAAGTTGGCATGAAAAAGGCAAGGCATAGACCTTCTGGTCATGCCTTGCCTTTTGAATGACAAATTGTCGCTCTGGACGTCGCGCAGCGTCGAGCCGTTACGCCGTTCGGCAGAACGGCGTAACCTAGAGATCCCCGCCTGCGCCCAATAGTTTGCGCATGACCTGTTCGGGGTTAACCGAGCCGTCGCGCGGGGCCAGGGCGGTGATCTTCTTCTGCATCTTGTACTCGTGCAGCTCGTCCTCGAGCTGGCGCACGCGGGCACGGAGCTTTTCGTTCTCGCGCTCGCGCTCCTCAGCACGCTCCTTCATATCGAGAATACGCACCACGCCGGCAAGGTTGATGCCCTCGTCGGTCAGCTGGTTGATGAGCTCCAAGCGCTCGATATCGGCACGCGAATACAGACGCGTGTTGCCGCCCGAGCGCTGGGGGTTCACCAGGCCCTTGGACTCGTAGACGCGCAGAGTCTGCGGATGCATACCGGTCAGCTCGGCCGCCACGCTAATCATGTACAGCGGTTTGTTCCTATTGTCCTCGGCCATGCTACCTGACCCCTTTCCGTCTCGTTATCGTCCATCATAAGCCCGCGGGCGTGGGCGTGCGCCGCGACCGCCCTAGTACGTCGCCTTGTAACGGTTGACCTTCTCGCGGTAGTCGCGCGTGTCGGCCTCGCGCAGCTTGGTCATGGCATCGCGCTCGTCATCAGACAGGTTCGTGGGAACCTGCACCTTGATCTCGACAAGCAGCGCACCGGTGCGCCCGCGATGCTTAACGTCAGGCGCCCCCATTTCCTTAAAGCGGAACTTCTTGCCCGTCTGGGTACCCGCGGGCACCTTCAGACGAACCGTCGCACCGCCGGGCGTCGGCACGTCCACCGTGCAGCCGAGCGCCGCCTCATAGACCGAGACCGGTACCTCCATGGTCACGTCGGCACCTTTACGCTTAAACAGCGGATGCTCCTCCACGTGCGTGGTCACGACCAGGTCGCCGCGCTCGCCGCCGGCAACGCCATACTCGCCGCGACGCTTGTAGCGCAGCTTGCCACCGTCGACCGCGCCCGCAGGGACCGAGACCGTAATGGTCTGCTGCTCGCCCGTCGAGGGAATGCGGTAGGTGACCTTGTGTGTCACACCGCGAAACGCGTCCTCGGCCGTCACATCGACGGTCAGCGACAGGTCGCCGCCCTTGCGAGCGCGGCTGCGGCCAGCGCCGGCACCGGCAGCGCCCGCAGCCCCGGCAAAGCCCGAGCCCCAATCGCTGCCCCAGGCGCCGTTGCCGCTAAAGATGCTGTCAAAGATGTCGCCCCAGCCGCTGGCACCTGCGCCGGCACCGTAGCCGCCGCCATACGCGCCGCCTGCGCCCGGCATGCCGCCAAACATGAGCATCTGGTCGTACTCTTTGCGCTTCTTCTCGTCCGAAAGCGTCTCGTAGGCCTCGCTGATCTCCTTGAACTTGGCCTCGTCGCCGCCGGCATCGGGGTGATATTTTTGCGCGAGCTTGCGAAACGCGCTCTTGATCTCTTTGTCGGAGGCGCTCTTGGATACGCCCAGGATGTCATAGAAGGTTTTGCCTGCAGCCATCGTAGCTCCTCTCCTGTTTCATCCGCCGCCCAGCGGGCGGCGGCTCATGCTTTCATATGGCACTAGGCCAGAAAGGGCCCCGGGTGTTGCCCCGGGGCCCTTCTCAATTACTCCTCGGTGCTCTCGGCCGTATCGGCCGCAGCATCCTCGGGCGCCGCTTCGGGCTCCGGTGCGGGGCGTTTCTCGCCGCCGTAGGTCACCGTCACCATCGCGGAACGCAGGATACGATCCGCCATGCGGTAGCCCTTCTGGTACACGTCGTTGACGGTCTCGTCATACTGCGATGCGTCCTCGACGCGACCCACGGCCTGATGCTCGAGCGGATCGAACGCCTCGCCCTTGGGATCGATAGGCTCAACGCCCTCGTGCGCAAACACATCGAGCAGCTTGGCATGTACCGCGTCAACGCCATCGACGAACAGCTTAAAGTCGTCGGAAAGCTCTTGACAGCGGGCATGGTCGATCGCGCGCTCGATATCGTCGATCACCGGCAACAGCGCGGTGACAAGCTTCTCGGTCGCGCGCTCGCGCTCAGCGATACGCTCATTGGCGGTGCGGCGACGGAAGTTCTCCCAGTCGGCCTGCAGACGGGCGGTACGCTCGGTGGCGTCCTTTGCCTTGTCCTCGGCGGCCTTCTGAGCCTCTGCCGCAGCATCGAGCTCGTTGCGCACGTCGGCAAGCTCTTTCTGAGCCTGCTCGAACTTGAGCTTAAAGTCGTTGTCGGCGGCTTCTTCACCGGCGCGGATAGCGGCTTCCACCATCTCGTCCTCGGTCATCGTCGCCTCCTTGTTGGAATCCTCTACCTGGTTCTCGGCAGCCTCGGCGGCCGGGGCCTCGTTGGCCTCGGTATCGTCGACGGCCTCTACGGGAATCTTCACGTCCTTCTCCTCAGAGTCAACGGGGGCGGCGCCAGCGGCGGCCGCCTCCGTGCGAGCTTTACGGGCGGACATGATTATTTGTCCTCGTCGTCCACAACCTCGTAGTCGGCGTCGACAACGTCATCGTCGGCAGGCTGGGCGCCAGCGGCACCGTCGGTCTGCTGCTGCGCGTCGGCGTAGACAACCTGGGCCAGCTCGTAGGCCACGGACTGCAGGGACTCGCCGGCGGCCTTGATGGCCTCGACGTCAGAGCCCTCGAGCGCCTTCTTGGCGTCGGCGATAGCGGCCTCGGCCTTGGACTTCACGTCGGCGGAAACCTTGTCGCCCAGCTCGTTGAGGGTCTGCTCGGTGGAGTAGCACAGGCTGTCGGTCTGGTTGCGGACCTCGACCTCTTCCTTCTGCTTCTTGTCCTCCTCGGCATGAGCCTCGGCGTCCTTGACCATACGATCGACTTCGTCGTCGGACAGAGCGGTGGAACCGGAAATGGTGATCTGCTGCTCCTTGCCGGTGCCCTTGTCCTTAGCGGAGACCTTGACGATGCCGTTGGCGTCGATGTCGAAGGTGACCTCGATCTGCGGCACGCCGCGGCGGGCAGCCGGGATACCGGTCAGCTGGAACTTACCGAGCGACTTGTTGTCGCGGGCAAGCTCGCGCTCGCCCTGGAGCACGTTGATCTCGACGCTGGTCTGGTTGTCGGCAGCGGTGGAGTAGACCTCGGTCTTGGAAGTCGGGATCGTGGTGTTGCGGTCGATCATCTTGGTCATGATGCCGCCCATGGTCTCGACACCCAGCGACAGCGGGGTAACGTCGAGCAGCAGGATGCCCTCGACGTCGCCGGTGAGCACGCCACCCTGGACGGCAGCGCCGTCGGCAACGACCTCGTCGGGGTTCACGGACATGTTGGGCTGCTTGCCGGTCATGGTCTTGACGAGCTCCTGGACGGCGGGCATACGGGTGGAGCCGCCGACGAGGATGACCTCGGTCAGATCGGAGAGCTTAAGCTTGGCGTCGCGCAGGGCGTTGGTGACAGGCTGCTTGCAGCGCTCGAGCAGGTCGCGGGTGATCTTCTCGAACTCGGCGCGGGTCAGCGTGTAGTTGAGGTGCAGCGGGCCGGACTGGTTCATGGTAATGAACGGCAGGTTGATGGTGGTCTGCTGGGCGGCGGAGAGCTCCTTCTTGGCGTTCTCGGCGGCCTCCTTCAGACGCTGCAGGGCCATGGGGTCCTGACGCAGGTCGACACCGTTCTCCTGCTGGAACTTATCGGCCATCCAGTCGATAACGCGCTGATCCCAGTCGTCGCCGCCCAGGTGGTTGTCGCCCGAGGTGGACAGAACCTCAAACACGCCGTCGGCGAGGTCGAGGATGGAGACGTCGAAGGTGCCGCCGCCCAGGTCGAAGACCAGGATGCGCTGGTCGGTGCCCTGCTTGTCCAAGCCATAGGCAAGAGCAGCAGCGGTCGGCTCGTTGACGATACGCTTGACGTTGAGGCCGGCGATCTTACCGGCGTCCTTGGTGGCCTGACGCTGGGCGTCGTTGAAGTAGGCCGGGACGGTGATGACGGCGTCGGTGACGGTCTCGCCCAGATACTTCTCGGCGTCGGCCTTCATCTTGGCGAGCGTCATGGCGCTCACCTGCTCGGCGGTGTAATCCTTGCCCTCGATGTCGACGACGGCACGGCCGCCCTGGCCCTCCTTGACCTCATACGGCACGGTCTTGATCTCGGAGGTGCACTCGGAGTACTTGCGGCCCATGAAGCGCTTGATGGAGAACACGGTGTTCTTGGGGTTGGTGACAGCCTGGTTCTTAGCGGCCTTACCCACGACGCGGTCGCCGTCGGCACGGAAGCCCACGACGGACGGGGTGGTGCGGTCGCCCTCGGCGTTCACGATAATGGTCGGAGAACCGCCCTCGAGGACGGCCATAGCGGAGTTAGTAGTACCAAGGTCGATGCCAAGAATCTTACTCATTAGAAATTCCCTCTCTCTTGTGCGTTTGCACCGCCTCGGCGGTCTGCCGAGCGGTGTTTCGGCTTGTCTTTCAGGATGTAGTGTATCCCCTTATGGGCCGGAATATACAAAATCTAAGTCAATTCATATAAGATTTCTTATTGCTGAGAGTTTAGGTCCTTAAATGCGCAGGTAGATGTGCTGATTGAGTTCTCGGCAAATCTATCGAGATCTATGTAGAGATGGCTGAGGTTTGCGTCCGGGGGTGCCTGGGGCCGTCTTGCGGAAAGCTCATCCCGGTTTGAGCGTGGATTCCGGGTCGCAGTTTCCGTCTGAAGGCTCAACCGGAAACCGTATCCCGTTTTGAGAGCTGATACCGGCTCGCATTTTCCGCTAGCGGGCCTAACCGGAAACTGCAACCCGTTTTTCGACAAAATAATGGGATGCGGTTTCCGCAAGCACGCTCAATCGCCCTATATTTCAAGTCACCTTTAGCTAACATTTACGCAGCTCAACGGCCCCACCTGCGTGTTTTTTAGTAAACCTTGGCATACTCGGCGAACGGTATGAAGATGCCGGTCAGAGGGTATTGCAAACGGTCGCTCCCGTGGTATGTTTTTGCCCGAATCAAACCGGCGCGCATCGCCTGTAGCGTCGGTCAACAGAGAGGAAACTACCATGGCTCATCCCGTAATTGATGCCGACGAGTGCATCGCTTGTGGCGTTTGCGTCGACTCCTGCCCCGCTGGCGTTCTGGAGCTCCAGGACGTCGCTACCGTCGCTGACGAGGACTCCTGCGTCGCCTGTGGCGCTTGCCAGGACGCTTGCCCCGCTGGCGCGATCACCGAGATCGTCGAGGAGTAACAACTCCCCCACCTGCACACTCAAAAGTACACCGTGCACAAAAAAGGAGGCCTCCGCATCGCTGCGGAGACCTCCTTTTTCATGTGCGGGCAGCTAATTGGGAACGGTGTCGGGCTAGGACAAATCGTCCTCGTAGGGCATTAGGTCCGCCAAGTAGCCTTTCGCCCTGAGCATCGCCTCGATCTCGTCGAGGGTCTGTTCGTCCTCCGCCGCAATGCGATGGAAGTGATAGCCGCTCGTCACCGTTAGCAGCGGAAAGCTCTTGCCACTCTCGATATCGCGCAGATAGCGCTCGACATCGCGGCGGTTGCGGATGTCCAGGTCGGCCGTGATCTTGCCGTACACACGATGGTTGACGATCACGTTGAGCACGGCGCCACCCGCGTCGACGATACTCGTGAGCTCATCGCCTGCCTGCTCCACGCTGTGGCGAACCTTGACCAAGCGCGTAGGCACGGCGGGGCTGCTGGGCGCCTCCTGCAGCACGTAGCCGCGGTTGGTCGCCACGATATCGTGCCCATCGGCGCGCAGCAGGGCGATGTCCTGCACCACGATCTGGCGGCTCACACCCACCTCGCGGGCAAGCGCGCTGCCCGATACGGGCCCCTTGGCCCCCTCGAGCACGGCCATGATGGCACGGCGACGCTCGCGGGCGTTCATTATTTACCGTCCAGCAGACGCAGGTGCTTAAGCGAGAGGTCGAGGATCGGCGCGGAGTGCGTCAGGGCGCCCGAGCTAATGTAGTCGACACCCAGGTCGGCCAGGGCGCGAATGTTGTTGGCGTCCACGTTGCCCGAGCACTCGGTCTTGGCGCGACCGGCGATAAGCTCGATGGCGGCGGCCATGTCGTCATGGGTCATGTTGTCGAACATGATAATGTCGGCACCGGCCTCCACGGCTTCGCGTACCATGTCCAGGTTCTCGCACTCGATCTCGACCGTCGTGGTAAACGACGCATGGGCGCGCGCCATCTCGATCGCGCGTGCCACGCCACCGGCGGCATCGATGTGGTTGTCCTTGAGCATGACGGCCGTCGACAGGTTGTAACGGTGGTTGCTGCCGCCGCCAATCTCAACCGCCGCCTTCTCAAACACGCGCATGCCCGGTGTGGTCTTGCGCGTGTCGACAAGCACGGTCTTGGTGCCCTCGAGCACAGCCGCCATCCGATGCGTGTAAGTAGCGATGCCGCTCATGCGCTGCAGGTAGTTGAGCGCCACGCGCTCGCCCGAAAGCAACACGCGCGCGTCGCCGCGCACCTGGCCCACGTGATCGCCGGCATGCACCTCGTCGCCATCCGAGACATCGAACAACACGGAGCTCTGCGGATCCAGCAGCTCAAAGGTGCGGGCGAATACGTCCAGGCCGGCGATAATGCCGTCGGCCTTGGCGATAAGCTCCACCGTGGCGGGACGCGCCGTGGGGCACACGCTCGCCGTGCTCACGTCCTCAAAGGTAATGTCCTCGCGCAGAGCCTGCAGAATCAGATCATCGACGACGAGCTTCATGGTAATGGGATTCATGGTCTACTCCTCCACGGCCTGCGTGCCGGCGGCACGGGCCAAATCATCGATTGCCAGAGGGTCGGCGCCCAGGGCGCGATGACGGCCATCGAGCGCGGGATCGCCCGCCTGCTCCACTGCGAGCGACTCGCCGGTGCGCATGTACCACGCGGCGCGACGACCCCAGACCAGCGCCTCGAGCAGGCTGTTTGATGCAAGGCGATTCTTGCCGTGCACGCCATTGCAGGCCGTCTCACCGGCTGCGTAGAGCTCGGGCATCGAGGTGCGGCCGTCCTTGTCGACCCACACGCCGCCCATAAAGTAGTGCTGCGTCGGCGTAACGGGAATGGGCTCGTCCAAGATGTCGCGGCCGTCCTCCAGGCAGCGCGCGCGGATATTTGCAAAGTGCCCGGTCACCACATCGCGCTCGACGGGGGCAAAGCTCAGCCACTCGTGCTCGGTGCCGTCCTGCTTCATCTGCTCGCGGATGGCGGCGGCGACCACATCGCGCGGCTGCAACTCGTCGGTAAAACGCTCGCCGGCGGCGTTGAGCAAAATCGCGCCCTCGCCGCGGCAGCTCTCGCTGATCAGGAACGTGCGACCCGGCTGCGGCGAGAACAGACCCGTGGGATGGATCTGCACGTAGTCCAGGTGCTCCATCTTAATGCCATGCTCCTGAGCGATGTAGCAGGCGTCGCCCGTGAGCTGCGGGTAATTGGTCGAATGGTCGTATACGCCGCCGATACCGCCCGTCGCCCACAGCGTGTGGCGGGCATGGATCTTAAACGGCTCGCCGGCATGCACGCCCTCGGCGGCATTTGTCAGCTCGTCGGCGGGACGAACCGAGTTGTCCTCGTCCACGGAAACGGCGATGACACCGGCACACACCGTGGCGCCGTCACGTTCGCCCGTCAGGATGTCGGTCATGGCCACGTGCTCCAAAATCTGCACGTTATCCAGCTTGCGAACGGCCTGGAGCAGCTTGGTCGTGATCTCCTTGCCCGTAATGTCGGCATGGAAGGCAATGCGCGGACGGCTGTGCGCGCCCTCGCGGGTAAAGTCGAGGCTGCCGTCGGCCTTGCGCTCAAAGTCCACGCCCATCGCTAGCAGGTCATTGATGATCGAGCGGCTCGAGCGAATCATGATGTCGACGCTCTCGCGGCGGTTCTCGTAGTGGCCGGCGTGCATGGTGTCCTCAAAGAAGGCATCGTAGTCCGAACCTTCGGGCAGCACGCAGATGCCGCCCTGCGCGAGCATCGAATCGCACTCGTCGACCGCGCCCTTGGAGAGCATGATCACGCGCGTGCTCGTCGGCAGATTGAGGGCCGCGTACAGACCCGCCACGCCGCAGCCGGCAATGACGACGTCGCACTCCATATCGGGGTATTGCTTGGTTTCCACAGGAATCCTCTCCCTTGAATGTGACATAAGGGACCGTCCCTCATGCAACATTGTTCTAGCGTGCTGCGTACTCGAGCATACGGTCGAGCGTGAGCTTGGCCTGGTCTGCCGCCTCGTCCGAGACGCCGATCTGCACCTCGCCCTCGCCCGTCTCCAGGCAGCGCACGAGCTTTTCGAGCGTGATGAGGTCCATGTTGACGCAGGTGGGCTGCACCGCAGGGAAGTAGAACTTTTTGCCGGTGCCCTCGCAGCGGCGCTCGAGCTCGTAGAGCACGCCGCAGACCGTCACGATGATGAACTCGTTGGCGTCCGACTCCTCGGCATACTTGATGATGCCGGCGGTGGAGCCGATGTAGTCGGCCTCGGCAAGGACGTCGGCCTTGCATTCGGGGTGCGCCAGTACGAGCGCGTTGGGATGCGCCTCCTGCGCATCGACAATCTGCTCGACGGTGATGATGTGGTGGCGCGGGCAGTAGCCCTTGTTAAGCATGACGTGCTTTTGCGGCACCTGCTCGGCTACGAAGCGTCCCAGGTTTTGGTCGGGAATGAACAGGATATGCTGCTGCGGCAGCTCGGACACGATCTTAACGGCGTTGGAACTGGTGACGCACACGTCGCTCCAGCTCTTGATCTCGACCGTGGAGTTGACGTAGCACACCACGGCCAGGTCGTCGCCGTACTCGGCGCGCGCCGCGTCAACCGTCTCGCGCTTGACCATGTGCGCCATGGGACAGTCTGCGCCCGGCTCGGGCAGCAGCACGGTCTTAGTGGGATTGAGCAGCTTGGCGCTCTCGCCCATAAACTCCACGCCGCACAACACGATGGTCTGCTGCGGCAGGCTCTTGGCGAGCTTTGCCAGGTAGAAGCTATCGCCGACGTAATCGGCAACGGCTTGGACCTCGGGCGCCACGTAATAGTGCGCCAGGATCACCGCGTCACGTTGGGTTTTTAGTTGCTGAATGGCCTCGACGAGCTCTGCGGGCACCAGTGCCGCACGCTCCGTTGCCGTCGTTGCCGATGCCAAGCCGGCCGCGATATCGCGTGCAAGCTCCGACGCATCCATGTTCGCGCTCTGTGCCATCAAGGCCCCTCTCTTTTGGCGAATCTTGGGGCTTTAGTATGACACCTAGGTTTACAGCTGACAAGACAGCTGTAAACCTAGGTGTAAAGTTGAAATAAAGATTCAATCATGTGGCAGGTCCATATTCGAACTGGCAAGCTGAGGATAGCTGAGCTCTCGATGGCGCAGGAGGCATCTTTCGCCACCGCAATACCGCTTGGCGCGAGTTGCACGCCGTGGGGCGCAAACGGTCCGCACCCCCGCAAGCGGCGCGTACCCGATGTGGCAAAATCGAACTACTTAAGGGGGCCGAATGCTCAAGATTATTGCCTGCGACGATGATGTCGCTTTTCTAGATAGACTGCACCGGATGATCGACCGTTGGTCGACCGAGACGGGCACGGCGGTCGATGTTGCGCTCGTCACGCGCGGCGAGGACCTGCTGGCCCGCCATGCCGCATCGCGCGCCGACATCATTCTGCTCGACATGATCATGCCGCTCGTCAACGGCATGGACACCGCGCGGGAACTGCGCCAATCCGACACCGCCGTGCGACTGGTGTTCCTCACCTCGTCGCCCGAGTTCGCGCTGGAGTCCTACGAGGTCCGCGCCTTCGACTACCTGCTCAAGCCCGTAGCGTACGAACGCCTGGCGCAACTGCTCGACGAGCTTTCGAGCATGCGACCCGCCGCGACCGATGAGCTCGTGACCAAAACGTCCTTTGGCTACCATGCCCTGCGCCTGTCCAATATCGAATACGCCGAGGCCCGCAACAAGCACGTGGTATTCCACCTGCGCG
>CABQSP010000001.1:0-114890 GCA_902466855.1 uncultured Collinsella sp. | reverse complement strand
ACGCTGCGCGGGCCGCATTTGGACAATCTGACGTTCAACTTCAAGGGCGCGACCAAAAGGTCAGCGCCCTTTCGTTTCACGTCACCTTGGCGCAAATGCGGCTCGCTCGCTGACATTGCCGCAGCATCAGCGTTTACATTGTTGCGCTAGATTAATTTAGTACTCTCCAGTTTTTCGATGATCCAGTCGTTGGCTTTGATGACCGGGCGGCGGAAGACGACGCCCAGTGCCAGCGACGGAATCAGATAGCTCGCCAGAATGCCTAGCTCAATCCAGTACTCCATGTGGTACGCACCGGCCATGGCGGCATGCATGGCGTTGATGCCGTGGGTGAACGGCAGGAACGGATAGATCGCCTGGAACACGGGGCCGGTCATCTCGATGGGGAACGTGCCGCCCGAACCGCCGACCTGCATGACCAGCAGCACGACGGCGAGCGCCTTGCCGATATCGCCAAACGAAACCGTAAGCGTGTAGACGATATTGGAGAACACGAGGCTCGCGACCCAGCCCGCCAGCACAAACTGCAGCGGATCGTCGCACTGGATGCCAAAGAACAGGATGTCGCCCGCACACACGAGCGTTGCCTGCAGCAGGGCCAGACCGCCAAAGAACAGGTAGCGGCCCAGGTAGATCTCGTGCAGGCGCACGGGGATGAGCTCGTTGATAAGCTCATCGTCAACCGAGACCTTCATCATGGCCGCCAGCACAATCGAGCCCACCCAGAGCGACAGAATCGTGTAGAACGGTGCCATGGCCGAACCGTAGTTGCGGATCGGATAGACCGGCTTGCGATCGAGCGCGACGGGGCCGGAAAGCGACACGGCCAGACCCTCGGGATCATTGCCGATCATCGTCTTGATCGTAGCGAGGTCATCCGACATCAAGGCGCCGTCGAGCTCGTCCTTAAACGCACTGATCTTGTCCGACGCCTCGCCCAGCTGATCAGAAGCCTTGTTGACCAGCTTTGCAGCCTTGGAGAGGCCCTTTGCCAGCGAACCGGATGCGTCGGTCAGGCCAGCAACAGCACTATCCAGATCGTTCGAAATACCGTTCAGCGAATCCAAAACGCCCGAGATGGTCTTCTTGAGCTCCTTTGCCTTGGCCGAAAACGTAGAGTCGTAGTCAGTCTTGGCGCCCGAGATACCAGCCTTGGCATCCGCGATTGCCTGATCGACCTCGGCACGCGACTTATTAACCTCTGCCATGCTGTCAGAGAGAGACTTCGCGGTAGCCGCCAGATCCTTGGCATTGTTGCGGTACTCAACGGCGATTCTGCCCAGCGACGTCGCGGCGGACTTGAGGCCGTCCTTCAAATTCTCATCGCTCACCTGGTCGGCAAGGCTGCGGAGCTGATCGGCCATCGCATCGATATCCTTGGCGCGCGCATTGAGGGCCGCAGCGGCATCGTTGAGTTGGGACACCGTAAGGTCGACATGCTGGTTTGCGGTGTCGAACGCCTTCGCGAGCTCGGCAGACACATTGTCGAACGAACCCGCACTTCCATCGATTGCGGCATCGATGGCATCGTTTGCCGCCTTAAGCGCTTCTTTGGAATCATCGATGCCGCTTTTGGCATGTTCCATGAGCTGCTTTGTCGACTCATCGACGGCACCGGTCTGCTTGAGCATGCCGCTCGCCGACGTCAGCGAATCGGACGTGGAGCTCAAAATGACCGCCAGCGACGAAGCATTTGCCCGAACGTCTCGCAGGTCCTCAATCGAATCGCCGAGCGTCGAGGACAGGTTGGCGATAAAGTTACCCACCTGGTCGGTGCTCATGTAATCGAGCAGGCTGGACACCGTCTTAAGACCGATCGTCGTAATGGTCTCGGTAAAAGTTTTGTTAACCTGGCTCTGGACGGCGCTCGAACCCTTCTCGGTCACGATCTGCGCAATGGCGTTGGCCTTCTGATTCTCGTAGAACTCGATATCGGCATGCTTCACGTCGGTCGAGAAAAGCGTCATCATGTCAGCGCTAAACGTTTTGGGGATAACGACGGCAGCATAGTACGCGCCCGACTTAACGCCCTCGATAGCCTTTTCGCGATTGTTGAGCACAACCCAATCGAAGCTCTCGTTGCCGCGTAGGGTGGCGGTCACGTTTTCGCCCACGTTAACCTCGACGGGGATCAAATCGCTCTCGTAACCCTCATCGGTGTTGACCACGGCGATCTTAAGATTGCCGGTGTTGCCGTACGGATCCCAGCTGCCGGCGATGTTAAACCACGCGTACAGACACGGTACGATAATGAGGCCCATCACGACAACCAAGCCGATCACGGAGCGAGACACGTTTTGGACATCGCGCTTAAACAGATGCAGGATGTTCTTCATTTATGCCTCACCTCCTTTGGAGTGCTTGCCAAGCGCGGTGGTATCTCCATCATTTGTGGCTGTGCTGTCGCTGCCCTGAGATTTATGGTGCGAGCCGATATGCGGCAAGCGGCCCGTGGACTGATCGCCGCCCTTGGCACCACGCTCGCTGGCGTTGAGGCCAAACATGTGGCGGGCGGCAGGAATGGCGGCCGTGTGTTCGCGCATCTCGCGACGCAGGTCCTCATCCGAAAGCGCCGAGATGCGCATCTGGGTATTGAGGCTCGCTCGGATATATTCGATATTGATAAGCCAGCCGCAGATGGCAATAACCGAGATGATCCAAATGACAAGCAGGATGATCTTGCCGTTATTGTCGATATCGAGAACCGTCGACAGGACAAAGAGCAGGACCTGAACGCCCACCACGGCGGCAAAACCGCCCTTGATGTAGTACGGGTAGCGATGTTCAAAGGCGACCGCATGATCGAGCAGTTCGCGACGGTACGAATCGGAATCGAGCATGACGCGCATGGCCGTGCGCAGCGAGTAGCGCTGGCGCGGCAGGTCGTTGGACTCGCAAATCATCATACCGGTCGTGGAGAGCTGTTTATCAAAGAGCAGGTTAAGGTTGAGCAGCAGCGGACGCAGCTGCAGGCCGATAAAGAGCGCCACGATCAAGAACACGCCCAGAATGCACAGGTTAAACAGGTAGTTGAACGAATACATGCCGCCGACCGTCTCGCGCAGCAGATTGATGCCGTAGGTAAAGGGCAGCAGCGGGTGCAGCCACTGGAAGAAGCCGGGCATCATCTCGATGGGGTACATGCCCGACGAACCCGGGATCTGCACGATGACGAGAATGACGCCGATAGCCTTGCCGATATGCTTAAACGTGGTGGACAGCGCATAGATGATATTGACGTAGGTGAACGAAATGGCGATGCCGCCCAGCACGAACAGCAGCGGGCTGACGCACTGCACGCCAATCACCAGATCGCCTACCGTAACGATGATGGCCTGCAACGCGCCCAGGATCACCATGAGCAACCAGCGGCCAAAGTAGCCTTGGCGCGCCGTAAAGCTGCCAACACCTTCACGGTCGACCTCGAGCTTGTAAATGGCGATGAGCACATAGCCGCCCACCCAAAGCGCCAGATTGGTGTAGAAGGGAGCGATGCCCGAGCCAAAGCTCTTGACCGGATAGATTGACTTGGACGTCAACTCAACCGGAGACGCCATGAAATCTGCCACGTCATTGACATCGACGCCCATCAGATCGGCCAGCTCGCCCATGGACTCGGAGGTCTGCAGCGCCGCGATGTCATTGGCGGCGGCTGCAAGCTTGTCCTGGACCTTGGCAAGCGAGGAATCGGTCTGGGACAGCGTGGTCTTGGCCTGGCCGAGCGTAGCGCTAAGCTGCGCCAACGTGCCGCGCGCATTTGCAAGTGTAGGTGTCATACCCGAGACGATACCGGTCAGGTCGCCCGAAACGGCAGCAAAAGAGTCGAGCGCGCTCGAGGCCTTCGGCAGCGCGTTTTGGCCCAAGTCCGTCTGGGCTTGGCCAAGGTTGGTCGCACCGGTATGAATTGCGTTATTGATAGCGTCACTGGCACCCGAAACAGCCGCTGCGTCATTCGCCATGGCGCTCGACTGCGCGGACAGACCGTCCTTGATGCTCTGAAGCTTTTCATTCTGCTCTCGAAGCAAATCGATGGTCGATACAATGCGCGCGTCAATTTCCTCGGAACCTGTCGACGTGTCATTGGCGAGAATCTCTAAGTGCCCGATAACGGCCTTATTGTGGTCGATCGTCGCTTGGAGAGACTCGAGCGAGTTGTCGATACGGGTGGTCGTAGATGTGACCGTGCCCGTCAGCTTGCCGATGGCAGCGTTCGCAGAGGCTGACGTCTTGGTGAGCGCAAGGCTGCCTTCCGAGAGCGCCTTGGAGAGCGAGGCGACAGAGTTGCCCGCCGTGGCGCGAGCCTCGCCCAGCAGGTCATTGCCCTGGGAGATCGCCTGCGTCAGCGACGGTGCCTGGCCTTGCAAGCCGGCAAGTGCCGCATCAGCCGAGGCGATAGCGCCACTCGTCTTATCGATGGCGGCATTCATATCGCCAATCGAATCGCGCACCTCGCCCAAGGTGTCGGACGCCTCGGACACCGAACTTGCCAGCGAGTCCTGAGTCTGGGTTGCCTTGTCCTTTAAATCGACACCGGCATCCTTGGCGATACCGGCAACAGTCTTGCCTACCGTAGAGACAAATTCCGAGTTGATCTGCTCCTCGATGGTGTTTGCACCGGTATCGGTAACCTTGGGCGCAATGGCGCTCTTCTTCTCATTGACGTAGTACGTGAGCTTGGGCTGATGGTAGTTGCCGTCGAGCATCGAAACCAGGTTATCCGAGAAGTTCTTGGGAATCACGATAGCGGCATAGTACTCGCCGCTCTCGACGCCCTCCTTGGCATCGGCCGTCGAGTCGACGAACGTCCAGCCCAACTGATGATTCTCCTTGAGCTGGTCGACCACTTTGTCGCCAGCGTTGAGCTCACCCACCAAGTCGTTTTGGGTGCCTCGATCGTTGTTGGCGATAGCAATCTTGATGCCTTGGGTGTTTCCATACGGATCCCAGTTTGCCACGATGTTATACCAGGCATACAGCGAGGGAATAACGCACACGCCTAGGGTAACCACCAGGGCGACGGGGTTCACAAGCAGTCGCTTAATGTCGCGCTTAAATATCGCAAAGGACACCTTTGCATTGGATAGTTTGCTGCCGAGACTCACGCTTGGACCATCCATCCTGTCGTTAAATCGAATCGTACTATCGACAACCATTGTAGTAGGCGCTTTAACGTCTCAAAGCACAATGGTGTTGAGTTTTGCGGGTAGCAATATACTACGAAGATGAGTTAACGTACAGATGTACAGTATCCTAAATTTCAGCAGGTCACAAAACCACAACCCGCACAAATTAGCAATTCAAATAGTCATCGGGGACGTTCTTAAACGACTAGTCAAACAAGAACGTCCAACGACTACTTTGGACCATTACGGCGCCGCAGGCAGAGGACGGACAGCGAGCGGGCCGCATTTGAGGCAAGGTGACGTGAAACGAAAGGGCGCTGACCTTCTGGTCGCGCCCTTGAAGTTGAACGTCAGATTGTCCAAATGCGGCCCGCGCAGCGTCGAGCCGTTACGCCGTTCGGTAGAACGGCGTAACTAAGTTACATCAGGTCGCAGACAGCTGCGGCGAAGGCCACGGGGTCCTCGGGCAGAATGCCCTCGACCAGCAGGGCCTGGTCATAGAGCAAACCGGAGTACTGCTTGATCTTGTCGGCGTCGCCCGCCTTCTGAGCGGCGACGAGCTTGGAAAAGACCGGGTGCTTGGCGTTGAGCTCGAGCACGCGCTGGCTCTTGGGCATACCGTCGGGCGCGCCCTCGGGTCCCTTCTGGAGCACCTTCTCCATCTCAAGCGAAAGCGGGCCCTCGGTAGTGATGCAAGCGGGGGCATCGGTCAGGCGCGCGGAGACGGCAACTTTCTCGACCTTGTCACCGAGCGCCTCCTTCATAGCGCTAAAGAGGTCCTCGTTTTCCTTGGTGGCGTCCTCGGCCTCCTTCTTCTCGTCCTCGGTCGCCAGATCAAGATCGCCAGTCGCAACGTTCTTGAGCTCTAGATGACGATCCTCGACCTCGGGCTCGGCACCGTCGGCCACAGCCTTCTCGGCAGCCTCGCGGGCAGCATCGTCCTCGTAGATCTTGGGCATATCGGCGGCAACGTACTCACGCATAGCCTGGAACGTGAACTCGTCCACATCCTGCGTCAGCAGCAGCACGTCATAGCCGCGGTCGAGCACGCCCTTTACCACGGGCATCTTGGCCAAGCGCTCACGCGAGTCACCGGCGGCGTAGTAGATGGCCTTCTGATCCTCGGGCATGCCCTTGGCATACTCGGCCAGGGTAATCATCTTCTGTTCCTTGGCAGACCAGAACAGCAACAGGTCGGCGAGCTCATCGGCCTTCATGCCATAACTCGAGTAGATGCCGTACTTAAGGCCGCGGCCAAAGTTCTCAAAGAACTTCTCGTAGGCCTCGCGGTCGTTGTCACGCATGTCCTCAAGGTCGGCGGTGATCTTCTTTTCCACACGCTTGGCGATGGCCTTGAGCTGACGGTTCTGCTGAAGCGTCTCGCGCGAGATGTTGAGCGACACGTCGGCGGAATCCACGACGCCGCGGACAAAGTTGTAGTAGTCGGGCAGCAGGTCGTCGCACTTCTCCATGATCAGGACGTTGGAGCTGTAGAGCGCCAGGCCCTTCTCGTAGTCCTTGCTGTACAGATCGAACGGCGCGCGTCCCGGCACAAACAGCAGGGCGTCATACTCGAGCGTGCCCTCGGCATGGAAGCTGATGGTGCGCGCAGGATCGTCAAAGTCGTGGAACGTGGACTTGTAGAACTCGTCGTAGTCCTTCTGCTCGACATCGGAGCTGCGCTTCTTCCAGATCGGCGTCATGGAATTGACGGTCTCGAGCTCCTGGTAGTCCTCGTACTCGGGCTTGTAATCGTCGCCGGCGTCCTCGGGCTTGGGTTTCTGGCGGCTCTTGGACACCATCATCTGAATCGGGTAGCGCACATAGTTGCTGTACTGCTGAATCAGGCTCTTGAGACCCCACTCGGTCAGGAAGCGATCGTAGGTCTCGGCCTCGCCGTCGGCGTCGAGCTTCTCGTTCTCACGCAGCGTCAGGATGACGTCGGTACCGTGCTCGGCACGTTCGCCGTCCTCGATGGTGTAGCCCTCAAGACCGTCGGATTCCCACACATGAGCGGCGTCCTCGCCATAAGCACGGCTGACAACCTTCACGTGGCTGGCGACCATAAAGGCCGAATAGAAGCCCACGCCAAACTGGCCAATGATGTCGACATCCGAACCCTGCTGCTCGGCGTTCTCGGTCTTAAACTCCTCGGAGCCGGAATGGGCGATGGTGCCCAGATTGCGCTCGAGCTCCTCGGCGGTCATGCCAATGCCGTTATCCGAGATGGTAATGGTGCGGGCGTCTTTATCAAAGGAGACGCGAATGGCCAGGTCGCCCTGGTCGATCTTGACGCTCGGGTCCTGCAGGCTCTTAAAGTTGAGCTTGTCGACGGCGTCGCTCGCGTTAGAGATAAGCTCGCGCAGGAAGATTTCCTTATTGGTGTAGATGGAGTTGATCATGAGGTCGAGCAGTTTTTTGCTCTCGGTCTTAAATTGACGCATGTGCAGTCCTTTCGCGCTACCCCTGTCCGCAAAAACGGCCCGGTCGCCCGAGCCGCATCGCAGACCTGCTATGTTCAGACTTAGATTTTATAACCCATTAACGCGCATATATACATACGGAATCGAAAAACTGTATGTCCGAGCGCTCCAATGCGTCAATTGCCAAGGAGTGTCCCCAGCTGCCGGCAGAAAAGGAACGTCCCTATCTGCCATCTACGCGCTTGGCCATCCAGACATGGGGCTGGCCCTCGTCTTCGTAATCTACCGGGGCAATTTGCGTGTAGCCCGCCTTTACATAGAGCGGCAGCACGTATTCCTGCGCATGCAGCTTAATAAGCTTGGCGCCGGCATCACGCGCGGCGGCATCACTGGCCTCGACAATCTTGCTCGCCAAACCGCGACGGCGCATGCTCGGCAGCACAGCCACGCGCCCCATAATGTAGGTCTCCCCCGCCGCAACGCCTTCGTCCATGTCGCATGCCGGCAACACCGGGGCCTCTGCGTCAGCCACGCGCTCAAGCTCTTCGGGAAACACGCGCGAGCAACCGGCAAGCTCGCCGTCTACATAGAGCGTCACATGAATGCAGTTCGGATCCTCGTCGATAGCGTCGAACTCATTCTCGTAGCCCTGCTCGTCCATAAAAACGACGCGGCGCACCAACGCCGCGTCATCAAAGCATCCCGTCTTAAGTTGAATATCCATGGCTGCCCCTTCATTCAATGCGAACGTTAGGGACAGATTTTAGCGAAAATGAGCTCCGCGCACGCTAAACTTCGCGCGAGCCTTCGCCAGGCAGTCGTAATGACCCACGTTATGGGCATCGCTCGCGATGAAGCTGTACAGGTTATGATCGAACAGACGCTGTGCCGGCTTTTTCTCGCGACCAAAGCGACCGCCGGCAATAAAGTCCGCCGAAGCCTGCAGTTTGCAGCCCATATCGACCAGGCGCTCCGCCACGCTTACATCCTTTTGAACCGCACGATAGCGCTCAGGATGAGCGATGATCACCTGGTAGCCACGGCACTGCAAATCGTAAATCGTGTTCTCGTACTCTCTAAACGCATACGCATCGGCATGTGTCGAAAGCTCGAGCAGAAACTCGTTGGTTCCATCGAAATGCAAGTGCTCCGCGGCATCGATACCAAGTTCAACGAGCTTTCGATGGTTGACCTCGAAGCCCATCTGGAGCGGAAAACCGTCAGCGTTATCACGCAGCAGCTCAAAGGCATCCCACATCTTGTCGTAATCAAAATAGGGATCACGGCAGTGAGGAGTGCAAACGATTCTGGTTACACCGGCCCGCTTGGCAGCCTCGAGCATCGCCAAGCTCTCATCGAGATCGGCGGCGCCGTCGTCTACACCCGGCAAGATATGGCAATGAATGTCACGCATAGGTCAGCCTTAATCAACTAAACGTTTGCTCGGTTGGTGAAGATGCCCTTTTTGGAAGTCCCCTGATCGTCGGAGCCCTTCTTAACCTTCTTACCGTCCTTGGTGTAGTAGGAGTAGTAGTACTCGCTGGTCTCGGTCTCGCAGTAGTTCATGACGGTACCGATGAGCTTGACCTTCTCGGACTTCTTAAGCTGGCCGATAGCGTTGAGTGCCTCCTCGCGCTTGGTGAAGTCCTCGCGCACCACGAACAGCGTACCGTCGGTCAGGCTGGCAATCTCGGCAGCATCGATGAAGGTGCCGACCGGGGGAGCATCAAAGATGACGTACTGGAACTTGGCGGACAGTGCCTTTACCAACTTGGCAAAGCGGTGAGAGACGATGATATCGGCAGGATTGGGAATATGTGGCTCGGCATCGAGGAAGTAGAAGTTCTTCTGACCCGTCTCGACAATTGCCTGGTCAATGGAGATCTGCTCGGAAAGGACCGCATAGAGTCCGCCGCGCGAACGAACGCCGAGCATATCGGAAAGGGACCTGCGGCGCATATCGGCCTCGACCAGGAGCACGGACTTGCCGCTCGTGGCGATAGCCTGGGCAAGGTTGATGGAAACCGTAGACTTGCCCTCGTTGGGAATCGAGGAGGTAACGGTGATGGTGCGAATGGGGTCGTCCACGCTCGCAAAGCGGATGTTGGCCAGAAGGGTCTTGGCGGCATTCTGTACAACGAGCTTATCGGTGTTCTTTGCCTTAGCCATGCCTATTTACCACCTTTCATAGCCGGAATTCGGCCAACAACGGGAATGCCCAGGAGCTCTTCCGCCTCTTCGGCACCGCGGATGCGGGTATTGAGCATGTCTGCCAAAACGACATAGGCGACTGCGATAAAGATACCGGCGAGGAACGCGACGGCAATATACAGCGTGCGCTTGGGGCCGCTGGGGGCTTCGGGGGTCTTAGCCTCGTCGATAACGTTGATGCTCTGGGCAGCGCCGACGTTCTGAGCGACCGTACTCACCGAGCTAGCTATGGCCTTTGCGACCTCAGCCGTCTCCTTGGCATCGGTGCCGGTAACCGAAAGCGTAATGACACGCGTGGTGGTCTCGGAGGAAACAGACACCTTGTAGTCATCCAGATCGGTGAGGCCCAGTTCCTTGGCGGCGCCGCTCTTAACGCTATCGCTATCCAGCAGCGTGGCAATATCGTTGGAAAGCATCTGGCTCGCCGAGAGATCGTTGTAGCTCATCTGACCGCTATCGTCGGTCTTAGCGAGAATGTACATGCTCGTCGTCGCGGTGTAGGTGTTGTCCATCGCAACGAAGGACACGATGCCCATGGCGATCGCGCAGACCACCGGAAGGGCGATGACCAGCTGAAGGTGCTTTTTGAGCAGCTGGAACAGTTCGAGAAGGGTCATGCAGCTTGCCTTTCATTTCCCCAGTTCGGATTGACAAAACTGTCCGTATGTTATCGCATCTTTTTACCGAGACCAAACTCTATACATAAGAAACAGGCTCTCCTGTAAAAATGTCGGAAGCAATCGTAAAATTGCACAACAACGCCGCACCCGAAAGTCAAATGCGGCGTCTGCATCAATATCTATGTTGTATCGCTATGCGAATGGCTCGTCCTGCTGTATGGGAAACGTCACCGTAATGGTGGTTCCCACGCCCAACTCGCTCGACAAATCGAGCGTGGCGTGATGATACAGAGCCGCATGCTTGACAATGGCAAGCCCCAGGCCGGTTCCGCCGCGTGCTTTGGATCTACTCTTGTCCACGCGATAGAACCGCTCAAATACCTTGCCCTGTTCTTCAGGCGCGATACCGATTCCCGTGTCGGCGACCGCAAGGAACGGATGGCCTTCGTCGTTGGTGCCGCACTGCAGCGTAACCGTACCGCCGGGTCGATTGTAGCGGATGGCGTTGCTTGCCAAATTATAGATGAGCTCGTCGATCAAGCGCGACACGCCTTCGATGACCACAGGCTTGGTCTCATGACTTATCGTCACATTCGCCTGACGGGCGACCTGTTCAAGACGCTGCTCAACCGCGTAGATGGCACGCGAGAGCTCAATAGGCTCCGTGGACCCAATGGGCACCGCCTCGCCCTCAGTTGCACGCTCGGCCTCGTCCAAGTTAGACAGCGTAAGGATGTCGTTGACAAGCGCCGCCAAACGGCCCGCCTCACGATAGATGCGACCGCCAAAGTTGCGCAGGTCGTCCTCGCCCTCGACCATACCGTTTGCGATGAGCTCGGCATAGCCCGAAATCGCCGTAAGCGGCGTCTTGAGCTCATGGGTGATATTCGCCGTGAACTCGCGGCGCATACGGTCGTTGTCCGCCAGCACCGCCATTTGGCGCTTGAGCTCCTGGCGCTGCGACTCGATACGCTCAAGCATGGGAACCATCTCGGCATAGGCGTGCTCATAGCTACGGCGTGGGTGGTCCAAATCCACCTCTTGCAACGGCGCGATGATGGCACGGGACTCGCGGCGCGCCATAAAAAACGAGAGTACCGCACCCGCTGCCGCGATAAGCAGCATCGGCGCCACCATCGACAGCAAAATCGCCGCAACGCCAGGCTGGGCCTGCGCCAAGCGGACAACCTGGCCGTTATCAAGGGCGACGGCGCGATACAGCATAATCTCGTCGAGCGTAGAGCTTGCGCGCTCCGCGGAACCCAAACCACTCTTAAAGGCCTCGATGACCTCGGGGCGATCGCCATGGTTGGGCAGTGTAGAAGGCGACGCCTCGTTGTCGTAGGCAACCGATCCATCCTTGTTAATCAGCGTGATGCGCAAGTCCTCGCGATCGAGGCTACGCAAGAACGGGATGGGCTCCTGCTGCTCGTCGAGGGCGGCAGCAATGAGCTCGGTTTCCTGCGCCAGATTGGCACTCGTGGCATCCGCCAAGGTGTTTTGCACAAAGAACGCACCCAGCACCGTAAACGCCACGATAACCGCCATGGCACAGACAAAGATCGTCACAAAAACGCGGTGCGACAGCGTATGTTTTCCCTGGGGGGTAAAGACCACGGGTTACTCCTCCGATGCGGTGGCCGCGGTGTCGTCACCTTCGGCACCATCACCGGCAGAAGGCTCGGCCAAGCGGTAGCCCACGCCGCGCACGGTCTCGATGGCGCTGGCATGCTCGCCCAGTTTTTGGCGAAGCGTCTGCACGTGCACGTCAACGGTGCGCGAACCGCCGTCGAAGTCCCAACCCCACACGCTCTGCAGCAACGACTCGCGGGTAAAGACCACGCCGGGCTTGCGCATGAGGTACTCGAGAAGGTCGAACTCGCGCAGGGTGAGCTTAAGCGGCTCGCCGGCAACGGTCACCTCGCGATGACTGGGCGAGAGCACGATGTCGCCCACGCTGAGCACATCGCTCGCCTGCTTGACCATGCCGCCGCGACGCAGCAGTGCGCGGCAGCGGCTCGCAAGCTCCATGAGCGAGAAGGGTTTAGTCAGGTAATCGTCGGCACCGCCATCGAGCGCCATCACCTTGTCGAGCTCGGTATCCTTGGCGGTAAGCATCATGATGGGCACCGTCGCCGTCAGGCGATCGGCACGCAGGCGACGCATAATCGCCAAGCCATCGGTATCGGGCAGCATGATGTCGAGCAGGACGGCATCGGGTACCCGTCGCGCCACGGCAGCCTTAAACTCACCGTCGCACGAAAAGCCTTCGGCCTCGATCCCCTGCTTGCGCAGCGCATAGACCGTCAAATCCCTGATGTTGTCATCGTCCTCGACGTAATAGATCATGTTGAACCCCTTTGCGGCCGGCATGACCGCATCTTAACCCTAAAGGTGCCTGTACTAGATGGTATCAGCCAAAACGTCCCGTCAAATAATCCGCCGTGCGCGGATCGGTCGGATTCTTGAAGAGTTGCGCGGTGGGCGCGTGCTCCACCAACTCGCCCAGCAAGAAAAACGCGACCGAGTCGGAGATACGCGCCGCCTGCTGCATATTGTGCGTAACGACCACGAGCGTACAGGCCTCTTTGAGCTCGCAGGCCAGCTGCTCCACCACGAGCGTCGACACGGGGTCGAGCGCCGAGGTCGGCTCGTCCATCAGCAGAATGTCGGGCTGCACGGCCAGCGCGCGGGCGATGCACAGGCGCTGCTGCTGTCCACCCGAAAGACCCAGGCCCGACTCCTTGAGCTTGTCCTTGACCTCGTCCCACAGGGCAGCGCGACGCAGGGAGTCCTCGACCAGCTCATCCAGCACAGCGCGATCGCGCACGCCCATGCCGCGCGGACCATACGCGACGTTGTCGTAGATGCTCATGGGAAACGGGTTGGGGCGCTGAAACACCATGCCCACGCGCTGGCGCAAACGGCAGATGTCGTAATCGCCCAGGATATCTTGACCATCGAGCGCAATCTTGCCTTCGATGCGGCAATCCTTGATGCCGTCGTTCATGCGGTTAAAGCAGCGCAGCAACGTGGACTTTCCGCAGCCCGAAGGCCCGATAAACGAGGTGATCTGCTTGTCGCGGATCTTGATATTCACGTCCTTGAGCGCATGATGGTCGCCATAGAACAGGTCGAGGCCCTCGACGTCGATGCGCGTCGGCGAGGCGGCAAGATCCTCTGCCGTGGGGCGAGTCGCATCCCCAACCTCGCGCTCGTGCGCGGCCTCGGCCTGCGCTTCCATGAGTTCCTCAAGCTCCGTGGGCTCCACAGCCGCAGCAGCCGTCATACCGCATACCTCCACATCGATATCAATTCAGCAGTATCGATAGTAGAAATCGCGGCTCATATGCACGTGAGCGCATTGTCAAGTGTTTGTAAGGGCACGCTGGCTATGCGGCGGGCAGCTCGATGGTGAATATCGTGTGTTCGGGCGTCGATTCACATGCAACGGTACCGCCGTGTGCCGCGATGATCTCCTTGGCAATAGCAAGGCCCAGACCGGCACCACCGCGATTGGTCGCACGCGCCGCATCCAGGCGATAGAACTTCTCAAAGATCACCTTGAGCTTAGCCGCAGGGATAGGATCGCCCTGATTGATAAAGCGCACGCGCACGCCGCCATCGTCTTGGCGCCCGGCCTCGATCGTGATAGTCGAGCCCTCATAGCTATAGGCGACGGCGTTTTTCATGATGTTGTTAAACACGCGGGCCATCTTGTCGCCATCCACGAGCACCGTCAGGTCCTCGCGAATATCAACTTGGACTTCCTTATGCTGCTCGTTGAGGATGGGATAGAACTCGTCAGTCACCTGAGCCAGCAGCAACCCCAGATCAACATAGCCGCGCGTGAGCACGATATCGTGGAAGTCAAAGCGCGTGATATCGAAGAACTCTTCGATGAGCGCATCGAGCCGGTGCGCCTTGTCGAGCGCCACGCCCGTAAAGTGCGTACGTTGCTCAACCGGCAGCTCGGGAGCCTCTTGCAGCAGCGAAAGATAGCCCACCACGCTGGCAAGCGGGGTGCGCAGGTCATGTGCCAAGTACGTGACCAGATCGTCCTTGCGATGCGACTCGTCACGCAGAGCTTGCTGCACCTTGCGCTCACGGTCACGCACGCGGTTAAGGGCACCCTCGGCCTCCAAGAAGTCGCCGTCGATGTTGTCCCAGGTGTCGGGGTGATCGATCAGGCGATCTTGAATACGAGCGGCCAGCACACAATCGGCATGCTGCTCGCCCTGTTCGTAGCCCTGGTAGTACAGGGCGCGGCCGCACAAGAACAGCACGCACGCGGCAAGCGCCAGCACAAAGCCAAGCATGTTGAATACAAAGCCGGCATCGAACAGCACCGGCCCTTCGATGCCGCCGAGCGCCATGGCGCCAATCGCCAACGTCATGGCCCACGCGGCGCCGCCAATCACCATGCAGCGGCGCACGATCTCAAATCGATCGATCAGCAAAAAGCCGGCAAGCAGCACCGTCAAGATTCCGGCGATGTTATCGATGCCAACCAGCAGCAGGCTCAGCAAAAAAAGCAGCACCGTTGCAAGCGCGCGGTTGTCGACGACCGACCTCACGTATTCAAAGAGTCGATCGGGCACCTCGAACGCTTGTCTATCGTCTTTTGTCATATCAAGATCCTCACAAGCGAAAAGCGTTATTCGATTATGTAGCCGACGCCCCAGACGTTTTTGATAAAGCGCGGCTTTTGTGCGTCGTCGCCAATCTTTTCGCGCAAGTGGCGAATGTGCACCATCACCGTATTGTTGGAGCCGGGCATAAAATCCTCGTTCCACACCGCACGGAACAGGTCCTCCACGGCCACCACGCTGCCGCGATGCTCGACCAGATACAGCAAGATTGAATACTCGGTGGGTGTGAGGCGTACCGGTGCACCGTCCACCGTCACGGAACGAGCGTCGCGGTTGATCTCCAAGCCGTCGAGCTGAATGGTCGGCGACTCGGCCGCCTGTGCACGGCTACCGTAGCTGGTGTAGCGGCGAAGCTGAGCGTGCACGCGCGCGACGAGCTCCAGCGGACGAAACGGCTTAACCACGTAATCGTCCGCGCCAAGCGAAAGGCCCTCGATCTTGTCTTGCTGGGCATCGCGCGCCGTCAGCATGATCACAGGATAGGTATGGCTGGAACGGATCGTACGCAGCAGCTCAAACCCATCGATATCGGGCAGCATGACATCCAGCAGCGCCAGATCGAACTCCTGCTCCAAGATTGCCTTGGCAGCATCGGCCCCGCTATAGGCAATCTGGACGTCAAAGCCTTCTTTTGTAAGGTAGATGCCCACTAGGTCGGCAATGGCCTTCTCGTCATCAACTACCAGTATGCGCTCGTTCATGCGTGCTCCTCTCGCGCTCCATTATGCCCGAGGGGGCGCCCGTCACACACAACAAGCGTGGGTGATTAAGTCGGCCTTAAGCACCCTTGTGCCCGTTCGGGCGCGGATGTGGGCCACGCACGCACGCGATGATCGCCGACGCCGGCAAACGATATACTCTAGTTTCAGAAGAGACCATCCCGTCGAAAGCGAAATCCGTGAAGTCCCTCACCTCTTTTGCAAAGCGCTCAGCCCAGCTTGCCGCCGGCTTTGTCTGCGCTATCGCCCTTGCCGCTGGCGTGCCCACCGTCGCCGGCGCCCAAGTGCTCACGACCGACAATGTTTGCGGCAAAACCGCCGATGTGCGCGGTATCACGGCCGAAAACCTGCCCGATATCGATGCGACCAATGCCCTCGTCATGGGCAAAGACGGCACCGTCTACTATGCCCGCGACGCCGATGAGCAGGTCAAGATTGCCTCGATCACCAAGGTCATGACCGCAATCCTAACCGTCGAGAATTGCAAGATGGACGAGAAGGTCACAGTGAGCAACGCCGCGGCCACCGTGGGTAATTCGACCGCCGGCTTGCTCGAAGGCGACGAGCTTACCGTGGAGCAGGCACTGCGCGGCCTGATGATTCCCTCGGGCAACGACGCCGCCATCGTGCTCGCCGAATATGTGGGCAAGAAGATCGACCCTAAGACCAAAGACGCCGAGGCCACATTTGTGAAGGCCATGAACGAGCGCGCTAAGAAGCTCGGCTGCACCGGTACGCTTTTTGAAAACCCGCATGGTCTGGACTTTGATGAGTGGGCTGGCGATATGCACTCAACCGCACACGACGTAGCGCTGATGATGCAGGAGGCCATGAAAAACGACACGATCCGCGAGGTCGTAGCGAGCGAGGATTCCTGGATCGAGGTCACGGGCGCCGACGGCACCGACCATTCGCATTCCATGGACACGCATAACTATTTGCTGGGCCAAGATGGCAACATCGGCGGCAAGACCGGCACCACCGACGACGCGGGCTATTGCTTTACGAGCGCCTACAACCGCGACGGCGACGAGATCTACACCGTTATTTTGAACTCCACCACCACCGATCAGCGCTTTACCGATACCGCAACCCTTGCCAATTGGTACTACGGTCATAAGGTGACGGTCGCGATCGCCAACACGCAGGAAAAGACCGCCAACGGCAACCCGCTTATGGCGCGCATCGGTCAAACCGACTGGACGGATAAGACGATCGACGCCACGCTCGCCGACCCCACGGCGCAAGCGACCGTGTTTTCCCTTGCCGGCGAGGTGACCGAAAAGGTTAGCTACGACGATCTTTCGGGCACGGTGCATGTGGGCGACAAGGTGGGCAGCGTTACGCTCAAGCAGGACGGCACCAAGATTGCCGTCGTGGATTTGGTTGCCGACGAGGAAGGTGCAGGGCCGAATCCCATTGAATGGCTGCTCGTGAAGCTCGATCGCTTGGGCCGCCGCATCGACAACCGCCCGCTCACAGCCGAGAGCGAGACCGTAGCCAAGGCACCCGAGGTGTAAGGTCGAAGAACAATACACTCGCTGAAAGGAGGTGTCCGAAAGGATGCCTCCTTTTTTTGAGGGTTCGAATCCCCAGCGCCCTTTCTCGATAATAAAAAAGGGCCCCCGATGGGACCCTTCTTTAAGGTTAAACTGGCGGAGAGCTGGGGATTCGAACCCCAGATGCCCTTTTGGGGCATACTCGCTTAGCAGGCGAGCACCTTCGGCCTCTCGGTCAGCTCTCCGTAACAGCCGTTCTATAGTAACCAAACAGCCAAGGATGGGCAAGAGGAAATTTTCTAATTGCCTAGCATCCTTTCCTCCTTGGAGGCTTCGCCTACCCCAGCGAGCGGTTGAGGGAGCCGAGCTCGTCGTTGCCCATGGTGCGCCACATTTGGAAGATACAACCGCGTGCCAGGAAAAAGAAGCCGTTGTCGACCAGTTGCACAGCGGCATCTGCCAGCTGATTCGTCACGGCGGACACTGGCGGCAGCTCGAGTCCAGCCTTGCGGATGGTCTCGACCGCCTCCTCGAACGTCAGAGGCTCGCTGACGCCCATCTCATTCATAAGGCCCTGCATTTCTTCCAGCGCGCTACTGCCCGACTCCTCGCCGCGCGGCACCAGACGGTAACAAGCCAGCGCCAGGTCGAGCTGATCGCAATTCCAATAGGCAAACGCCAAGCGATAGAACAGGTAGCCGATTGCAGAACGATCGCTGGCAATACGTAGGCCGTGGCGCGCCACCTCGATAATCTCGTCAAAGCGCTCCAGACGCGCAAGCACGTTGATGAGCGCAAAGTGCGATTGCATGGACGAGCGCGCCAGATCGTAAAGATGGCGCACCTCGGGCAGTGCTCGTTCAAAGTCCTCTTGCTCGGCGTAAAAGCTGCAGATCTCGTGCTGGGCAAAGTACAGCGCATCGGGCGCACGAAGGATTCGCACAGAGCGGTCTTCTTCCAACACCGGTAGCACCATGCGTACCAGCTGGTTATCGCAAAACTGCGTTTGAACCGGACCTGTCGCCAAAAGCTCGGCGACGGCGCACTTAGCCTCCAACTCCTCGACAAGACGGGAAAAGCCTTCAAAGGCACCTGTACGGTCGACTTTTGCCTGCTCGCGCAATTCAACAACGCGGGCCACGTATGGGTCGTCGTCCTCTTCCATGACCTCCAACTCGTCAGCCGTATCGGCAAGCAGCAGATCGCGCAGCGCCGGCGGCAGTGTGCGATGGTCATCACGCGGACGAGCATGAACCTCCGCAGGCTCAATCGTCTCCGGAGCGGTTGACTCATACGCCTCAAGCACACGCTTGCACGGCATATCGTCCATGTCCATGCTCTCAAGATCCTTGGCGACAGGCACGCAATCGGCCAGATGGGCCGCGCGCCCAAAGAAATACGTTGCGACAACGCGCTCGCCCTGCTCACTGTCGGGAGCAGCAATCTGCACATAGCAGCGCGTGATGCAGGTGCCCGCGGCAAAACACGCTGCCGCAAGCGTAAGTGCCACGCGCGCATCGTGCTCCGCGGCCCAGATCGCGCGCATGTCCTCGTCCAGCTCGCGCCAGGCGTCATCCTGAGCGTCGTATTCACGTTGCGGCATGGCATCAACGACAGACCGCCCAAACCGAACGAGCATAATCCCCTCGGCAACGTTTGCCCGATAGGTATAGTCGAGCCGTGTGACCACGTTAAGCGCCTCGACAATACGCGCGAAGCGGGTACGCACATCCCACTCACCGCCCGGCTGGCAAGCCACCGTACCCGGTTTGCCCCACGGGTTATCGCTCGAGGCCGTATCGAGCAGTCGGGGAACATCGTTGGTCGTCTTGGCGATATGCCACGCATCAAAGAGCGCGCAGCCCTCAAGGCTCGGCGAGGATGCCGCAGGGGCCAATCCGGCCCCGATGCGCTCGAGGATGCCAGAGAGGCGGTTGAGACGGCACTCGATGGCAAGCAGCATGTCAATCTCGTCCTGGTCCAGCAGGCTACGATCAAAATTGAGATAGAAAAGCTTTGAGCGATCGATGCGAGCCAGGCTCATCTCGGACTTGGCGGCGATGGTGCGCAGTCGGGGCAAGTCGACCTCGCTCATAAGGGCGGCCGCATAACGCTCGATACCGCTCGGATTCTCGGCATGGTCGACACGGTAGAGCAGCGTCTCGATAGCGTCAGGTAGCGGTGCCGTGTTAAAGCCCAAAAACACCTCGACCGGCTCGGGCAACTTTACGAGCTTTATTTTGTCGACAACGTTTTGCATGTCCGCATCGAGACCGTCGACGCCCGCCGTGTTCGCAATAGCGCTTTCGGAGTTGGCAAATATCACGTAGCGCAAGAACATCGAGGCCATGAACTCGCCGTAAGGAAGGGCGCGGGTCGAATTCCATGTCTCGTGGTCGGACTGCTCGCGCATGGGGCCTTCGGGAGAGCCGGCAGTTTGCGCACACGTACGCATTGCACCGTTGGCTTCCCTTACCATAATCTCACCAATACTGGAATCCGACTCGTCAAGGACCAGCTCCATGTCGGGATCGTTGGGCAGCGGAGCCTCGCTAACGGGGCGGTCCACCTTGTACACCTCACCCGAAACGCTTACGTAGCCCAAAAGCGACACATGGCTTTTGCCAACGAATTCGACGACATAACAAGATTCATGCTGGTCCTCGCCAAAGAGTTTCCAGACCACGCCATATGAGCGCCCCGCAGGCTGCTCGGGCATCGCCGGAAAGCGCTTCTTGGGATCGAGAAACCTGAGCTTGTATGTCGGACGCTCTGCCACGAAGTATCACCCTGATCGGTCGCTTGAAGAAGGAGTGGTCACGGATGGGCCGCGACACCTACTCGAAATCTTACACGAGTCGACAGGAAATAGTCCGCTTTACGCCTGCGCCTCGACCGAGGTTCGAATCCATGCAGTGTTTACGTAAAAGAAAAGCCCCCGTTGCCGGGAGCTTTAATCTCAAATGGTGCGGCGTATAGGATTCCGCGCATCCGCTGCGCGGATCCGCACCGGCTTCGCCCGCCTGCCGGCGTGCTCGCCCGCTCGCTAAAAACGCTCCGCGTTTTCTTGGCGCTCGCGCCTCGACCGAGGTTCGAATCCATGCAGCGGCGACATAAAAGAAAAGCCCCCGTTGCCGGAGGCTTTAAAATTCAATTGGTGCGGCGTATAGGATTCGAACCTATGACGTTCTGATTCGTAGTCAGACCCTCTATCCAGCTGAGGTAACGCCGCAGCGCAAGACATATAAAACCACTTTAGCTTATTGGAGTCAAGCACAATCTCAAACTTTTTTGTGGAACGCAGTTTTGTCATGCTGCTCCGCATATACCGCCGTTCCCCGTACGATCGATTGGCTTTTCGATCACGTCAAACTTGGCATCAAGTTCCCTCAGGAGCGATCTCACCCGCTGAGCACAGTCATAATCGGCAAACGAGATGCTCAGCATGCGCGCGACCTGGTTGGAAGTCCCAACTCCATAGAAGTGCTCCAGCGCCACAAGCCCCTCGTGCGCCACAAACGTCTCGACCACATGCGGCGACTCCTCAAAGCACCATTGGGTCAACGGACCCTCGCTCGTCTGCCGAACCACCAGGCCACCCATGCCAGACGGCTCACACGTTACAAGCAGGTACTCCCCGCCCTCGTCGCTCTCAAACAAAACCACCCGATCATCAAACAGCTCCATCGCGTCCCCTTTCTCTCGCTCTTATTTAGCAAAAGCATAGCAGGTAGATGGCTGTATACAGAACAGTTGTTCGTGTGTTTTCTATTGAGCTGTCCGCACGGCATGGTATGGACCTACGCACGAAATAGGGCGCCCCCGAAGGAGCGCCCTTGCATATCCCCTATGCAGGCAAGTTACGCGACCGGCTCGATCTTCTCGAGGCCGCCCATGTAGGGGCGCAGGACCTCGGGGATCGTGATGGTGCCGTCGGCGTTCTGGTAGTTCTCCAGAATAGCGGCCATGGTGCGGCCGGCCGGCAAGCCGGAACCGTTGAGAGTGTGCAAGTAGCGCGAACCCTTGAAGTTCTCGGGGTCGCGATACTTGATGTTGGCGCGGCGAGCCTGGAAGTCACCGCAGTTGGAGCAGGAGCTAATCTCCTTGTAGGCGTTGTAGCTCGGCAGCCAGACCTCGACGTCGTAGGTCTGACGGGCAGAGAAGCCCAAGTCACCGGTGCACAGGCTAATCACGCGATACGGAAGGCCCAGCTGCTGCAGCAGGTACTCGGCCTCGGCGGTCATGCTCTCGAGCTCCTCGTCGGACTCCTCCGGCTTAGCGAACTTGACCATCTCGACCTTGTCGAACTCGTGCTGACGGATGATGCCGCGGGTGTCGCGACCGGCGGAACCGGCCTCCTCGCGGAAGCAGGGGGTGAAGGCGGTGTAGCGGCGCGGCAGAGTGTCGGCATCGAGGACCTCGCCGGCGTGCAAGTTGGTAAGCACGACCTCGGCGGTGGGGATCAGGAAGTTGTCGCCCGAGACGTGATAGGCGTCGTCCTCGAACTTGGGCAGCTGACCCGTGCCAAACATGGTCTGACGCTTGACGACGATGGGCGGCCACCACTCCTTAAAACCACGGCTGGTGTGCGTATCGAGGAAGAAGTTGATAAGGGCGCGCTCCAGGCGGGCGCCGGCGCCACCGAGAACGGTAAAGCGGCTGCCGGAGAGCTTATTGCCACGCTCGAAGTCGAGGATGTCCAGATCGGTGCCCAGATCCCAGTGCGGCTTAAAGTCGAAGTCGAACTCGCGCGGGGTGCCCCAACGACGGCGCTCAATGTTCTCGTCCTCGTCCTTGCCGTACGGCGTGGCCTCGCAAGGAATGTTGGGCAGGTGAGCCATGAAGTCGTACTGCTCCTGCTCGAGAGCAGTGCGGCGCTCGGCCAGACCGTCAATCTTCTCGTTGACGGCGCGCACGGCCTCCTTGGCGGCCTCGGCCTCGTCCTTCTTGCCCTCCTTCATCAGGGCGCCGATCTTCTTGGACTCGGCATTGCGCGTAGCCTGGAGCTCCTCGACCTCGGTGATGACGGCACGGCGCTCGTCGTCGAGCTCAAAGAACTTCTCGCGATCCCAAGACGTCTGGCGGTTAGCCATGGCGACATCGATGGCATCGGGGTTCTCGCGAACAAACTTGATATCAAGCATTAGATCCTCCGGCGATATACATTCCATTTAGGTTGCAACCTTGTACATGTATGGGCAAGTATATACTTATGAGCGTTTACGACCCAACCCAACTACGCAAGAAGGCACCCAATGGACGCAGTTTTTTCCTTTTTGTTTGGCACCCGCACCGGTTTTGCCATCCTTTTCGCCGGCGGCATCCTGTTATTTGCGATTCTTGCCTTTGTAATGGAGAAGCGTACCCATAAGATGTACGTCGACCGCGGACCCAAGTCCGAGGATGAGGAAGACAGCTTCTGGGACTAACCTGCCAAAAAGGGGCAGGTTTATTTTGGTCGGTTTTATCTGGGCAAATGCAAGCGCCCCGCAGCTGGAATTGAGCCAGTTGCGGGGCGCTTTTCGTACATGCGACAAAACCGCAGGAAAAACCTGCCAAAATATACCTGTCTTTTTTGGTCGGTTTTATTGGAGAGTTGCGTCAATTGCCTTGACCAGGGCGCTGCGCATGCCGGCGTCCTCGAGTGCAACGACGCCCTTGATGGTGGCACCACCGGGCGAGCATACGGCATCCTTCATCGCCGCAGGATGCTGGCCAGTTGCAAGCTGCAGCTTTGCCGTACCCAGCACCATCTGGCTCACAATGCGATAGGCATCGGCACGCGGGATACCGTGCTTGACCGCTGCATCGCCCAGGGCCTCGATTGCCATGGCGACAAATGCCGGAGCGCAACCACCCACCGTGCCGCCCACAAACAGCAGGCTCGTATCGAGCTCGACCACCGCACCGAGTTTGCCAAGCAGATCAAGCACCACTGCGCTCTGCTCATCACTAAGCGTGGAAGCCTTCTCGCAAGCGATGACGCCCTCGCCCACCGAAACCGGCGTGTTGGGCACCGTCGAGATATGCGCGACGCCCGGCAGGACCTGCTCCCACTTGACACTGTCCCAGGTCCAGGCAACCGACAGAACGACCTTTTTGGCAAGAGCATCCTTGAGCGGGGCGAATACCTTCTCGATCATGTACGGTTTGACCGCAGCGACCACGATATCGGATGCGGCGACAACCTCGGCGGCATCGTGGCAGGCGGCCATGCCGCGCGCCTCGCAGCGCTCAACCAGTGCGTCGTAGCGACCCGCACAGGCGCACATGTCGCTCGCAACTACACCGGCAGCGATCCAGCCATCGGCCATAGCGCTCGCCATATTGCCAAAACCGACAAATCCAATCTTCATATCTCATAGTCCTTTCAGACACATTCCTCAAAACGAAAGGTATTGTCCCACGCCATTGTTTCGTATTGCCGACCTATTTGTGATACGGCTCGCCACGGCTGATCTTGCAGGCACGGTAAATCTGCTCTAGCAGCACCACACGCGCCAGGTTATGCGGCAAGGTAATGCGTCCAAAGCTGAGCATCTCGTCGGCGCGGGCGCGTACCTCATCACTCACGCCGTCCGAACCGCCGATTACAAAGGCAATGTCGCTGCTGCCTCGCAGCATAAGATCGTCGAGCCGCGCCGAGAGCTCCTCACTCGAACGCTCCTTGCCCTCGATAGCCAGCAGGATCACATGCGCTCGAGACGGCAATGCAGCAAGAATTGCCGCCCCCTCCTTGTCGCGCGCGGCATCCACGCCGCCCGCCTTAGCCGGGTCGATATCGGCCACCTCGCGGATATCAACCTTGGCATAGGCACCTAGGCGCTTGGTGTACTCAGCGCACGCGTCCTTCCAAAAGCGCTCCTTGAGCTTACCGACGCAAACGACGGTGTATTTCACGCGCGTCTACTCCTTCGAATCGTTTTGAACTTTGCTGGCGGTCAGCATCTGCTCGAACATCGAGGCCGACTGCGAAAAGTCGCTCGGCAGCACGACCGTCGAGGTTTTACCCGTGCGAGCGAACTCCGTCATCATCTCGGACCACTGCGTAAACATGAACAGTTGGTTGGCCTCGTCATTGCCGACACCCGTCTCTTGGATAATCTCGAGTGAATCCTTGATGCCCAGCGCGATGGCCTTGCGCTGGTTGGCGATGCCCTCGCCCGCCTTTTCCATCGCCTCGGCCTCGGCGGTCGCCTCGGTGACGCGCTTGATGCGGTCGGCCTCGGCGAGCTCCTGCGCAGCAGCGCGTTTGCGCTGGGCGGCGTTGATGTCGTTCATGGAGTTCTCGACCTCGGTCGGCAGCGCGATCTTGGTGATGAGCGTCGACACGAGGGTGAAGCCGTAGGCAGCCATCTGCTCGGACACGGTGGCGTTGACGTCCTTGGCGATGTCATCCTTCTTGGCAAAGACCTCATCGAGTGTGTAGACGGGGATGGAAGAGCGAAGGGCATCGGTGATGAAATCGCGCATCTGGTCGACGGGCTCCTGCAGCATGTAGTAGCTCTTGTAGATACCCGAATCTGCCGGACCGGCGCCCATGTCATAGCTCACGTGGTACTGAGCAGAGACCTCAAGGCCGATGGTCACGTTGTCCTGGGTCTTAACGTCGATGCCGAAGCCGTTTTTCATGGTGCGCAGGCTCACCGTGGCGGCCTTGCGGTCGATCACGGGCACCTTCATGTGGAAGCCCGCGTTGACGATACGATTGAACTTGCCCAGGCGCTCGATGATCACGGCATGCTGCTGTTCAACGACATAACAGGCGTTGGGAAGCAGCAGCAACAAAATGATGATGGGAAGCAGAAGACTCGTAAGGGCAGCAATGATTCCGGACAACAGCATGGTCTCTCCTCTGATAGGCACACGTTGGCACTAGGATACCCGCACGAAGCAGCCACGTGACATCAACAAGAGGCCCATAACAAAAAAGCTCCCATTGCTGGGAGCTCTTCCATTTAATGGTGCGGGCGAAAGGACGTCCGCGTATCCGCTTCGCGGATCCGCACCGGCTTCGGCCGCCTGCCGGCGTCCTCGCCAGCTCGCTAAAAACGCTCCGCGTTTTCTTTGCGCTCGCTCCTTCACAGGTTCAAGTCCCCGTGATGGGCCCATAACAAAAAAGCTCCCATTGCTGGGAGCTCTTTCAATCAATGGTGCGGGCGAAAGGACTTGAACCTTCATGGGGTTGCCCCCATACGGACCTGAACCGTACGCGTCTGCCAATTCCGCCACGCCCGCGTGCAGGAATTAGAATAACGGAGCACCATCGCGAACGCAAGAACTATTTTTGAAAAAGTTTGCAGGCATTTTCCCAAGCTGCTCGCGCGATTGCCTCAGCATCCTCGCCGGTACGATCGACACGGTCGTTGACCAGCGTGTTTGCCGTGATAGAAATCATTGCCGGCTCGCACTCAAGACCACGAATGGGCTCCGGCGCCATATAGGGACAATCCGTCTCGAACAAAATGCGATCGAGTGGGGTTGCCGCAAATGCCTCGCGCACGTCTTCGTTGCGCTTAAAGGTGGCCGCACCACCATAGGCGATATAGCAGCCCAGCTCCACAAAGCGCTCCATCGTGGCGCGGTCCTCGCCAAAGCAGTGCAGCACACAACCGACCTGGGGCACGCCCACCTCACGAAGCACGTTGTACGCATCCATATGCGAGGTGCGCTCCCCATCCGAGTCCTCGTGCCGCAGGTGCAACTCCACCGGCACATTGCAGCGCATGGCGACTTCGAGCTGACGTGCCATGCAATCAATCTGCACGCTGTGGGGCGCCGGCGTGATGTCGTCGTCGTAATCCATGTGGTAGTCCAGACCGATTTCGCCAATACCGGCGCACAAAGGGTCATCAAGCGCAGCAACAACCTGTGCGTGAACGTCGTCGGTATAGTCCGGCGCGCCATACGGATGCACGCCGGCAAGATACTTGATCTGCGGGATATCCTGCATCGGCAGAATCTCGCGCGTCAGCCAGTCGCTATAGTCCGTCACGCTGCGCTTATCGGCAATGGGATCGAAGACCGTCACCAACAGGTCGATGCCTGCCGCCTTGGCACGCACGAGTGTCTCGGGCACATCCTTGCCCCAGAACGAAAGCAGATGCGCATGTGTGTCGGCAAGCGGTGCCAAGGGCACGGGACAAGCAACCGTCTTCTTTTTTTTGGTAAACGTCACGCGTTCGGCATTAAGCGTCATGGGAAAGCTCCCGGGCCAGACGGACAAAGTCGGCAACATCGAGCGTCTCGGCCCGCGTGGTGGGTGCGATACCGCAAGCCTCAAAGGCGGCATCGAGCACGTCCTTGGCAAAGCCGTTGGCGCTCATGGAATTGCGGATGGTCTTGCGACGCTGAGCAAATGCAGCATCAATCACGCGGGCCACAAATTCGCGATCGAGTCCTTCGGGCACCACACCGTCAACACGGTCGATACGCACGACGGCCGAGTCCACGTGTGGCGCCGGCATAAAGCAACGCGGCGGCACCTCAAAGCGACCCGTTACCTGCGCATACAGGCCAAGCTTTGCCGTAAAGCCGCCATAGATCTTGTTGCCCGGCACTGCGGCAATGCGATCGGCAACCTCCTTTTGCACCATGACGACGGCGCGCTTGAGCGCCGGCATCGTCTGGAAAAATTGCAAAATGATCGTCGCCGCCACGTTATAGGGCAAGTTCGCGACAAATACCGTCGGCTCACCGCCCGCAGCCTGCTCAATCTGCTCCGGGCCCACCTTAAGCGCGTCGCCCATGATAAAGCGGAAGTTGGCATAGTCGGCGGCGTGGGCGTCGAGCACCGGTTCGAGCTCAGGATCGGCCTCAATGGACGTAACGCACGCCGCTTCCTGCAGCAACGCAAGTGTCAACGTACCGCAACCCGGACCCACCTCGAGTACGCGCTCGTCACCTGCAAGCTCGGCAAGCTCGCAGATACGCTCGATCACATGATTGTCGATTAGAAAGTTCTGGCCCAGGCGATGCTTGGTCGCAAGGCCAAACTCCTCCAGCAGCTCCCTTGTTGCCGTGGGGTTTGCCAAAGGCGAAGTTGTCATAGTTGCCTCCTTAGCATGATGGCGGCGTCTTGAAACGAAAGGGCATGGACCGTTGCGGCCATGCCCTTACATCTAAACAGCAAATTGCCGATATGGCGCTCGCGCGGTCTCTACGCCAGACGCGGGAACAGCGGATCGCCCTTCTCGACGGGCTGACCACCAGCAAGCAGGCCCCAAGCGCAAATGCCCTTGAGGTCGTCGGTCGCGGCCTCGTTCTCGCAGGACAGGCGGCGCAGGGCCTCGGCAGAGGTCTGAGGCATGAGCGGCATCAGCAGGTGAGCGGCAATGCGGATGGCCTCGAGCAGGTTGTAGATCACAAACGCCAGCTCGTCAGCCTTGGCCTCGTCCTTGGCAAGTGCCCAGGGCTCGGAGTCCTCGATGTAGTGGTTGGCGGCGTGGATGAGCTCCATGACCTCATCCTTGGCTCCGCCGTAATCGAGCACGTCCATCTTGGCCATGTAGCGGTCGACCAGGCCATCGGCGATCTTTGCCAGCGGGTTGTCGAACGCATCGAACGATGCGGGCTTGGCGGGCGCGCAACCGTCAAAGTACTTGCCGCTCATGTTGAGCGAACGCGAGATAAGGTTGCCCCAGCTGTTGGCCAGGTCGGCGTTGTAGACCTGCTCCATGCGATCGAAGCTGATGGCGCCGTCGGTACCGGGAACGACATCGGTCATAAAGTAGTAGCGATAGCCCTCGACGCCCAGCATGTCGATAACGTCCTGCGGAGCGATGGCGTTACCGCGGCTCTTGGACATCTTCTCGGCCTTGCCGGTCTCGGCATTGCGCACGGTCAGGAAGCCGTGGGCAAAGACGTGCTCGGGCAGGGCCTCGCCGATGGCCATGAGCATGGCGGGCCAAATGACGCAGTGGAAGCGGATGATGTCCTTACCCACGATGTGGAACTGCGCGGGCCAGCGATAGGCCAGCTCGGCACGCGCCTCGTCGGTGTCGACACCGTAGCCGACGGCCGTCATATAGTTGAGCAGCGCGTCAAACCATACATAGGTCACATGGCCCTCGTCAAACGGAACCTGGATGCCCCAGTCAAAGCTCGTGCGACTCACGGAAAGGTCGTTGAGGCCGCCCTCGACAAAGCTGCGAACCTCGTTCATGCGGAACGCAGGCTCGACAAAGTCGGGGTGCTCGTCATAGAGCTTGAGAAGCTTGTCCTGGAAGGCGGAAAGCTTAAAGAAGTAGGACTCCTCCTGGACGCGCTCAAGCGGACGGTGGCAGTCGGGGCATAGATGCTGGCCGACGCTGCCGTACTCCTCGTCGCCCTTCTGGACCTGCGTATCGGTGAAGTAGGTCTCGTCAGGCACGCAATACCAGCCGTCGTAGCTGCCCTTATACAGGTAACCGGACTCCTTCATGCGCTCCCACAGGTACTGCACGGCATGATGCTGGCGCGGCTCGGTGGTGCGGATGAAGTCGTCGTTGGAAATCTCGAGCTTGCTCCAAAGCTCCTTGAAGTGCGGGGCCTGGCTGTCGGTCCACTCCTGCGGCGTCATACCATGCTTGGCTGCGGCCTCGGCGACCTTCTCGCCGTGCTCGTCCATGCCGGTCAGGAACTTGACGTTATAGCCGGCGGAGCGGCGATAGCGAGCCTGAACGTCGGCGATGATGGTGGAATAAGCCGTGCCCAGGTGCGGATCGGCGTTGACGTAGTAGATGGGCGTCGTGATAAAGAACGAAGGCTTGCTTTGATCCATGGGGTTTGTCCTCCAGAAAAACGTTGCATACAGGGGATGATTCTAGCGCAAGGGCTGGATATCCTCCATCTATTGCATATCGAGCACCATGGCATAGACATCGCGCTTGCGGCGCGAATACTTCTGAGACAGGCGCTTGGCCACCGCAGACGCGGGCTCCCCCTCCTCGAGCGCGGCGCGGATATCCTCGCGCAGGGCCTCGTCGGGATCCGCTGCCGCGGCGCCAACCGGCACGATACCGGCCTCCTCATCCTCGCTCGGCGGCGCGATGACCAGCGCAATCTCGCCCCTTACCTCGCCGCGAGCACGCAGCTCCTCGGCAAGCTGGTCAGCGGGCCCGCGCAAGACCTCCTCGTGCAGCTTGGTGAGTTCGCGGCAGACGGCAACCTCACGCTGGGGAAAGACCTCGGCCACAGCCTCGAGCGTCGCCACGATGCGATGTGGAGACTCGTAGAAGATGAGCGCGCCGGGCACCACGGCAAGGCGCTGCAGACGGCGCACGCGGTCACCGTGCTTGCGGCCCAAAAAGCCCTCAAAGAAAAATTGCTCGCAGGGAATGCCGGACGAAACGAGCGCCGTGACGCAAGCAGAGGGCCCGGGGATAACTTCGACGGGTACATCGGCCTCACGCGCTGCCTCGACCAGCGCCTGGCCGGGATCGGACACGCTCGGCATGCCGGCGTCCGAGGCAAAGGCGAGGGTTTCCCCCGCCAGCAGACGGTCGACCAGGCCGGCGGCGCGGCTGGCGATCACATTCTCGTCGCAACGGACAAGCGGCTTGGAGATACCCAGGTGCATTAGCAGCTTTGACGTCACACGCGTGTCTTCGCAGCAGATGGCATCGGCGGCGGCAAACGCCTCGCCAACGCGCGGGGACAGGTCTCCCAAGTTGCCGATGGGTGTGCCGACCACATAGAGTTTGCCCGTATGGGCGCTGTTTTGCGTCATATCAACCTATTCAATCATGCCGCGCTCGAGCGTACCGAGCGCCGCGCGGGCATCCCATGCCGCAATACGCTTCTCGGTCTTCCACGTTTGGAAGAACCAACCGGCAGCCGGCGCAAACGATGCCAGCTGATTGGCGATGAACACGCGCTCGTAGGCATTGCGGCCCTCGGGCGTAACCGACGAGTTGGCAAAGATCGCCGCACCCGACCATTCGCCCACCAGCACGGGGAACCCCGTCGAAATCGCCTCTTTAAGCTCGCGCTTGTTACGCGAAATCGCCGTCGTCAGCCCGCGGGGGCTCGTGATGTCGAGTGCATACTCGTCACGGTAATGGTACAGGTGAAGGTCCATGTAGACGTTCTTGTACTTGGTGCCGCGCATAAAATGCTTCCACTCGCTGGGATACCCCGAAGACGAGAAGACGACGATTTTATCCTCGGGCATATACGAACGGACGAGCTCGTAAGCATCGCGATAGAAGTTGCGCAGGTAGTGAGCAGGAATGCCATCCGTCATGGTAAAGAGGCTCTTGCGGACGCTCATCTGCGGCGTGTCAAGCAGCTCAATGCCCAGCAGGCTCTCGGCCTCACCGTAGCGATCGGCCAAACGCTCGAGCACGTCGAGTGCGACATGGCGGCCGTTAGTGGACGAATGCCACTCGGCAACAGCCTCCGGCGTGGTGGGCGAATCGTTGGAATCGCCCTGACCACCGGGCACAGTTGCCAGATCGAGCAGCACGCGAATGTTGTACTTGGCAGCCCACTCAATCGCGCGGTCGATGTAGTCGACAACCGAGATGTAGGAGGCATCGGACTCCTGTGAGCCAAAGGCATACCAAGGCACCGGCAGGCGCACGGCGTTGAGGCCGATCTGCGCCATACGGCGAAAATCATCCTCGCTCACAAACGTCTCGTAATGACGACGCATGCGCTCGTTATAGGCGGCGGTGCCCATGGCCTCCTGCAGCTCGGCCGCGTTGGATGCACCGGTCGCCGCGTACAGCGACGGGGTCACCCAAGGCTCGGGAATAAACCAGCCAGAGAGATTAACGCCGAGTATCCTCTCCATCACTGCCCCCTTCGGATCGTGCAGGTCGAGCCCGCATCGTATTGCATAGGAAAAGTATCGTTTTGAGTATACCCGCGCGTGCGGGCAGGCGACCGAATGGTCTGAAAAGTGACGCAAAAGCGGGAGGAATGTCTGGGATGCGCTTTCCGCAGGGGACTGCATAAAAGAAAAGGACCCCTTTGCAGAGGTCCTAGTCAATTCAAGGTGGCGGGGAAGGGAATCGAACCCCTGACACGAGGATTTTCAGTCCTCTGCTCTACCAACTGAGCTACCCAGCCATTTGAGGTGTGCCTTGTTTCAAGGCTTGATTAGTATAACCAAGGACGCGTTCCGGTCAACCGAGAATTTTAAAAAAGTTTTTGAGCACAGCCTCGGTTCTATAAATCGGCACGTCAGAGACATCAGCCGGCAGCAAGAAGTTTTTCGCTCAGAGCCGCACGGGCAAACTCACTTGGCGTCATCCCCTCGGCAGCCGCCCGTCGACGAATGGCCTCCTTCATTCCCAGAGGAATCTTGACCGACAGCGTTGCCGTCCCCTCACCTGAGAGCGGGGGCCGTCCATGCACGATCCCACCAACGGTGTGTTCGCCATCCGGAAACTCTCCGCGCTCGTACGACTCGCACCACGCGTCAATCATTTCATCCGTTACAACCTGACCATTAGCGGCCGTATACGTCTTGTCCATCATCGACCCCTTTGCCGAGCCCGTTCAATCTCCTGCCAAAATTTCTTCTGGACTGGAGACAAGGCATGAATGATAAGCCCCCACGGACAAGCTCGACCGCGACAAGCTCCACGCTTCGTCCGTCTGGGAGCCATCCAATCGCAAGCCATCTCGGCGGCTCGTCCTTCGACTCGCGACGAATGCACTCAGTAACCGCAAGCCAAGCGCTAAGCACCTGCTTTTCCGTCAGGTGCTTTTTAGCGTTGGGATGGATCTCAACATCCATGCATCTTCTCCTCCATCTTACCCAATTTCGTATGACGAAAGTCCGCTGTCGCCAATTCTTAAGCCGGCACGCGTTGGAGAGCAGGGGTCGAAACAATGATTGAAGGGCGCTCTAATGCGGCCCAGGCGCCGGGGCAGGAGCACATACGCCAGGGACGTACGTTTTCGTAGCGCGCGAGGATATTGCCGTCGCGATCGATGAAGGCGATGTCGATGGGATAGGCCATAAAACACGTATGGACCGAAGAGCAGCGTGGAAATGCCATGACGAGCGGCAGACCGTTGGCGGCAACCGGACACCGTCCCAGCATGCCGCGCAGGCGCACGGCAAACGACTCCGCCACCGCAAACTCGGCCGGCGTCCAGCCCAGCCTATTGAGTGCCCGCGCGTAGGCGATGTAGGACGAGACCGCGGTCACATGACCACCCCCGGACGCCATGGATCGACCGTCACCGCGCGCTCGTGCGACAACGTTGTCGGCGCCCCCAGCGGAACGCCAGCGATGCTGAGAGAAGTCGGCCACGGCTCATAGTGCATGGTGCAGGTGTAGGTCCTAAACGTACCGGATAGGGAGAGCAGACCACCATCCGATGCCTCCGCGCCTTGCTCGCTCGACACTTCGATCTGCAAGTCATAGCCTTCCATGGCATTCAGAATTTGAGTCTGGACCGTCGCCGAGGCATCGACAGAGCTTTCGTCGCCCTCCCCCTCCGACGCCACGGCGTGCGCCAACACGATGTCGGGCACCACGCGGTCGAAGCGCGCGACAGCGCTGGCAAAGATCATGACGTTGTACACAATGAGTGCCAGCACCAGCAAAACGGGCGTAACCACTGCCATCTCCACCGTCGCTTGGGCGCGCTCCTCGCGCAGACGCATGCGGATACTCATTACGACCCACCGCCCAGAGCGCCAACCAGCGTGGCGACATCGACGGTGAGCGGGATGGAACCGCCGCCGGGCAGAGGAATCTCCGCAAGCGTGAACACCGTACCGCTGATGGTGCGTTCGACTTGATATTCCAACGCCTCGCAAAGCGCCTTGGGATCGGTCACGCCCAACGGAATACTTCGCAGTTTGTCTTGCGCTTGAGAGAGACCGGCAATGTCAGACCCCGGGCTCTTAATGACGTTGGCGGAATCAGTCAGCACCGGCTTTCGCAGGCGCAAGTCGCACGGTTCCAAACCCAGCGCCGCCACGGACGCCGAAACGGTATCGCCGAGCCACGATGCAATGGAGCCCAACGCGCCGCTGCCCCCTCCTAGGCCTTTAATCATCTCGTCCATAAGTTCGTCGGCCGAACCTTGGATGTCTCCGTATCCCACAAGCAGCCGTCCCCAGACATCCATGACGCCATCGAGTACGCCGGCAACGCCACCCGAGCGTTCCTTCAATGTCGAGAAAAATCGCGAAAGCACGTTGTTTTGCGCCGTCGCCTCATCGGGCGCCAGCACCGCGGCAGAGATGGCACCGCGATCGCCAAGCCTGACTGCCGTGTTAAACGAAGAGTTGAGCTCATCGGGGCTCGAGATGGCACCCGAAACCGCAAAGGCAACCACGCCGTTGCGACCGGGCGGAGCGATACGCGGACGCTCGCCCGAAAGCGCTTTAATGGCCTGGTCAAACGCATTGCTCGCACGGTCGGCCTCATCCTCGGTCTGACGCATGAGCTCAAGCTCTTTGTTCCGACATTTGACGTATTCCTCCAAGGCCTTTTTGAACTCGTCGAAGTGATATTCGAAGCCGTTTTCGATAGAGGTTGAAGGCGCCGCAACAGCACCAAGCGACGAAACGCCAAAATGGCATTTGCTGCATTTATCCTGTCCATCGTAATCGGCAACCGAAGCAAATCCGCTCGGCGTCCCTTTCTTATAGTTAGGGCAGGTCGTCCCGTAATGCAGATACGCCTTGTCATCGTTCACGCTCGTCGGCCACACCGCATCGGTATAGAGCTCCGTCGCCCGAACCTCATCAGAGTTGCGCGGCAGCAGCGGAATATAGGAGGAAACCCTGTCTCCGTTCTCGGTTATATGTGCCCGATCGACCTCCGCGCTCGCATAGGTATAAAACGCCTTACGCGCCGCAGACTCTGCCTTCATCTCGACACTCGAGCCGTGGGGCTTCTCATTTGTCAGACGCCAATGGTAGTAGTCCTTCGCGCGATCAAGGGCAACTTGGGGCTCCCACGTAACGCTCGATGAGTAATGCGGATTTTGAACACCGGAGAGATCCGTTAGGCTTTTCGCACGCTCCCACATGCAAGAACAGCTGCCGACCGAGCCCTTGTCAGACCCACCACAATCCGCCAGCCAAGCACGCTCTTTAGCCTTCGCCGTGTCCTCAGAAGCCTTCCGCAGCTCCTCGGCCGCACCCTCTAAATCATCTGATGTGTCTTTAATGGTATCGGTCGAGATCTCTGATCCTTTGAGCGCAGCGAAGTCAGACTCGGATGTCCTGGGCACGGCAAGCGCCGTACCGGTATAGGTCACACTATCGGTATCCTGCGCCGACACCGTCTGCGTGGCACGCGCGGCGATCAGATACGGCAGAGCCGTCTCGATTTTCTGTAAGCCTTCCGATGCGCTTTTGGCAAACTTGTTGCGCGTTTTAATGATCTCAATCCCGGTGTCGACCATATTGCCGGCAACCGGCTCGGCACCCGGGATGAGGATGGCGACCAGGCCCGTCCCGATCGTGGCAAACCCCGCCAGCCCCAGACTCAAGATGCTCGCATCAACCACCGTGGCAGCCGTGTGATAGGACGACACTACGTTGGCACCCGCCAGCGCGCCACTATCAGCCGCCACCTGAGTATCCCCGGCACGCGACATGCTCCATATCGCCGCGGTCGACGAAAACAACAATGTGAGCACCACTAGGATGACCACGGCAGAAGAAAGCGTGGTATAGGCGCCATCTTCGATAAACAGATCGACACCGGCTCGACCCATAAAGTCGCCTCGCTTGCGATGGCAGCTCGGACGGTGCGTCAAAACGCGTCTAGACCAGAAACGCTTAATCCCATGCAGCAATCCACGAATCATAATCTCCCTCCAGCCATTCGGGACGCGATTGATACGAGACATCGACCTTGAGCTCAACGTAGCCGCCCTCGGCGGTACCACCCATAGCCTGCGCAAACGCACCGATCACAGGCAACGGCTTGACCTCGCCGGAAACGGACACGGACGAGACGCCACCCGCACCGGCCCGGCCAAGCTCGATATCCCACGACAACGGCCCGCCGGCATGAAAGATCGAAACGTTGGGCACTGCGGCAAGTCGGCGGCGGGCGAACTCCTTAAGATCGTCGTCCTCCGCCGTCGTCGTGGTCATGAGCCGCGCGGTCTCGGCGGCGGCAGACTCCATGACCGCGCGCGTATAAAGCAGGCACACCGGTTGCAGTGCGAGAAGGATGAGCGTCAGAAACGTCGGCAGCAAAAAAGCGGCCTCGACCGTAGACTGCGCCCGGTCCTCGCGCGCGATATCAATACAACGCGATGTCCTTAGCGGCCGCAGCGGCGTCGATAACCGACGTCGAGGCAACGCCATGGGATGCCGCCCGCTCAACCAGCGCCGCCAAGCGCCCATCGGTGCCGGCACGCCAAAGCCCCGCGATCGCCAGCACGATCGATAACAGCGCCACCGTGACGATGGCGTATTCGACCGTCGCCTGGGCAGATTCCTCACGCAGGACATCATGCATTTCACGATCCCTCCTTTGGGTCCGTTGCCTGCGGGCTCAGGCGCACGGCGCGCAGACGACACGAAGCATCGCCAGCATCCGCGGCAATTGTCACCATATCGACCCAGCCGCGTCCGTCGCGTACGATGGCGCCCCACACGTTTCCCTTGATGTCGAGATAGCCGCTCAGAGCAAGTTGCGCCGTGGGTACCTCGCGATAGGCACGCAGCATATCCGCCGCCGCTTCGGTCATCGGTCGGTCCTCGGACCATGCAAGTCGGACCGCAATCGCGTTGCCCTCAGGCGAATCCGTCGCAGTGCCAGACCGCTTGTCGAGCGTCCGCAGAAAGGTTTGCGCCGTGACAGCGACATCCGAATCGTCCGCATCTCGCATCTCATCTTTTTGAGACGCCACCGCCGAATCTGAGCCCAAATCGGAGGCGGTCCCAGGACGCTGCTGCCGCGCGGCGTTAAGCCCCCAAAGCACCGCCGCTATCGCCACGGTCAGGCAAGCAAACACCAGCAGCACCCCGACGGGGCGTTCGCCCTCTACAGGCTGTTGATGCCCTCGCTGATAGCGTTCCATAGATCTTGGACCTTGCCCTTAAATGCGACGATGGCGATAATCGCGATCACCACGAGCACGCCGACCAAGATGGCATACTCGGTGGTACCCTGTGCACTCTCCTCCTGCAATAGTTCCTTGGCGCGCTGACGAACATGTGCCGCCCGGCAAAACGCCCAGCCCTGGACCTTGCCAGCAGCGTCAGTCATCGTGTTCATGTATTCCTCCCTACGTCATCCCGCCTGCTCCCAGCAGCGGGCCCAATATGGACAGAAGCAACGCCGGCAAGATGAGCGTGCCGGTGGGAATCAGCAGCTTGACGGGCGCACGCTCGATCTCGCGCTCGACCGCGGCGCGATGAGCCGCACGGATCTCGCGACTTTGAGCGGCCAGTGTCTCGGCAAGTGGGGCACCCAGGGCGAGCGCCTGCCCCACCGTGATGGCAAAGGTCTCGAGCGCTCGCACGTCCAGGTCGCGCGCGGCGGCCAACAACTCGTCCTCACGCGTGCCCACGCCCACCTGCCACGCCATGCAGGCGCGCTCAAGGCGAAGAGCCAGCACTGACCGGCGGTTGGCGCAGAAAATCTCAAGCGCCGCATCAAACGAAAGACCGGCCGAAAGACCCAAGCGCACAACATCGATCATCTCGGACACTTCGCCGAGCGACACTCGCGCCGGGCCGCCCGCTCCAACCGCGCCCTTCACTCGCGCGGTCAGAGCATCGACCACCGAGCGACCCGCGGCAGCGACCAGCACCGCCTCGCGCTTGCAGGCCCCTGCGATCTTGCGTGCATCCGCCCGATCCAAACCCGTCGCGACAAATACACTCAGGGCGCACAGGCAAGCCGCAACTGCAACCGGGGCGCTCATAGCTCCACCCGCATAATGCGCCGGATAACCACCAGGGCAACGGCGTTGAGGGCAAGACCCAGCACCACAGCGCCCGCGCCGGCAGGCGTCGCAAGACCGCGACGAAAATCTGCCGAAAGCAGCGCCAACACCGCGCACATGCCCGCCGGCATCGCCGCGACCATATGCGCAGACATGCGGGCCTGCGACGTCTTAACATCCAGGCGGCGCTTGAGCTCAATGCGCTCCCCCACCATGCTCGACGCCTCGGACAGTAAGTCGGCAAGCGGAGCGCCGGTGCGCTGAGACACCTTAAGCGCCAAGGTCGCAAGCGAAAGACCGGGGGCGTCGATACGCACGAGCAAGTCATCGAGCGCGTCGGTCGCCGAGATGCCGCAATCGATCGCCGCCGCCACCCGCAAAAACTCGGTATGCACTGGCTCTTGCGCATGAGCGCCCACAAAGCGCATGCCCTGGGCCAGCGAATGTCCCGAGGCAAGCGACATGGAAAGTGCGGTAAACGCCTCGGGCATTGCCTCTTCTGCATCGTGTTGCTCGCGCCGGCTCTCAAAGCCATCCCGAGCGGCACCAACGGCAAACGGAGCAACAAGTCCCAAGGCAAATCCGAGGGGCGATAACGACACCATCGTTAGTAAAACGCAGCAGACACCGCTCGATAGCAGCAGAAACGCCAAACGTCCCGAAGCATCTTCGATCACGAGGCCAAGGCGATGCGCCGGAGCCAGCGATGCCCACGAACGGGCGATCTTTTTCAGCAGATCGTTTTCCACCAGCTCACGCGGCAGCTTCTCTGCCACCGTCTCGAGCGCCTGACGTGCCAGCTCCGCCGGCGGTACCTGCGGCACACGAGGTTCCGCCCCGCACGCCGTCGCGACAGAAAGCCCTGCCAAGCCCCCTACGACGAGGGGCACAGTGATCTCCATTCGTCCACCTCCTCTTGTGTGAGCGTCCCCGACCGCAGGCCTTCTGCGATAAACGGCGGCTCGCGGTCAAGCGTCCAGGTGCGCTCGGCGGCATCGAACGTCACATAGCGCTCGAGCTCTACGCCGCCCGATGCGGCGCGTCGCACCCCCGAATACGAGGAGACAAAACGCCTGCCATCGGCGTGGCGCTCGGACATCACGATACCGTCGAGTGCCATGGCAATCTGCTCCTCGATGAGCTCGCTCGGCAGATCGATGCCATAACGTGCAAGCAACGTCAGACGCACCACGGTCTCCTGTTCTGAACCCGCATGAAGCGTGGTGAGCGACCCGTCGTGGCCCGTGTTCATGGCCTGCAACATGTCGCAGCACTCGGCACCGCGCACCTCGCCCACCACGATGCGGTCGGGGCGCATGCGCAGGGCATTAGTCACCAGGTCGCGGATCGTCACCGCGCCCTCGCCCTCAATTGAAGCCTCGCGCGCCTCTAGGCGCACCACGTGCGGATGATGCGCAAACTTGAGCTCGGCAGAGTCCTCGATCGTCACGATGCGCTCGCCGGTGGAAATCTCACATGACAACGCGTTGAGCAGGGTGGTCTTACCAGATCCCGTGCCTCCCGCAACCGCCAGGTCCTGTCGCAGCGACACCGCACACGACAGCAGCTGCGCATACCAAAGCGGCAGCGATCCCAACCCCACGAGCTCGTCCAGCGAGCAGATACGGTCCGAGAACTTTCGGATGGTGAGAATCGGTCCGTCAATCGCCACAGGCGGAATCACCGCGTTGACGCGATAGCCCGTTTTGAGGCGGGCGTTGACGATGGGGCTGCGCTCGTCGATACGGCGGCCAAGTGGCGAGATAATGCGGTCGATAAGCACACGGATCTGCTCATCATCCTCAAACGCATGCTCGATGGGATACAAGACGCCGCCGCGTTCAAAGAAAGCCGAGCGGCAGCCGTTGATCATGATCTCGGTAACGGTGTCGTCCTCGATGAGCGGCTGCAACGGCCCCAAGCCCACCACGTCATCCAAAATCTCGTCGATGATGGTCTCGCGCTCGGGCGTCGCGAGATCGGTCGGCTCCTCAACATTGAGCGCCGCCTCCACCGCGGGACGCAATTCCGAGCGGGCAAGTGCCGGGTCGACATAGGCGCTGATACGCGCCACTTCGTCGTAACCCATGCGGTCCATCACGGCGCGCTTGGTGCGTCGTTTCACCGCGCGGCGACGCCCCGCATCTACAGGCGCTGCCGCCGCTGCAGCGCCGGCAGCCTTAATCCTCGTTTGCAGGCTCATCGCTGATCACCCTCGCGCGACCAGGGAAGGCGGATACGCGGGCGTTCGGTGCGCGTTGCACGGTCGGCGACCATATCGCTCCAAGGGCCGACGGCGCACCCCAGTTCCACGAGCATCTCGCGCGTGGCCTCGCGCACGCTGGTCGCAAAAGCGCTGGTCTGCCCCACTGCCTCGTCAGCGCGCCCAAACGCCATGAGCGCGGCGAGATCCTGCCCGCCATCGGCGATACGAATCTTGGAGCTCAACGCACAGGCAATCTCAAAGCGCATGGCGACGTCCTCGTCTGCCCCGCGCGCGCCAAACCGGTTGAATACAGCGCTCATGCGCGTGCGCGGCACACCTACTCGACTTGCCAGCTCAATGACGCGCGACGCCGATGTCGCGGACGATACCGCAGCATCGCCAACGACCAGGCAACGGTCGCTCGCCGCCACCGCAGCCGCCACGGCATCACCCCAAAAGACCGAGGTATCGATAAAGACCACGTCGGATTCGCGACGCAGAACATCAAGCAGTAGCTCCACCGGACGTGCCATGAGCTCGGCTTGCTCGGGCGCCGCGACGGGACCCCAGAGCGTAACGCCCGGCGCCACGCGCATCGATGTGGCTACGATATCCGGCTCGGTGAGCGCGCCCGCCGCCGACGGCTCGATAAGTGCCGCCATATCGCGCGGAGCATCGACGCCTAACAAGTCGTAAAGGTTTCCAAACATCAGGTCCAGGTCGAGCACGGCGGCACGCAAGCCCAACAGCGACGATGCGTGTGCCATGGTGGCAACGATCGTCGACTTGCCGCAACCGCCCGAACCCGAAATGGCGCAGATGACCGGAGCTCGATGCTGCGGAGCGGCAGCGTCTGCCGGCGGCATCGGAGGCGTCGGTGACAGCGTCCCCGTCTCCCCTGCCGCAACCACACGCTGCGTCCAAGCCGGCATGGCGGCTTGTTCGGTCTGCGAGGCAGGCTCGTTCTGTGCAATCTGTTCACTCCGCATCAGCGACAACTCGCCGCACCCGGCAAAGCCCTCAACTTCGTCAAGTTCATCCGCCAGATTCACGCCGTGCACGTATCCCATATCTACAGCCGGGGAGTCGCCAGCATGCTGTGCCGGCCCTCCAGCGTCATCGTATACAAGGGGGTTCCGGGGGCGCCGACCATGCTCGGCTTCCGCTTTTCCATAATCATCAACACGCGGGCCTCTTGTAGCGCGAGGCACCCCGGGTTCCCTATCAACAAAAGCATCGGGCTCAATCGTCATGCGCCGATCGGAATCAACCGCTCCCTCGCCCGCGCGCCCGTTGCCGCATATACTGTGCGCAGCGATGACCTCGGTCGCCCCCGCGCGAAACAGCCCCTCGATATCCGACGGATCGAGCACTTCTATCAACACGACCACGCGACTCACGCGGCCTTCGGCCGTCAGGCGCGCAACAGTCTTGCGCACATCTTCGATATCAAACAGAGACGCCGCGATGATGGCAGCCCCGCGGCGCGACGGAAACGCCCGCGCCATGGAAACCAGCCCGTCCAGGTCACCCACGCGAAGCACCTGTGCACCCGCATCACGGCCCTCGACTTCCTGCTGCAACAGCCCGTAATCGCCGCACGCGCAGCACGCAAGCCAGATCGCCTTCATCACTCGTCGCCTCCGCTCTTTTTGCCGCGCGCCGTGGCGGGAATCGTCAAGCTGACCGTTCCCTTGCCCGATGCCCCCAGCAGTTCCTTGACGTCTTCGGGGTCAGCCGCCAGCGTCACCCATTCGATCTTGCCCTCGCGCGTGGCACCGGAATTCTCACTGGTATCGATCACGTGCGCGCCGCACAGTCGATCGGTTACGCCATCTTTTTGCACGTACACGTCCACATAGCTGCCCACGCCCGTGGCACCGCCGACCGAGTGCTCGGCATCGACCGCCACCGAAACGGCGACCTTGCCCTTAGGCACCTCGAGCTTGTGGCTCTCGGCCTTGGTGTAGACATTGCAGATCACGGCGTTTTTGGGAATACGCGAAGTCGTCACGTCGCCGCGCACCTGGCGCAGCTCGGTCGCCGCGTCACGCGGCAGCAGACTCGTCAGCCATTCCTGGGTTATGACATTGGTCTCATCGAGGGTCTCGCCCACATCGATATCGCGCGCCGCGACGCATACCTCGACGCGATCGCCACCGTACTTGGCCAAGGTCTCAGCCTGGACCTGTTCGGCTTGCGAGCGGATTGACGAGCCGTAAACCATGCAGAGCAGAGCAGCGAGCACGCCCGCGACCAGACTGATGGCGATGCGCTTGCTCTTGTTCACGGCCGCTCCTCTCATGGCAGTGCCGGGCGAATGCCCGTACCACCATTGTCTGGGCGGTCAGAGCGCAAAGCGGCGCAATCGCGATCTTGGTTTTCGATGTCAAACCAATCGCTGACCAAAAGCTGACCAGCCCGTCAAGCTCGTGGCAAGGTTTTGGTCAGCACGTCAGCAAACTGCATGTTTCGAGGCTTTTCCGCAGCAAAAAAGCCGTCTCCCGAACAGTTGGGAGACGGCTGTCATAGGAAAAATCAATTACAGATGGACATCGGGATCGAGCATTTGAGCGCTCACGCGCATGGATGACGCCAGGTTTTGGAACGTTTCCAGACGCAGGCTGTCGATCTGCCCGGCGTCCTCGGCCTCGCGAACGGCGCAGCCCGGCTCATGGGTATGCGTGCAATCGCCAAACCGGCACGCGTGCGATGCCTCGACAATCTCGGGGAAGGCGCACGCCAGACCCCGCTCGTGACCCACGAGCGGTAGGCTGCGCAGGCCCGGGGCATCGGCGATCACGCCGGCGTCGCCCGGCAGCGCCACCATCACGCGCGCGACGGTAGTGTGACGGCCCTGGTCGTCGCGTTCGCGCACACCGCCGGTCGCCAACGTATCGTGGCCCAGCAGTGCATTGAGCAGCGTCGACTTGCCGGCACCCGACTCGCCCAGAATCATGGCGCAGCTCCCGGCAGGCACGCAGGCACGGACCTCGTCCAGGCCGCGGCCCTCGGCAGAAGACGTCACGATCACGCGCACGTCCGGGCCCACTAGGCGGCGCACGCGGTCCAGATCGCGCTCGAGCTCCTCGGCATCGCAGCGGTCAGCTTTGGTGAGCACCACCACCGGCTCGGCATCGCAGTCGAGCGCCAACACCAGCGAGCGCGCCACGCGGTCGAGCAGCACCTCACCGGCACCGAGCGCCTGCACGATTAGCACGCTATCCACGTTGGAGCAGAGCACCTGGCGCTCTCCACGGGCACGGCCGCGCCAACGCTCAAAGCTCGTACGGCGCGGCAGCACGCACTCAATCACGCCCATATCATGCCCGGGAGCGCGGCGCACCGCCACACGGTCGCCCACGGCAGGCAGCAGGACCTCGTCCTCGCCGCGCGACTTGGCAAACCCCACTGCATGCTCGGCGCGGAAGGTATCGTCGGCAGTCGCCACCAGCGGAAACCCGCGATCCAAGCGCACCACGGCGCCAAGCTGCATCTGCTCGGGCTCCTCGGCATGTGCGCAGAAATCATCGAAGGCAGTCTGCTGGGCTTCATCGACCGGCAGGTCATCAAACGCCGGAACATCCTGCAGCGCATCGAGCCCCGGTACGCTCGCCAACAACTCCTCGGCAGACGCGGGAGCCTCGGTCGCAAGCTTCCGACGACGATCGCGCTTAGCCCGCGCCCCCGTCGTCTTCTTCTTCGCTTTAGCCTTAGCCTTGCCCACAAACGCCTCCCAGCACCATAAATCACAACTGAGCAGGTATTTTACCCACAAAAAAGAGTCGGTCGAGCAATTGCTCGACCGACTCACACACTTTCCCTCAGCTTATGGTCCCGAGAGGTTATCCGAAGGCCCGACCGCCGGGAGGGATTTCTTCTGAGCGATCCCGCAGCGCGAAGCGCGAGGACCAGCGAAGAAGAAACCCCGCAGGCGGTCGGGCCGGTGGGAAGGATGGCCTTTCGACCTACTCTTTCTCGACCGCGCGCATGATCGCCTTGTAGATCTCCATCAGCGGGATGATCAGGAAGGCCAGGCCCAGGGCGGCGATAACGCCCTTGAGTTCAAGCGTCACGGGGCCAAAGAACATCTCGGCAAGCGTCGGCTGCACGGTCACAATAACCGTCAGCACCAGCGCCAGCGCGGCCGAAGCCCACAGCCACTTGTTCTGCTTCTTCATGCTAAACAGCGACGCACGACGGCTGCGCATATTGAAGCAGTGGAAGATCTCGACCATGTTGAGCGTGATGAAGGCCATCATCACGCCTTCCTCGTCGGCATTACCGGCGATCATATCGGCGATGTGGATGTAGCCCATGTCAAAGTACACGCCCACAAAGAAGCTCGCCAGCACCAGCACGGTGATGATCAGGCCCTGGACCACGCAGTCCAGGCCCATGTGACCGGCAAAGACACCGTCCTTGGCGTTGCGCGGCTTGCGCTTCATGATGTCGCCCTCGGCATCCTCCATGCCCAGCGCGAGCGCGGGGAAGCAGTCGGTGACCAGGTTCACCCACAGCAGCTGCACCGGCTGGAAGATGGTAAAGCCGATGAGCGTGGCGATAAACACCGAGAACACCTCGGCAAGGTTGGCCGAAAGCAGGAACTGGATGACCTTGCGGATGTTGTCGTAGATGCGACGACCCTCTTCGCAGGCGCCGATGATGGTAGCGAAGTTGTCATCGGCAAGTACCATGTCGGCGACGTTCTTGGTGACGTCGGTACCGGTGATGCCCATGCCCACGCCGATGTCGGCGCGCTTGATGGACGGGGCGTCGTTGACGCCATCGCCCGTCATGGCCACGATCTGGTCGCGCGACTTCCAAGCCTCGACGATGCGTGTCTTGTGCTCGGGCTGGACGCGGGCGTACACGCCGTAGTCCTCGATGTGCGCGTCGAGTTCCTCGTCGCTCATGCGATCGAGGTCGGCACCGGTGATGGCCTGGCTGCGATCGGCGACGATGCCCAGCTGCTTGGCGATGGCCACGGCGGTGTCGATGTGGTCGCCCGTGATCATGACGGTGCGGATACCGGCGTCGTGCGCCTCGCGGATGGCGTCGGCCACCTCGGGACGGACCGGGTCGATCATGCCGGACAGGCCACAGAAGACCAGGTCATGCTCGAGCGCAGCGGGGCTGCAGTCGTCGGGAACCTCGGTGTAGGTGCGGCTTGCCAGCGCCAGTACGCGCAGGGCCTCGTCGGCCATGGCCTTGTTGGCCGCCACGAGCTCGGCGCGGCGCTCCTCGGTCAGGGGGACGACCTTATCGCCCTCGTAGATATGGGTGCACAGGCCGATCACCACGTCGGGCGCACCCTTGGTGTACTGCTCGTACTCGCCATCCAGGGTCTCGACGACCACGGACATCATCTTGCGGCCCGAGTCAAACGGGGCCTCGCCCACGCGCGGATGCTCGGCAGTCAGGCCAGTGAGGCCCGCCTTGCCGGCGTCGTTGACGAGCGCGCACTCAGTCGGCTCGCCCACGGCCTCGCCCAGCTCCTCGTCCCACTGAGCATCGGAGCACAGCGCCATGCCGGCCAGGAACTTCTCCTTGGGCGCAGCGAGCTCGTGCTTGACGACGGTCATCTTGTTCTGGGTAAGGGTACCGGTCTTGTCGGAGCAGATGGTCTGCGTGCAGCCAAGGGTCTCGACGGCAGAGAGCTTGCGGATAATCGCCTGGCGCTTGGCCATCTTGGTCACGCCGAGCGAAAGGACGATGGTCACGACGGCGACCAGGCCCTCGGGAATGGCGGCGACGGCAAGCGAGACGGCGACCATAAAGGTGTCGAGCAGGGCAGTCGGGTCGGTGAGGACATTGCCCACGCCGTGGCGGAGGATGTCAACGCCAAAGATCACGACGCAGATGACGATCACCATAATGGTAAGGATGCGGCTGAGCTCGGCAAGCTTCACCTGCAACGGCGTGAGCTCCTCCTTGGCCTCGGCCAGGGCGCCGGCGATCTTACCCATCTCGGTGTTCATGCCGGTGCCGACCACGACGGCGCGGCCACGGCCGTATACCACGGTGGAACCCATGTAGCACATGTTCTTGCGGTCGCCGAGCGGCACGTCAGCGGTGCCCGCGGCAAGCTCGATCACGTTGGCGTGCTTCTCTACGGGCACGGACTCGCCGGTGAGCGCGGCCTCTTCGATCTTCATCGTGGCGCTCTCGAGCACGCGGCAGTCGGCCGGGACGGAGTCGCCCGCCTCGAGCATGATCACGTCGCCGGGCACGAGCTCGGCGCTCGGCAGGTGCACGAGCTTGCCGTCGCGCAGCACCTTGGACTGCGCCGCACTCATCTCCTGCAGGGCCTCGAGGGCCTCCTCGCTCTTGGCTTCCTGGACCACGCCCAGCACCGAGTTGACGATAACGACGAACATGATGATGGCAACATCGGCAAAGTCGGGCTCGCCCTTGACCATGCCCGTGAGCGCACTGATGACGGCGGCAACGATCAGCATGATGACCATGGGGTCGGCCATCTGCTCAAAGAAACGCTTCCACAGCGGCGTCTTCTCGGCTTCCTCGAGCTTGTTAGGGCCTGTCTTGGCGAGGCGCGAAGACGCCTCGTCGTTGCTCAGGCCGAGGTTCTCATCGACACCTTGGTCGCTGAGCACCTCCGCCGCGGCGGACAGGTATTCCTTTTGCATATAGAGTCCCCTCCTGGGATTCGGGCCACTCAGCAGATTGATGCCCGATCATAATTCCCAGGAGAAGGGCAAGGGCTCATCAAGGCTGCCGTGCTGAGCGGCAGTTGATAGTGGAGCTATGGTACCCCAAAGAGACGCGTCTAGCCAAAACAATCGGTTTGGAAATATGGTCCGCACGCAACGGTGCAGACCGTGTGATGCTCAACATTGGTAAAACGTTTTTTCTTCGGCACATCGCCAAACTGACATATCGCCCAGATAGCAGCGGTTGGAGTGGTTGGTAAAGATTTTTCATATACCGTTTTTCCCGCAAAAAATGAACTTCCATTTCGGCATACGGTCGATTTTTTGGGGTATTCGGTCGGCATTTCGTTATAATCATCTCGGTTTTATTTCTTATGGTTTATCTATCAGCGCAAGACGATGTCAGATGGAGGTCTGAATGTACAAGCGCACTAAGATTGTATGCACCATGGGTCCCGCCTGCGATAGCGACGAGACCATCCGCGAGATGATCAAGGCGGGCATGAACGTCGCCCGTTTTAACTTCTCGCACGGCTCCTACGACGAGCACCACGGTCGCATCGAGCGCGTCCGCCGTATTTCCAAGGAGCTCGGTCTGCCTGTCGGCATCCTGCTCGACACCAAGGGCCCCGAGGTCCGCACCGGCCTTCTGGTCGACGGCAAGAAGGTTGCCGTCAAGACCGGCGATAAGATCGTCGTCACCGCTCAGCCCACGTCCGAGGATTTCCACGGCACCGCTGAGCACATCTCCCTCGACTACCTGGCTCTGCCTTCCGAGGTCGAGAAGGGCTCCCTCATCCTGATCGATGACGGCCTGGTTGCCCTCGAGGTCGAGTCCGTCAGTGGCCAGGACATGACCTGCGTCGTTAAGAACGACGGCCTGATCGGCGAGCGCAAGGGCGTCAACATGCCCAACGTCAACATCTCGCTGCCCGCCATCACCGAGCGCGATCGTCAGGACATCCTCTTTGGCCTGACCGAGAACATCGACTACATCGCCGCTTCCTTCATCCGTGACGGCGAGTCCGTCCGCGGCATCCGCGAGCTTTGCCGCGAGAACGGCGGCGAGCACGTGACGATCTTCCCGAAGATCGAGTGCGCCTTGGGCGTCGAGAACTTCGACGAGATTCTCGAGGCTTCCGACGGCATCATGGTCGCCCGTGGCGACCTGGGCATCGAGATCAAGCCCGAGCTCGTTCCGCACATCCAGAAGGAGATTATCGCCAAGTGCAACGCGGCCTACAAGCCCGTTATCACCGCTACGCAGATGCTCGACTCCATGCAGCAGAACCCGCGCCCGACGCGCGCCGAGGTTGCCGACGTTGCTAACGCCATTTACGACGGCACCGACGCCGTCATGCTGTCCGGCGAGTCCGCTGCCGGTAAGTACCCGGTCGAGGCCGTTAAGATGCAGGCCAGCATTGCTCTCGAGACCGAGAAGTATCTCCCGGCCCACGCTCCGCTCGAGGTTCCGGCCGATGCTCACGGCACCCGCGTTGTCAACAACGTTGTGGGTATGTCCGCTGTGAACATGGCCACCACCGTTGGCGCCAAGTGCATCACCGTGCCGACGACCACCGGTCGTACCGCTCGCCTGATCTCGCACTTCCGTCCCAACATGCCGATCTGCGCGTTCTCCCGCCACGAGTGGGCCGTCCAGCAGATGATTATGTACTGGGGCGTTATCCCGCACCAGGCCGAGATTACCCAGGGTACCGTCAACGGCACGATCGTCAAGGCAATCGAGACCGCTAAGGAGCTCGGCTACGTCGAGGCCGGCGATCTGACCGTCGCTACCGCCGGCGATCCCCGCATGAGCGTCCAGCTCGAGGACAAGGTCTCCTCGACCAACGTCGCATACGTCGCTCAGGTGCGCTAAATCGTACTTGCAAGCAGATTTGCATTGCAAAGGGCCCGGAAGGCTTCGCCTTCCGGGCCCTTTTTCTGTGCCAATGCCGCCGCACGGCAAAACACGCACTCATTTCTTTACCAAAAGCGCGAAATCCACCCTTCGAGGCCCAAAAAATAAAGCCCCAAGCGCTAAAAGTGTTCGCCCGGTGGCAAACCCACACCTCACACAGGGCTGATAAATCGTTTTAGCAAGAACCAAATCGACCTGGTTTTCGGAAGTATGCGGCAAATTCTGGAACCTCCGAGCACACCCTGTTTTTTCGCAACAAAATGCCTGATAAACTAGCCTCAAAAGCCAGGTCCGCTCATAGGGTTCAGATTTTGCCGCATACTTCCGGATTGACGCTGGCATCACTCGCTTCAAAGAGATGATTTCGGCCAGGAGGGCATTATGGACCTGACGCTTTGTGGGCAATCCGCCTTTAACTACTACCGCATCCCGCCGCAGGTATTAGGCCTTTACCCCGCCATTAGCCTTGGCAATATGGATCGCAGATGTTGTGGCCTCGGAAGTCATGCAGTTGTAAAAGACCTGCTTCACGCACCACTTCACAGGCTTGTATTCACTCGGGCACAATCCGGGTCGCGAAGCCTGTTTAAATCGCACCTCCTGACCCAAGAACCACCTCCGGGGTCGTTTAGGCAGACTGAACATGGATTTGATGTCACTTCACCGGAGTTTACGCTGCTCAGCCTTGCCACGCAGGTCTCACGCAACCAGTTACTCATGGCGTGCTACGAGATGTGCGGCTCCTTTGCAGTGTTTAAGCCCTGCGAGCGAACGCAACAACAACTCGATGAAGCTATTTCGCTTAAGCTCATTCCATCCAACTGCGGCTGGGAGCGAGTTAACGACACCAAGGGCAATGACACCAACTTGTGGAAGCGCACGCCGCTTCTTACCGCAACGGATATCGCCGCGTTCGCCAAGCAAGCCGCAGGCCTGCGCGGCGTCAAACAACTGCGCTGGGCGGCCGAGCACATGACGGGGCAGACCGCCTCGCCCTTCGAAGTTCAGACGTCCATGCTTATCTCGCTCCCCCGCGACGAGGGTGGCCAGGGCATCGAGATCGCCAACAACGCGCGCATCCCGCTCAGTGAAGCCGCACGTTCGCTGTATGACAAAACCTGCTGCTACGCCGATATCCTCATCGAAAGCGCCACCGACAGCATGGGCGTCATCTTGGAATGCCAAGGCCGCTCCGCCCATGACAGCGAAGCCGCAAGCCTCTCCGATGCCGAGCGCGCCACCGCACTCACAAGCATGGGCTACGACGTCATCCAAATTACCTATGACCAGATCAAGGAGAAGAAGAGCTTCGACCACATAGCCGAGCTCATCCATAAAAAGGCCGGGCTTCCCCACATCCCAAAGACCAAACAGGAGCGCATTGCCGAAGATACCTTACGGCAAGAGCTACTTGTCGATTGGGTTGAGCTATTCGCTGCCGGGCCGGCCAGCTAGCAGCTAGCAATCAGGGGCAGAGCAGGCACATCGGGCGATTCGACACGGGCGGCAAAGCCCGCCTCGGTCAGCTCGATGACCTCGGTAAACGTTGCGTCGAAGAATTTCTCGGTCAGCAGGCGGTATGGCGGATGGTCGGGCTCGCCGGGGTTTTCGCGCACGATCTCGTGCATAACGCCGATGGTCTTGAGCACATACTCCTTATGGATGGGATACTGCCCAAAACGCGTCGCCGCAGTATACAGGCGATCGGTCGCGCGCGGAATCGAAACAATGCCGAGCGTCTTGCCGAACCAGTCAAAGTCGCCTTGCTTTTTAATGCGGAACTCCTCGCACGGCTTGCCGCCGTGCGCCTCCAGGTACTGATTCACGCGCGTATTCCATACGGTATCGGCCACCAGATGCGACCAGACACCCAGTGTCAAATCGAGCAACGACTGCGCCACATCTTCGGACGCAAGCGAGAACTCACGAGCGCCGGGACCGACAACCGGCTCAGCATCCCTGTAGCGCTGGGGATAGTGCACGCGATTCAGTCGCTCGCGCTCCTCGATAATCGAGGTCGCCGCGGCTGGCGCACCGGTGGGCGAACTTTTAAACAACGGTGCCACATAGGTATCCCAGAACTCGTGCTCACGCGGCTTAGGGATAGGCTCGGGCTTGGCAAAGTGCGTAATGCGGTACGGGATGGGATCGGCGATGCCAGGGACCATATAGCCCACGAAAATATCCGGAACCACGCAGCCAAACAAAAAGGCATTGCGGTCGCGCACGCTATTGGCAAGTGCACCGGTGCGCTCCAGCAAACGCTCCGTCTGAGCGATATGAATGTTCCAACTTGGCATAGCCACCCCCATAAAAAACCTGGATAACTATACCATCACGGCAAAGCCGCGCGGGCGGCTACGCACGCTCTACGCAGCAACTAGTCCGTAGTACCGCTTTCGGTTCCATACGACGGCGAAGGCGTCTCGACCACACGGTGATATCGATCGATATAGATTGCACGGGCACCCAGGCGTCGCACCAAATCCTGGTGATGCGTGCTCATCAAGACCGTCTTACCCGCCGCGACGTAGGCCAGCAAGAAGTTGACCACGATGTCGCATGAATCCTCGTCGAGCCCATTGGTGGGCTCATCGAGCACTAGGATATCGGGGTTCATCGATACAACTGCCGCCAGCGCCACACGCTTCTTTTGCCCGCCCGAGAGCTGATAGGGAGAGGCGTCGGCAAGGTCGGCAACCTGGAACAGCCCCATGGCATCGCGCACGCGGCGCTCGAGCTCGTCTGCCGGCAGCCCCATCTGCGCGGGACCAAAAGCAACTTCCTCGCCCACCGTGGCGCAGAACAGCTGGGCATCGGCGTTTTGGAATACGAAGCCCACGCGCTGGTGGAACTTCTGAGCAGCAGCAGAATCCTTCAGATACGCCGCATCGACCACGTGCTCGTCAAACAGGTATGCCCCTGCGTCCGCGAGTTCAAGGCCGTTAATAAGACGCATAATCGTCGTCTTGCCGCAGCCGTTGGGACCGAGCAGGGCAACGAGTTCACCACGATCGACCTGCAGCGACACGCCATCGACAACCGTATGCCCCGCATAGGAGAACACCACGTCGCGCAGCTCGATGAGCGGAACGACCTCGGCGCCGCCCACACCGTTCGTGCCCGCCGCACTATTCATATCGATCGTCAAAACGTCGCCCTTCCCCATTTACATCCCCAGTCGGAACCAGCAGCGCCTACAGCACGGCGCACAACACTGTCAGCAGCGCCACGCCGGCCGCATAGGCCGCATCGCGCCAGCCAAACCTGGCGCGCGCGGGAGCCGGATACGCACCGGCAAAGCCGCGGCAAAGCATAGCCTCGTCCATCGCGCGGCTGCATTTCATCGCCTTGATAAAGGTCATGCCCATGATACCCGCGATCGAATCGGTACGCGAAAATCCCTCGGGCGCACGGCCAACGCTGCGCAGCATGACCGATTCGCACAGATCGTGCGCCGTACGACCCAGCACCTCGATGTGCTTGAGCGCCATATCAAACGTAAAGATAACTTCGTCGGGTAGATGCAGCATCTTGAGCGCCGCCGACATGCGGCTCCACGTGAGGGTCCACGAAACGCCCAGCACCAGCGACACATTAATGAAGGTCTTGAGCGCAATCTTGAGCATGGCGCCCGTAGCGGAAGCACCTAGCAGCAGGGCAGGCAGCGCCAAAACCACTGCGAGCCCCGCGGCGCCAAGCGCCGGCACAAAGGTCGCGCGCAGCCCGCGTACGGGACGCACGGCAACGAGCACCAGCGCAATGGCCGCCATCAACATGAGGTACAGCGGGCTTTGTGTCAGGCACACGCACAGGACGCAAACGAATATCCCCACCAGGCGCACCGGAGCCGAAACGCAAGAAAGGGCGCGGTCGACCATCGACCCGCCCTCGTGCGCGCCTCCACCCAGGCGAACCCGCTCAAGCAGGCTCGCCAGGTGCAGGACGTTCTTTTGCATCACGCGATGACGAGCGCCCGTGGGCTCGTATCGCTCCTCGGCCGCAAGCCAGCTAGGCAGCTCGACCATCGCCATGGGCTCCGCTTTCCTTGACCGTCAGCGAGATCAGACGGAATGCGATGGTGAGCACCGCCACGCCAATCACGCCGGACAGGATATACATGGCAGCCTGACCGGCAAAGCCGAGACCCTGCTCCTCGGAATAGGCCTGCAGGTAATCACCCGTAGGCAGAGCGTCGGCAAAGGTCGGGGTGTCGAGACCGACCGAAGCCTGCAGGCTGTCGTCGCCAGCCTCCTGAACGGCGGTCGCGGCGCCCTCGGCGTCCCACTCACCCCAGGCGTCACCCGTGGCCAGCAGGCCCAGCGGCGTGGCCACGACAAGCACGGCAACCAAGATGAGCGTGGGGACCAGCGAGGTCTTCTTTGCAGCAGCGCCCTCGGCAGCAAGCTGTCCATCGGCGGCTTCGGGGCCGACGATAACGCTCGGCGCCGTCTTCTTGATAAAGCCGTAGATCGCGGCAGTCGCCACGCCCTCGACCACGCCGGCTACCAACATATGCGGGATCATCATGGCCGGAATGGCAATGGACAGCGGGAAGGGGCAGTACAGCGGAGCGCCCGAAGCATTCGTGAAAAGCATCGGCTGAATACCAAACTCGATTGCTGCGCACAGGGCCGCCAGGCACAGGCCGACCCAGCCGCTTACGATGGCCGAAACCGAGGTGCCCCAGCTCTTGTCGTGCAAACGGCTGTTAAGCGCGCGGAACACGATGGCTGCGGCAAACGGCAACACGAAGGCCATGTTAAAGCAGTTAGCGCCAAAGGACAGGATGCCGCCGTCGCCAAACAGCAGCGCTTGCAGCGCCAGCGCGACCGAAACCGCGATAGCCGCGGCCTCGGGGCCCAGCAGCAGCGCGATGAGTGCGCCACCAACGGCGTGGCCAGTGGTGCCGCCGGGCAGCGGCACGTTGAACATCATAAGCAAGAAGGAAAATGCGGCGCAGATGCCCAGGAAAGCCATGTGCTCGCGATCGAGCGTGGCGCGCACCTTCTTGATACAGTGAACCCAGACGGGCACCATTGCCACCGCCATGACGGCATCGGTCTGCGGGGACAGATAATTATCTGGAATGTGCATGTACGCCTCCCGGTTATCGGCGCACGGAATTGCAACGCCGCTTGAATCACCTTTCCAGTGTTACGTAATGTCAGATTCGTAACACGCCGCGGGCTATCATAGCAAAACGGCGCACTGCCGACAAAGCAGCACGCCGTTATGTAATGCGCGTGTCATATATGCAGGCTCAACGGTGCCTTATACCGAAAACAGCAGTCACGTAAGACTCGGCGGCAGCCGACGCTGGCCTATATCCGGCGCAGGACCTAGCCGCGGACCTCGCCGTTTACGCCCTTGCACACCTTGGTAACGATCTTCTGGTGCGCCTTTTCGACCTCTTCGCTGGTAAGCGTGTGGTCGTCGGAGCGATACGTAAGCGCAAAGGCCATGGACTTCTTGCCCGCTCCGATGCGGATGGGATCGCGGTAGACGTCGAACAGACGCACATCCTCGAGCAGCTTGCCTCCGGCGCTGGTAATACGGCGCTCAAGATCCTCGCAGGTCACAGTGTTGTCGACCACGATAGCAAGGTCGTGCTCAACGGCCGGGTACTGCGAGAACTCACGGTAGTTCTCCTGGTTGCGGGCGCCCTTGATCAGCTTGTCCAGGTCGAGCTCAAAGGCAACGACAACCTCGTCAATGCCCATAGCCTCGCGCGCCTCGGGGTGAATCTCGCCAACCCAGCCCAGCACGGTACCGCCGGACAGAACCTCGGCGGCGCGACCCGGCTGCAAGAAGGCATAGCCCTCGCCCTCGACGGGACGGAAGCGAACCTTCTCGATGCGCAGCTGAGCAAGCAGCTCCTCGACAATGCCCTTGCCAAAGAAGAAGCGCAGCTTACGGTACTTCATGTTCCAGGACTGCTCGCTCCACTGGCCCGAGAGCACGCCCGCCACGGACTTGGTCTCCTTGGGCAGGCTGGCGTTCTCGCGGCCATGGAACAGGCTGCCGACCTCGTACAGGTGCACGTTGGGCGTGCCGTGGGCCTCGTTGTAGGCCACAGACTGCAGCAGACCCGGCAGCAGCGAGCGGCGCATCTCGGTCTGCTCGGCCACCAGCGGGTTCATGAGAACCACGGGGCAGCCGCGGCCCTCGGTGGACATACCAATCTTCTCCAGGTCGCCCGGGGCGGCAAAGCCAAAGGTCGTGGTCTCGTTGAGGCCGCAGGCGCGCAGGATCTCGCCGACCTTACGGGTGAGCTTCTGCTCGCGGGTCAGGCCGCCGATGTGGTTCTTGGCAGCCGGGATGGTCGCCGTAACGCGGCCCATGCCCCATAGGCGCAGGACCTCCTCGATCAGGTCGATCTCACGCGGCAGGTCGGGACGGAAGCTCGGCGGGGTGACCATGAAGTCCTCGCCGTCGCGCTCGACGGTGCAGCCCAGGCGGGTGAGCGAACGCTCGATAAAGTCGGGCTCGATGTCGGCACCGCAGATGGCACGCACGCGGGCCAGGCGCAGCTTAATGCTGTCGATGGTCTTGGGCGCGGGGAACACGTCCACATAGCCGGGAGCAACCTCGCCGCCGGCGATCTCCTCGATCAGCGCGCAGGTAACGTTGGCAACATCCACGCAACCGGTCTCATCGACCTGACGCTCAAAGCGAATGGAGGCATCGGAGATCAGCGACAGGTCGCGGCTGGTGTGCGAGGTGCGACCGGCGTTGAAGCAGGCGCTCTCGACCATCACATCGACGGTATCGTCCTCGATCTCGGAATCCATGCCGCCCATAACGCCGGCCAGCGCCACGGGACGCTCGCCGTCGGTGATGAGGCCCATGCCGGCGTCGAGCGTGCGCTCCTCGCCGTCGAGCGTCGTAAACTTCTCGTCCTGCTGGGCGGCGCGAACCACCACGCGGCGATGGCCATCACGCTCGGCAAAGGTGTCCAGGTCAAAGGCGTGCAGCGGCTGACCGGTGAGCATCATCACATAGTTAGTGATGTCGACGATGTTGTTGTGCGGGCGCACGCCCAGGGCGTTGAGACGCTTGACCATCCAGTCGGGCGACGGGCCGACCTTCACGTTGCGCACGATGCGGGCGACGTAGCGGTCGCACAGGCCCTCGTCGGCAATCTCGACGGAAAGCTCGTCGTCGGTCGCGCGGCCGGTCTCCGCCTTGATAGCGGGCAGCTCAACGTGGAAATCGCGGTCGAAAATGGCGCCGGTCTCGCGGGCCATGCCGATCATGGACAGGCAATCGGGACGGTTGGGCGTGATCTCGCAGTCGAGCACGGTGTCACTCGAGCCCACGTACTCGGCAAACGGCATGCCGCAGGGCGTATCCTCGGGCAGGATCATGATGCCGGAGTGGTCGCCGCCCAGGCCGAGCTCGCGCGCAGAGCAGTTCATGCCCATGGACACGACGCCGCGAAGCTTGCTCTTCTTGATCTTGACGTCGCCGGGAAGCACGGCGCCGATCATTGCCGTGACGATGTGGTCGCCGGCCTCGAAGTTCTGCGCGCCGCAGACGATCTGCAGCGGGGCGGGGTTGCCGTCGGCGTCGAGATTCTTGTCGCCCACGTCGACCGAGCACACATACATATGGTCGCTGTCGGGGTGCGGGGTCTTGGTAAGCACCTTGGCAGTCACCACGTGGTCGAAGGACTCGCCCACGGTGTCGATCGCCTCGACCTCGGTGCCGGTACGGATGTATTCGTCCGAAAGGGTCTTGGGATCCTCCGGAATATCGATCATGGTCTTGAGCCAGTCGTAAGAAACACGCATATAACTGGTCTCCTTTCATAAATGCGGCTTTGAGCCGGAAACTGCAACTAAGAAGAAAGCGTTCTAGAACTGGTTCAAGAACCTCATGTCGCCCGTCATCAACGTGCGCAGGTCCGGCAGGTCGTAGCGTAGGGCCGCGACGCGCTCGGCGCCAATACCGAAGGCGAAGCCGGTGTACTTCTCGGGGTCGATACCGCAGTTGATCAGGACGTTGGGGTCGACCATGCCGCAGCCCAGGATCTCGATCCAGCCGCTGTGCTTGCAGAAGTTGCAGCCCTTGCCGCCGCACACGTGGCAGCTCACGTCCACCTCGCAGGAAGGCTCGGTGAAGGGGAAGAAGTGCGGGCGGTAACGCGTCTTGCGATCCTCGCCAAACATGCACTTAACAAAGTAGTCGAGCGTGCCCTTGAGGTCGCCAAAGGTGATGCCCTCGTCGACGACCAGGCCCTCGATCTGGTTGAACTGCGGCAGGTGGCAGGCGTCGGCCGTGTCGGGACGATAGACGGTGCCCGGGCAGATCATGTAGATGGGCGGCTTCTGCGACTCCATGGTGTGGATCTGCACGCCCGAGGTCTGGGTGCGCAGCAGCACGTCGGACTCGCCGTGAGCGTGAGCCTCGGGGTGTGCGACGCTGCCGGGGTTGTTGTCGACCACGTAGAAGGTGTCGCGGGCCGAGCGGCTCGGGTGATCCATGGGGGCGTTGAGCGCGGTGAAGTTGTAGTAGGAGGTGTCGACCATGGGACCGGACTCGACGGTGTAGCCGATGCCGCAGAAGATGTCCTCGGCCTCCTCGATGATCTGCTTGATCAGGTGCTGGTGACCGATCTGCGGACGGATGCCCGGCAGCGTGATATCGACGGCCTCGTGCTCGAGTGTGTGCTTGAGGGCGGCGGCCTTCATCTCGGTGGTGCGCTCGTCGAGCATGCCCTCAATCAGCTGGCGCATCTCGTTGGCGCGCTTGCCCATCATGGGACGATCCTCGGGGGCGAGCTTGCCCATCATGCGCATCAGGCCAGTGATGCGGCCCTTGCGGCCGAGCAGCTCAACGCGCGCGGCCTCGAGCTTTGCGGCGTCGTCGGCGCCCGCGACGAGCTCCTTGGCCTCTTCCTCGAGTTTGACCAGATCATCAATCAGACTCATGTCTTCCCTTTCGTCTCTCGCGCTCCCCGCTTGCCGAGGCGGCTGCCGCCGTCTGACGTTGCGAAAACGCGGCCCGGTTCGGTAACAAAAAACCGCCCTCGGGCATGTGCATTGCCCAAGGACGGTTGAATTCCGCGGTACCACCTTGTTTGACCCGGCGGATGTCTGGCCCGCCGCGCCCACTCTTTGCCCCTTGTCGCGAGGCTCACGGCTTCCCTACTGGGGCTTCGCCGCCGCTGGCCGCGTGCCCGTTGAGGTCGCTGCTCGGGAGTGAACGCTTGGCCCTTGTCACCGCAGGAAGGCTTGCAGCCCATGACCTTCCCTCTCTTGCCGGCGACGCGGCGGGCAAAACCCTCTCCGTCAACGCATTGGGCTATAGGATACCACATTGTGTGGGCGTATCGCCGCGTTCCGTTTTGTTCGTGCTGGGTACAAGGCAGGTAGCTGTGCAAACTGGCCGTGCGCCCAGCCGTGGCGTTCGGCTCGCGAGATCAAGGATATGGTATGGAAAAGAAGCACGATAAGAAGGCCAAGCCCGCAGCGGGCAAGACGCCCAAAGGCATGAAGGTCGATAAGGCCGTCAAAAAATTCCGCAAGCTCGAAGGCAAACTGTGGACCCGCGAGTACCTGCTCAAGATTGCCGAGTTTGACGGCGCGACCATTGCTCCCGCCAACGGTGCCGCCGCCCGTGCCGACGCCATGGGCACCCTTGCCGGCGAGCACCATAAGCTCCTGACCAGCGAAAAGTCTGTCGAACTTGTACGTTCGCTGGCACGCGAGACCGTCACCGGCGGAAAGATCGACGACCCGCAGCTGCTTGACGAGATTCGCGTGCTCGGCCGCGACCAGCGCGAGGCAAGCGTCATCCCCACCGAGGAGGCCGAGGCCTGGACCAGGCTCACCTGCGAGGCCGACGCCGTGTGGCACAAGGCCAAAGCGGCCAACGACTGGGCGAGCTTTGAGCCCTATGTGGACAAAATCGTCAGCCAGCTCAAGCATCAGGCCGAGCTCATGAACCCCAAGCGCGACCCATACGACGTGTGGCTCGACCAGTACGAGCGCGGCCTTTCCACCGAGAGCTTCGATGCGTTTTGCGACGAGGTTAAGGCCACGGTCGTGCCGCTCGTGCACGCCATCGGCGAGCGCGGCCAGCAGCCCGCTGCAGACTTTTTGCACGCCCGCGTGCCCGAGGCCGCCCAGCGCGCCATGAGCTTCGACCTGATGAAACTCGTCGGCCTGGACCTGGACGACACCACGCTTGCCTTTACCGAGCATCCGTTTAGCGAGGGCTTCTCGGTGGGCGACGCGCGCATCGCCACGCACATCTACGAGGACGATTGCATCTCCAACGTCTACAGCATCATCCACGAGGCCGGCCACGCCATGTACGAGCTGGGCGTGAACCCCGCCTACGCGCGCACGTGCCTGGAGGGCGGCACCTCCATGGGCATCCACGAGAGCCAGAGCCGCTTTTTCGAGAACACCGTGGGCCGCAGCCGCGCCTTTATGGGACCGCTGCTCGAGGTGCTGCGCCGCCACGCGCCCGAGGTCTACGGCAACGTGGACGAGGACACGCTCTACCGCGCCGTGAACATCGCTCAGCCGTCGCTGATCCGTACCGAGGCCGACGAGCTCACCTACCCGCTGCATATCATGGTGCGTTACGAGATTGAGCGCATGCTGTTTGCCGGCGAGGCCACGGCCAAGGACATCCCCGCGCTTTGGAATCGCTTTATGGACGAGTACCTGGGCATTCCCGTTCCCGACGACACACGCGGCTGCCTGCAAGATACGCACTGGAGCGGCGGCTCGTTTGGCTACTTCCCCACGTATGCGCTGGGTAGCGCCTACGATGCCATGTTTGTGCCGGCCATGTGCCGCGACGGCGTCGACCTCAATGGCGCCTGTGCGAGCGGCGATCTGGCGCCCGTCCGCGCCTGGCTGGGCGAGCACATTTGGCAGTGGGGCCGCGCCAAGGACGCGCCGGAACTCATCAAGGGCGCATGCGGCATGGCGTTCGATGCCCGCTACTACTGCAGCTACCTGCAGGACAAGTTCACCACGCTCTACGAGCTGTAAGGCATAACCGACACGTCAACGCAAAGGGGACGCCGCGGAACCAATCCGCGGCGCCCCCTTTCCACCTAGTTGTTTAAGAACGTCCCCAATGACTACCTTACAGAGCCTCCAGAGCACTTGCGATACGCTTCATGGCGGCGTCGGCGGCCGATTGGTCCGGAGCCTCGGCCAGCACGCGAATCACCGACTCGGTTCCGCTCTTGCGCACGAGCACGCGGCCCTCGCCTGCCAGCGCAGCCTCGGCCTCGGCGATGGCGTTCTGCACGCCCATGTTCTCGAGCGCGGCGTCCTTGTCCGCCACGTGCACGGCCACCTGCGCCTGCGGCAGCAGCTTGCACGGAGCCGTGAGCTGCGAGAGCGTCTCGCGCTCGGCACGAATCACTTCCATCACGCGCAGCGAGGTCATAATGCCGTCGCCCGTGCGCTCGATATCGCCAAAGATTGTATGGCCCGTCTGCTCGCCACCCAGGCTGTAGCCGCCCTCGCGCATCTTGGCATACACGTGGCGGTCGCCCACGCCGCTGGTCACGGCGCTCAGACCGGCAAGCTCCAGCGACTTGACCAGGCCAAAGTTGCTGGCAATCGTCGGCACCACGGTACCGCCCGAGAGTCGCCCGTGCTTGTTCAGATACACGCCGCACACGTACAGGATCTGGTCGCCGTCTACCACGCGACCGCGCTCATCCACGGCCAGGCAGCGGTCGGCATCGCCGTCGTAGGCAAAACCCACGTCCAGGCCCTGCTCCACCACATGGCGCTGCAGACGCTCCATATGCGTGGAGCCGCAGTCGACGTTGATGTTAAAACCATCGGGCGCGGCGTTGATCACGCGCACGTCAGCGCCCAGCGCGTCGAACACCGGCTTGGCCACCGAGGAAGCCGAGCCGTTGGCGCAGTCGATACCGATCTTGACGCCCTGCAGCGAAAAGTTCACGCTGGCGATGAGCGAAGCAATGTAGCGGTTGCGGCCCTGCATGTAGTCCACCGTGGCGCCGATGTGGTTGCCCGTGGCCAGCGGCACCTCGCTCTTGCCATCGATGTAGTCCTCGATGAGCTCCAGTACGTCCTCGTCCATCTTAAAGCCGTCGCTGTTGACGAGCTTAATGCCGTTATCGCAAAACGGGTTGTGGCTCGCGCTGATCATGATGCCGCAATCGAAGCAGCCCTCCACGGTCTGATGCGCCACGCCCGGCGTGGGGATCACGTGCAGCATATAGGCGTCCGCACCGCTCGCGACCAGACCGCTCACCAGCGCCGCCTCGAACATATAACTCGAGCGACGCGTGTCCTTGCCCACGATGACGCGTGCCTTGCGCTCGCGGTTGGCGCCGTAATACCAGCCCACAAAACGGCCAATCTTATAAGCGTGCTCTACCGTCAGCCCAACGTTGGCCTCACCGCGAAAGCCGTCGGTGCCAAAGTACTTCATGCGCTCTCCTTACAAAATAGGGGCGGACAGATTGCCTGTCCGCCCCAAAATGGTACTCGATTATCTGCGCTACCAGAAAAACCCTACGCCGACGCGCTGTCGCGAGCCGCCTGGCATGTAGGGGTCTGACGCAGCGTAAGAGGCTTGTCCCCCGCCTCGGCCGACGTGGTCAGCGTATACGTGATCGTCGTCGTCTCGCCAGCATGCAGGTCAACGGTGCCCGAATAGAAGGGGATTCCATGCCACGTAGCGGCACCAAGACCAAACTGGGTACCCTCAACCGTAAGGTCACTGATGTTGCCACCCGTCGGGGCAAACAACGAGACATTCAGACGCTCGTCGTCACGCGCGGCATCGGGCGCGCTCGCCGCAACGTAGTCGGGCAGCTTGCCAGCCTCCTCCTGCGTCATGATGTTCGTCAGGGTAACGGTGATGCGATAGGAGCACGTGCCGTCGCCGTTCTTCACGCCCTGACCAATCTGAGTGTCGGCGTTCAGATACCAGTCGAGCTTGGAGAAGCTCAGGTTGTTAAAGTAAACGCCGGCAACGGGATCGGCACTCGGATCATCCGGATCGGGCAGCGAAGCGTCAATGCCCGTCTCTTTGATGGCATTCTGCTCATCATCGTTTCTCATCCACGCGATCAGGCGGCCCTCTTCGGCACCGCGCTCAACGGCGCTGACAAGCTTCGTAACATCGACATCGCCGATACCGCCAAGGACCTTGTCGAAGGCAGCGCTGGCGACGGATGCAAAGATGCCGTCCGACTCCTCGACCGGATAGTTCCAGTACACATCGTGCATGAGGACCTTTGCGGCGTTGGTGCCGTCGACAACCGTTCCGTCGGGCAGTGACACGTTACCGACCAGGCCCAGCAGATACTGCAGGAACACCGGGTCGATACCGATGACGCCATCAACGTCCTGTCCATACTGGGACTTCCACAGCGCGGCGACACGCTGCGAGTTGCGGGGCCAATCAGGCGAATAGGTATTGCCCGAGTTGTACAGGTTGCTGTGGTTGCCGAACAGCGCCTCATCCTCTTCGTCGACGCTCTCGACCGCCTCATCCTCGCTGAGTCCAATGCGGGGAACAAACTCGCCAATCGACATCTGACCGTCGGTGACCGAAATCAGGCCCTGCGAACCGCCAAAGCCGCCGCAGGCACGAATCTCGACGTTGTTCATGGCGTACATAAGGTAGTTGCGCGTCTGGCCGTTGGCGCCGAGCATCTGGGGAAGGACGGGGGCGACCTTCTCCGCCGCGTCAACCGCGCCGTTGAGGGTGGCAAAGCCGTCCTTGGCCTTATCGACCAGCTCGGTCACCTGGGAAATATGAGTATCGCCAATGCCCTGGACCTTCTCGTTGGCGCTCTTGAACACCTTCGAGCTGCTGGAAAGCGAATCGGCGACCGCCTGCAGCGCGGACACGTTAATCATGCCGTCCTGGAACAGCTTGCCGGGCGTAGCCTGCGAAAGGTTATCGGCCATGGGAACCAGCGCATTGCTCGAGACATCGGACAGGGCGTCAATCATGGTGCGGGCCGCATTGATATCGCTGCCATACACCGGGATAAACGAAGCCGCCGTCCACAGCGGGCTCGAGGTCTCCGCCTTCATGCTGTTACAGAGCTCATCGATCTTCTTCGCGTCGTCAGGCAGCGTCGAAAAATCGCCCGACGTGACCTTGTCCTTAAGGCCACCGACGATCTCGACAGCCTCCTTCGCTTCGCTCTTTACGGTCTTTGCCGAGTTAAGCAGCATAAAGCCGCTTGCGCCAAGCGCAACGAGAAGCACCGCGACTACAGCGGCAATAATGGCGCCGGTGTGACGCTTTTTGCGCTCGCCCTTGCGATGGCGATGACGGACCAGACCGTCAGAGGTCGAACTCGACGAAGCATCGCTACCGTAGTTCAAGCCAAAATCGTAATAATCTTCCTTGGAACCCGAGCCCGCAAACTCGGCACCGCTATCATCCAGGCGGGCGAACGTGCCTGTCTCGGAGGCGCCGGTGTAAATCGTGCCGAGGTTACCCGTAAGCCCCGCGCCACCGGCAGAGGGAGTATTGTTGTCGGCCTTGCCGGCATTAACGTTGCCGGCGCCATTCGCGGCGTTGGCAGCACCTGCGTTGTTCGCAGGTACCGAAGGAGCCCCGCTCGGCTGCGACGCAGAGGTTGCACCGCCCGCAAAGACATTTCCTCTTGCACGGCCGGTCTTTTTTGCCTTTTGAGACTGCTCGTACAGAGCGGTAAACATCGCCGTCTCGCCCGGGGACACGCGCTTACCGGAACCGCCCTGTCCAGCGCCGCCCGGCGTGCCGGCCTTACCAGCCCCGTTCGGACGCGGCGGAACTGCAGGGCGGCCGCTATCGCTGCCCTTAAAGTGATTACCAGCCATAAAGAAATCCTCGCAATTGAGTCGCAATGAAAAAGTCCATAACGTTACTAGTTTATGGCATTTTGAGCATCGACAGCTAAACTCCAGACACGGACATCAATTGGCGAAAATGCGGCACAACACCTTTTCCGTCTTGGCAGCGGCGCTAGCTACACCGTGAGGAACATCATCACGATGATCATGACAAAGCCGATAAGGTCGGTCGGCAAAAACACCGTCCCCAGCATAACGGCGCTGGTGATGGTCGCCGAAACCGGCTCCACAGTTCCGATGAGGCTCGCGCGCACCGAGCCGATGTCCTTAACGCCCTGCATATAAAGCATGTAAGCAAAAAACGAGCCGATAACCACGAACACCGCGAGCGCCTCGATGCCGGCAGCGTCGAGCGCCGGCATATGCGCCCAGGGTTGCACGAAGACGCACGAGACCACGCCCGCCGTGAGCATTGCCGAGCCCGTGACGATGGGGCTGCCGTATTCGGGCAGGATCTTGGCGGGAATCACCGCCATACACGCGGCGCTGACCGCACACATAAGACCTGCTGCCAGGCCAAGCGGCGAGATATTCAGGCTGGTGGGGTCGCCGCCGGTGGCGATTAAAAAGGTTCCACCCAGAGCCAGGCCAATGCCGATGACTTCGCGAGTACGCGGCATGCGGCGATCGGTCACGCAGGCGTAGCCCATGATGATAACGAGCTGCAGGCACTGGAGCACCGTCGCGGTTCCGGCGTTCGTCAGGCGCACGGCCGAAAGATAGCAAAACTGGTTGAACAGCAGGCCAAAGGCGGTAAAGAGCAGCAGCTGCTTGCGATCGGCGGGTGTGGTCCAGAGCTTAATCAGGCGCTCGCGGTCGCGCGTAACAACCACGGCCATAAAGAGTAGACCGGCGAGAATCTGACGCACGCTCATAAGCCACAAGGTGTCGACGTGGTAGGTATCGAACAGAAAGCTCGCGCTGGTGCCCGAGAAGCCCCAAAACGAACCGCCCACCAACGTAGCCAAGACGCCCGTGATCATCTTGCGCGACGACGCATCGTTAAGGCGGTCGCGCCAGGCGCGGCGGGTGCTACGGCTGAGCTCGTCGGTGCCCTCGGGCACATCAATGTTCGACATATCGGTCATCGGCACCGAAGCCCCTGCGCCTTCGACCTGCTCGACACACTCTTTGCTCATTCCACTCCCCCGAAACAGCCTGGAAACAATTCGGCTTACCTTACCACGGCGAAGTCACCAGCTGGAGGCTTGTCCGCTTATCGGTAGGACAATTCCGCAGGCGTCTTTCCATAGCTCGATACCGCAATGGCCTTGCATTATGCGACAGCCAAATCGCGGCAGCAGGCTCTTTTGAAATGGATATGGCAAAGCCCCCGAATTCCACAATGTAAGCGATTTTTAAAAATGTTCTTGCCACCGAGTTCAGGCTCCGTTATATTATCCCTTGCGCGCTTGCGCACCCTTGATCGGGCGTTTAGCTCAGGGGGAGAGCGCTTCCCTGACACGGAAGAGGTCAGAAGTTCAAATCTTCTAACGCCCACCAAATGTTCGCAGCTCAGAGGCTATGTCCTCTGGGCTGTTTTGTTTTATGTCGCCAAATCCGCCGGCAGTTCCAACCGCCCAACTAGCCAAAAGCCGACCATCTACTTGCCGATCTATCCATCGGCATAACCAATCAGTCCGCACCGCAACTTCTCAGCAAAACGTCGCGATGTCTGCGCCCTGCGGTATCCTTGGGCCACTTGCACCTGCAGCACCAAGGAGCCGCCATGCGCACCGAGCTCGATGTCCCCTTTTCGCACAAAGAAGAAGCCAAGGCGCTGGGCGCCAAATGGGACCGGACCAAGAAGGTCTGGTATGTACCCAGCGGCGTCAACCCCGAGCCCTTTGCCGAGTGGCTGCCCGGTGTTGACCGATCCGACCCCTCAGCGCCGTATATATATCTAGTACTGGGCAAGCGCGAGTGCTGGAAGTGTCACAAAGAGACCTCGGTCGCGGCCTTCGGCATTCCCTATCGAACCGATAACGACGAGAGCGTCGCCATCGCGCACGCGCCCAACGAATCCGGGCACATTGCCATCGACACGGCCAACGCCAACGCACTCGCCATCGTGCCCGCTCTTGGCTGCGTGCCGGGCGAGATCCGCGACTACCTTCATAAGCGCTGCGGCTACAAGCCCGTAGGCGCGCGAGCCTCCAAAGCCCCGTCGCTCGGCAACACGTGCACCAGTTGCGACGTGCTGCAAGGCAGCCGCTATCTGTTCGAGGAGCCCTCATCCCCGTTTGCCCTCACTGCCATCAACAAGCTGCCGGCACTGGAGTTTATACGCGTCGAAGTTGCCGGCGTCTTTGGCGTCCCGGCCACGCGTACCGACTTTGACCAGGCGCTCTTTACCTGGGCACGCGACCATCACGCCGAGTTCCACAAGCAGCTCGGTGAGGGGATTTATTTGTAGGGACGGAGAGGCCTTCACAGTCAGCTCCTCCGCATCACCTATCCCTCGTCGCCGGCGTCGTACACGATATCGAGGCCACAAACGGGGCATTTCTCCGGATACACCGGCATATGAACGCCTGTCTGTTTTCTCACTTCGTCGCTGAACCTGTCGCGCGCATCGATGAACCGAATGTCGAGACACGGTATTTGCGAGCCGCAGCAAGGGCAGGTGACGACAAACGACCCGCAATCAACCTCTACGCTCGGAAACATATTGTTGTCTATAAGGGCACACGGCAGTTTTCCGTACTTCCCCATCGCAATATCGCCTCGCCAGCTCATACACGCTCCCCTCTCGCTATACAAAACAGGAAGAGCATGCACCGGCGGGCATGCGCGAGATTGCATCGCCACGCGATCCGATCAAACAACACGATCGTCAAAGAATGCCAAAGCCAAATACGCTAATACGGCAGAAGCCCCGCCTTTTCACGCTTCTTTTCCGAGCGATCGAACTCAATGCGATGGGCCTCAAGAAACACCGTATTGGGTCGCCACTGACGCTCATTCGGCTGCCTTAGCGTCGCACCCGCAAAGGAAGCGTAGTCGGTCTTATCCAGCAGGTACGATCCGCACAGCCGATATTCGCCGCAAACAGGCTCAAACGAAATCAGGTGAGCATCAAATAGGGAATGAAGGTCGCGCCGAAGCAGAATGCCGTTGCTGGCAACCTGCGATTTGGGTCCCGAGTAATTCTCGATATGCGCAGCCTCCAGAGCTTCGCTGACGCCACAGTCCGACACCGCGCAACGGCCGTCATAGGCGGCAACGAGCTGCTTGCGGAACCATTGTTGCCCCAATCGCTCGCGCCTTAACGCATAGCGGACCTTTTCGTCGTCGGTCGCACCCTGTCCGGCAAACTCAATATCGACGGGCATGCGCTTCAGATAACTCATGTCGGGCGCAAAACGAGGGTCCGGCCCGCCTTTATGAACAGGACCGTGCAGAACAAACCATCCGTTTTCGGGCTCGAACCGCTCAACAAACGCAAGGCCGAGCACCTTATAGCCCACCTCGGTTGCAAATATGACTCCGACTGGAACGCCGCATTCCATGCAGTTGAGCATTTTACGGTTGTAATTCTGGTCTCGAAAACCAACGGTACCCGGCGCTTGAACCGAGTACTTAATGACCCACGTACCATCGTCCAAATAGAGCGGAGGCACATCGGTGTAGAAGCTCTTTTTAGAGTTATGGACCGAGAGCGCAAAGATCTTATTGGGATCTTGCTTCACCCGATCCTGGCCCGGCCAGAAGATCCCTGAATCCCGCGTTACGGGAAAGAAGTCCGAGCCAATTCTCAAACGATACTGATACTGAGGGCTATCTTCCTTGGTGTGGTGCGGAAGGCTGGTCCAAACGCCGCCGCGCTGCTCCTCACCCAGAAACCACTCCCATGCCTCAACGTATTCAGAAGGCACGAGACTGCAGGCACGGTCATAGCTTGGTCCATCCATCAACGGAACAGCAAGGTCAATGTCGTTCATCGCCAGCACCTACAACCATACGAACGCGAGTCATGCCCCTCAATAATATGACCGAGAGTCAATTATTACGAGATCTCATTCCGCGATCGGCACATCGTTGATGCTCTCGGTTTGCCGCTGGCGCGCTCGTACCCCGCCACCCCACTCCCCTGTATACTGATGTAGCACGTGTTTCGTCCGGGCCTGTTGGGCCGGATTGTTCATGGGAGGGTCTTATGGCTGCTTCGAATCCGCCTAAGGGGAGCGTTTCTTCTTCGTCCATCAAGCCGGTTACGCGCAAGGCCGTGCGTTGCCAGCGCGAGGTCGCTTGGCTTGTCACGCAGGCGGCGGGCAGGCTCGTGGCGACCACTCAGGACGTCAACGCGCCTACGCCGAGCTTTGTGCTGGCAGCGGCGCTGGATTTTGTGCGCCAATTGGAGCTTGCCGCACAGGATGCCAGCGGCCACCTCGACTACCAGAATGTTATGGCGCCCGACCTGCAAACGTTCTGCCACATGGCCAAGTTGCCCGCCGCGCCCAATGCGCTTTCGGACGCAGGCTACATGTTTACGCTTTCGGGCGCGGACCTTATCCGCGACATCTATACATACTGCAGCGAGCTCGCCGAGCGCCATGTCTTTGACGCGGCTGAAGTCAAACCGGGATATGTCATCAAACTGGTTCTTAGGCTGTTCTTGATGGACGGGTTCGCGGCCATGCCGGCGTAAGCCGAGTCTTTAGCATCACCGTCGACTGGGCAACAACCGCTTAACCTTAGTGGGCGCCGATCGAGGGTCGATTATTGGGTCGCCTCGTCCGCTAACGCATTTATTCCACGCGCTCCAACAGTCGATACTTGCGGTTGCGGCTCGTCGCCGGCGCCGTGGGCTCAAGCTCGCCTTGAGCAATGAGCGCGTTGACGCGCGACCTAACCTGGGAAATTGTGAGCCCCGTGCGCTCTGCCAGCTCACGCGTCCCCAGCTCGCCGTAATGTTTGAGTGCCGTCACAATTAAGCCCCCGCCATGATCGACCGGCTCGATCTTTGAACGGTAAAGTACGACCTTGAACCGATCGAACCCCGGGCAGAACAGGGGCTCGGCCAGACCATGCGCGCGCATGGCATCGATCATCATCGGGATGCCCGAGCCATTGCCCTCAGCCGGCGAACCTGCGCCATCCGGCAGCGGGACAATCGACATGAGCTTCACAAGCGTCGCATTGCGACATCGGGAGTTGCCGTCAAACAGGTTCTCGCGAGTCTTTCCTCCGTATAGGCCGCCGGGGTTCGTCACCTCGATACGGTCATCAAAAACGTCAACAGCGATCGATTGCCCACAGAACCGATCTCCGTATTCTCGGTGGATTACGGCGTTGGCGATTGCCTCGCGTAGGACTTCCTCGGGAATCTCCAGCGAGTCGACACGCGAGACGCCTTGGATCGTCGAGGTTCGCCGCAAATTCTTGGCGATTGCCGCGACGGCATCCGAGATCATTTCGCCCAACGTCCCCTCGCAGATCGTACGGTCCATGAACCTCAACGACCCCGCAGCGCCCTTCTGCGTTCCGGCATAGACCGCCACATCGATAAAGAGCTTGGGATAGAACTGCTGAGGATAGGCACCCGCAGCCAGGAGTCCGGCCTTAGTGACATTGCCCTGGGAATCAAGGAAATTTAGGCGCTCCAGCTTCGTTTGTTTGTCCGGCGCGCCGCGCATTGCCCGAGGCGTCAACGAGAAAGCCCGATCTATCGTACGGTCGACCAGCGCCTCGTCGAGATCGTCCGCACCCGCGCCCGCCACCGCGTCGCGATCGCTCGGAGTCGCTCGACCGTATGACGCCAATGCGAGCACCTCGGTCGACGAAAGCGGGACATCTTTGTCATCGATGCGTTTGTAGCTGCCACCTTGAGCGCCCCGCTCTATGACATAGCAAGGCTTGCTCGACGGGTCGAGCTCCTCAATTGTGATGACCAGAACCACGGTGCCCTGGAGCTCCACGCGTTCAATGGTGTATTTGGGCGGATTGGCCAGTTTTCCGCGACCGCCGGCATCGCCCATGCCCGCTACGAATTGGTTGAGCACCTTCTCGGTCTCAAAGTTCTCAACCGGGACAAAGCCCGCGCGCTCGCTCACGCCGAGCACGATAATTCCGCCAGCGGTATTCGCGAATGCACTAACCGTTTCCCATACGTCGCGGGAAAGCGTCGTGGCGCTCTCCTTGACCTCGACGTTAAGATCGTCCGAGCCCATGCGCCTTAAAGACTCGAGCTGACCGGTCAGCTCGTTTTCGTTCATCTGCACGTCCTTTCGCTCGGTCCGGCGGAGAATGCCGCGAATAGATTTCCTTCGTCTCTCATTATCTCTCGTAATTATCTCTTGTCTCTCTGTTATCTCTCGTATTAGAGATGAGTGAAAGATGAGAGATAAGATATCTACCATCTGTTTCATTTAAACATGTTTTTACTGGTAGAACAATCAGTATTGAGACAATACCGTGATTTCTTGTCTCTTTGCTGCTCAGTTATCTCTCATATTTATCTCTCGTCTTTCTGCTATCTCTCGTATTAGTGACGAATGAGAGATGAGAGGTACGTGAGTGATGGACGAGCGTGGATTTTTGGACGGTCGGAAAATCCCTCAAACAAAAAACGGGGCCGGCCTTACGCCGAACCCCGTTTTCAAACGGTCAGTTAGTTATCCAACGCGCGAGCATAGCAGTCAACATTACGCCGCTGCGAACACTCCCAAGCCCGTTCCGATGATGCAGATCGCGAAGATGCCAATAATAATCCAAATGGTCTTGACACCCTTTTTATAGAGGGCAACGCAAGCGAACGTTGCCAGCAAGGGCAGAAGGCCAGGGAAGATCGAATCGAACAGATCCTGCAGGACAATCTCCGACCCACCCACGTCAAAGGTCAAAGCAGTGGACAGCGAGACCTGTGCCGCAATCATGGCGCCAATGACGGTCATTCCGAGAACGCCGGCAGCATGCGTCATGCGAGACATAAGGTTGTTCTCTTCGGACTGCTGCAGGAACTTGGTTCCCAGGTCGTATCCCAGATGGGCGGCGACGATACGCGTTGCAAAGTTAATCACCGAGTAGATGAGCGCGTACACGATGGGGCCGAGCGGGTTGCCCGTCGACGCGATGCCAATACCAATGCCGGCGGCGACCACGCGGAACGTACCCCAGTAGAACGAATCGCCGATGCCGGAAAGCGGTCCCATGAGGCCGACCTTCATAGCGTTAATCGAGGACGTGTCGAAGTTCTTATCGGCAGCCGCCTGCTCTTCCATCGAAACCGTAAGGCCGGCTACAAACGGAAGCACATGAGGCGTGATGTTAAAGAACTCGGTATGGCGATCGAGCGCCGCATAGTAATCGTCGTCGTTGGGATAGATCTTTCGCAGGGGCTTCTGAATGGTGTACATGAAGCCCATTGCCATCATCTTGTCGTACGACTGCGAGCACTGGCTCGTAAACTGGCGAAGGAACATGCTCCGATACATATCGGGGCTCATAATCGCGTCCTTCTTGGCCTCTTTGAGGTCGGTGTTCTGGGTAGCCATTAGAAGTCCTCCTCTTCATCCTCGGCAACCGCCTGCGGACCGGCCGAGCCCTCGCGGAAGGCCAGGAGCAGCGCGACGCAGATAGCGGCAGCGGCAACACCGACAACGTCCATCTTGAGGTAGATGACCATAATGAATCCCAGGAACAGCCAGGGAAGAAGCTTGTTGTCGCCCATGGTCCTAATAAGAAGTGCGAAGCCGATGCAGACCATGACGCCGGATGCAACGTTGAGGCCGTCCATCACAAACTGCGGAATCGCGTTGAGCGCATTGTTGATGAGGTCGGCACCAAAGAACAGCGAGCAAAACACCAGCAGTGCAGACGGAATGCCAATCGACAGCGGCACGACGGTCAGATGGTACAGGTTCGCCTTGGCAAGATCGCGATTTGCCAGAGCGGTCTCAATCTTCTTGCAGGCAAAGGCACCCGGAACGGCGTAGCAGAAGTTGCGCCACACCTGAAGGAAGACGGAGACGGGAAGGGCGAGCGCGACGGCAGTTGCCGTGCCCGTACCCGTAATGACGGCAAACGCGCAGCCAAGCACGCCGGAGGCATAGACCTCGGGAGGAACCGGCGCGCCGACCATGATGGCGCCCATGAACATGGACTCCAAAGCAGCGCCGACGATAACGCCCTGCTGGACATCGCCAAGGATCAAGCCAACGAACAGGCTCGTAAACAGCGGACGACCAAGCATCGTAATGCCAAATAATTGCTCGTCCATGGACGCAATAAATGCGACCAGTGCAACTAGAAGATACTGGACAACCATTTCGATCAACCCCAGAAACAGGTCTGCAGGCGAGGCATTCTGCGCAGCTCGCCTGCAGACAACCGCAGCAATTTGAGAGGATTAGTAGTTCATCTGGTGATAGTAACGACGCGTGGTGAGCGGGTGGTTACGGACGTGCTCGAGATGGCAGCTCAGACGCTCGGTGATGGTGTAGGTGACCATCGGGGAGACGATCTTGCGGAACTCGGGGTCGCTGAACGGCAGCTCGACCTCGGCGGTGTCGAACTTGTTCACGCGGACATGGACGCCCTTCTCGTCAGCGAGCATATGAGTGAAGTTGTCCACGCGGTCCATGAGCTTACGGGTGTCGTCCTCGCCGTAGAGCATGATGAGGCTCGTGCCCTCCTCGCACAGCTCGATGGTGCCGTGGAAGAACTCGGCGGCGTGGATGGACTTGGTCTTGATCCACTGCATCTCCTCGAGGATGCACATAGCGTAGTCGTAGGCCTCACCCCAGAGCATGCCGGAGCCGATCACCATGTGGTAGTCGGTGTCCTTGAAGTCCTCGGCCATGGCGGCGCAGCGCTCGTCCTGAGCGTCCTTGGCCTTGATGAGGTACGGGGCGATGTTGCCGAACTCCTCCATGAAGGTGTCGTACTTGGGGAAGGCGCCGGCGTTCTTGAGGAAGCGGGCGACCAGCGTGATCTGGTAGGTGTAGATGGCCTCGCACAGAACGTCGTCCTCGGCGAAGCTGAAGAACTTGTAATCGGCGTACTCGGTGGCCGGGGTGTTGTCGTTGGAGACATACATCAGCGTGCGGGCACCCTGCTCCTGGCAGAACTTGGCGGCCTCGATGATCTCGGGGGTGGTGCCGGTACGGGTGGAGAAGACGCAGACCGAGTCCTTGTTGAAGGTCTTGGGCGGGCATGCGAGGAACTCAGCGGCAATCTCGCAGTGGACGTCGACGTCGGCCGTGGTGGTCTCGACCCAATACTTCATCGGGAGCGTGTGGGCCCAGGTGCCACCGCAGCCGATGAAGAAGATGTTGGAATAACCCTGCTCGCAGACCTTGTCCACGGCAGCCTCAATCTGAGGACGGAGAGCGAGGGCATCGCTCACAACCTTCTCGTAACGAGGCTCATCGAAATTGAACATCCCTTACTCCTAACTCACTTGGATGAACCCTTCATTCATCCCATGACGTTATAATACTTTATATAACTAACTATGCAAGAGCTATTTCAGATTTTTTTTGATTTTTCTTTAATAAAAAGCCCGCCGATTAAATGATCGACGGGCTTAAGAAAGGAGGACCTGGTTAATAAATGCTAGACAATGGCATGTTTTCAGCTAGAAAACGTCCTTGGCAAGTACCTTTGAGTCATTGGGAACCTGACGGATTTCGATAACCACGCCATCGTTGACAAGCTCTTGGATATGCTCGGCATCGGTTTCGGTCGCAAAGATCGCTGGGGTCGGATGAAGCGTGGTCTCGGGAGACTTTCGAGTTCCGCCCAGATTGATCTCCTTGATGTCTTTGCAACCCTTAGCAAGGCGATAGGCATCCTCGATCGTCTCGACAATGATAAACAGCGAATACTTGTCGGTGACGCCGCTGTTGAGCGCCTCGATAGCAGCGTTTACGTCTTTTATGACGAGCTTCACGCCGTTGGGACGAGCTAGCCTCAATGCGGCTTTTCTCATGTCGTCTTTTGCCACGGCGTCGCTGGCACACAGGATGCAATCGACATCCAGCGCATGTGTCCAAGACATGGCGACCTGGCCGTGAATCAATCGGTAATCAACTCTCGTAAGCTTAATCATCGTAATCATCTCCGCACGTAATAAAGGTAATGACAGGCGTGGCCCTTAGCTAGGGCTCGAACCAGAACTAACTAGAACTCTTCTTCTTCGACATCGGCAAGCATGTCCGCCGCCTCACAAAGCATGATAAACGAACGTGATCCCTCGACCGCAGCTTTGGCCTTGTCCGCATCCAGGGAGTCCAGCTGTGTAGCCATTTCCACCAGCAGCGGCAAGTTCATTCCGGTGATCAACGTAAACGATCCGGCGGTCTGCCTCTGAATGAATTCGTTGTTTACAGAGCCGCCAAAGATGTCAGTCACGACAAACCAAGAGTCGGCAGGGTCCTTCGACTCCATCCAAGCATCGATAAGCGCTGCGACATCCCTCGTGTCGTCATCGACATAGGCGCACAGACACTCGATTCGGTCGTTGGCGCCCATCAGGATCTCGAGAGAGCTCTTCATACCTTGGGCGAGATAACCATGACTCGCTAGCAATATCTTATTCATAGTTCTCCAATATCAATAAGACGTACTATATTGTCATAACAAAGTATATTAGCAATCTACCCTACGCGGTGTGTCTATTTTCCAAATCCGCGAACGGTAGCAATTGGTCGGTAAATTGACCAATCTATCTCTAATTTACAAATAGAACTTCAGTCGCTCGGTGCAGTACACCTGACGGGAGATGAAAAGCGGCTCGCCGCTTGGTGCATAGCGCCTGTCGACAAACAGAAGCAGCGGAGAATCCAGCTCCACGTTAAGGTATGCCGCCTCGAGCTCGCTCGCATAGCAGACCTCGAGCGTACGCGTGTTGGGGCCCATCTTGATCCCCTGGCGATCGAGTACCGCCATCAGCGAATCCTCGAGGGACTCATGCTCCAAAAAAGAAAGCGCAGCGGAATAGCTATTGGTTTCCAGCATCGTCGGCTTGTCATCCACAAGGCGCAGACGACGACTACGCAATACCTTTTGGGTATCGTCTACGCCCAGGAACTTCGCGTCTCGCAGGCTTGGGAAGTCCCAGCCCATTGCGAGAACCCTGGTAGACGCCTGCTTGCCCGCAAGCTGGCACGAATGGGTAAAGCTCTCACGGTCGTCCGCGGCATACATCTGTGTGTCCGACGAAACGAACGTGCCCTTGCCGCGGGCCCTCTCAACAAGCCCAGCATCTTCCATTTCTTTAATTGCGGAGCGAACCGTTATTCGGCTCACGCCAAATTGCTCGATGAGCTCCGCCTCGGTCGGGAGCTTATCTCCCGGGCGGTACGTGCCGTTGGCGATCGAATCAGAAAGCGCACGGACAATCTGTTTGTACAGGGGGACAACGCTATTTGCTTCAACCATATCAACCATACCTTTGCAAGGAATCAGCAGTTTATAGATAGATGTCTTATATCATATTAGAATTTTTTAGGAGTCCATATATTTCCTAAATGATTCGGTAAACGGGGTGTTATTTCACTTTAGCGGGGTGCAGCGGCTACCCGCGGCATTCGTTATCAACCTAGCTAGGCTAGTCCACCCACATCGTCTTCAGTTCGCCGCAGAGCCGCGGCCCCATATGGGTATACTCACGAGGATTCGACTCGATTCGCCCCCGCTGGGGCGTCAAAGGAGGCTGCATATGCCCACCACCTCAACCGACCCGCGCGCCGCTGCTGCCGCGCTGCTGGTGCCCGGCACCACCTGCCACGGCTTTGCCGTCGAGCGCTGCGAGACCGTGCCCGAGCTCGACTCGGACGCCTACGTGCTGCGCCACACTGCCTCGGGCGCTCGCCTGCTGTACCTGGCGTGCGACGACGAAAACAAGGCCTTTGCCATTGGCTTTAAGACGCCGCCGGCCGATTCCACCGGCGTGTTCCATATTCTTGAGCACTCGGTGCTGTGCGGATCGGCCAAGTTCCCCGTCAAGGAGCCATTCGTCGATCTGATCAAGAGCTCCATGCAGACGTTCCTCAACGCCATGACCTACCCCGACAAAACCATCTACCCCGTTGCCACCACCAACGAGCAGGATCTGTACAACCTGATGGACGTGTACCTGGACGCGGTGTTCAACCCGGCCATCTATACCAAGCCCACCATTTTTGAGCAGGAGGGCTGGCACTACGAGCTGGACCTGCCGGAGGGCGCCGAGGGCGAAGGCAGCGCCGCCAGCCTGCGCGAGGGCACGCTGCGCTATAACGGCGTGGTGTTCAACGAAATGAAGGGCGCGCTGTCCGACCCCATGAGCGTGCTGGACGATGCTGTTAACGCCGCACTCTATCCCGACACCGCCTATGCGCACGAGAGCGGCGGCGACCCACGCGCGATTCCCGCGCTCACCTACGAGCAGTTTCTGGATACGCACGCGCGCCACTACAATCCTTCCAACTCCTACATCACGCTCTACGGCGACCTGGACGTGGACCGCGCGCTGGCCTTTTTGGACGAGCGCTATCTGTCGCAGCCGAGCGCTGCAAGCCGCCGCATGGACGCAGCCGTCGCCGCCGGCGAGGACCCGTCCACGCTGGCGCCCAATCCGCTTGGCGTGCAGGCGCCCGTGACCTGCGAGTATGAGCGCGTCGAGATGGCCACCACACCCGAGAACGCCCTGGTGGGCCTGGGTCTGGTGCTGGGCAGCGCACTCGACCGCAAGCGCACGATCGCGGCAGATATTCTGTTCGAGGCACTGCTGGGCTCCAACGAAGCACCGGTTAAGAAAGCCATTCTGGCCGCCGGCCTGGGCGGCAACGTGGTGAGCTACACCGCGGCCGAGAGCCTGCAGCCCTACGAGCTCATCATGCTGCAAAACGCGCAGCCCGGCGTGGCGCGCGAGCTGCGTCGCATGTTCCAGGACGCCTGCCGCGACCTGTGCGAGCATGGCGTTCCGCGCGAGCGCCTGGAGGCCATCATCAGCAGCAACGAGTACGACCTGCGCCAGCGCGACTATGGCATCGCCGACGGCGTAGCCATTGCGTGCGACGCGCTGAGCACGTGGCTCTACGATGACGACGCCGCGACGCTGGCGCTCAAGTATGGCCCGGTGTACGAGGAGCTGCGCGGCGAGCTGAACGGTAGCTACTTTGAGGACCTGCTGCGCGAGCTCGTGCTGGAGAACGACCACATGGCGCTGGTCGAGCTGGTTCCGGTAGACGCTGCCGAGGGTGCGGAGGGCGCCGAGGCCGCCGAGCTGGCAGCCAAGCGCGACGCCATGACCGATGCCGAGCTGGCCGACGTGATCGAGCGCACGGCCGTGCTGCGTGCCGCGCAGGAGGCCGAGGACACGCCCGAGGACAAGGCCACGCTGCCGCGCCTGCGCGTGTCCGACATTGGCGAGGCGCGCCCCGAGCCGCCGCTGGTCGTGGATACGACTGCGCCTATCCCCTGCCTGCGCCACGGCATCCCCACCAACCGTCTGGCCTACGCCATGCAGTATTTCGACCTGAGCTGCGTCGCATTTGAGGACCTGCCCTACGTAACGCTGCTCTGCCGCCTACTCAAGCAGCTGCCTACGCGCGAGCATTCGGCCGAGGAACTCGACAACCTGCTCGCCGGCAAGCTGGGCTTTTTGAGCTTTACGACCGAGGTCATGACGCAGCCCGACGTGGACGGCGTGCGCCCCTACCTGCTGGTGAGCGCCGGCGCCCTGTCCGAAAAGATCGACGCGCTGGCGAGCCTGCCGCGCGAGGTGTGGTCGAGCACGCTGTTGCTCGATGCTGACGCCGACCGCGTGCGCGACGTGCTCACGCAGATTCGCATTGGGCTTGAGCAGGGCTTTATCAACAACGGCCACTCGGCGGCGCTGGGTCGCGCGATGAGCTACAGCTCGCCTTCGGCCGTGGTGCGCGAGCAGCTTTCGGGCGTGGACTTCTACCTGTTCCTGCGCGATCTGCTCGAGCACTTTGACGAGCGACTGGACGACCTGCGCGCCAAGCTTGCCGCGCTGGCAGACCGCATCTTTGTGGCCAATGGCTGCATGGCGAGCTTTACCGGCAGCGACGAGGACTTTGACGCGTACTGGGATGCTGCGGGCGACCTGGGGCTTGGCGCGGGCGACGGCGCCGATGCCGGCCGCAACGCGCTCGTGGTGCCGACGCCGCGCGACCGTCACGAGGCTTTCGTCATCCCCAGCGACATCTGTTTTGCGGCGCGCGCGTGCGACCCGCGTCGCCTGGGCATCGACGTGACGGGCGCCTGGGCGGTTGCCGCCAACGCGCTCTCCTACGACTACCTGTGGAACGAGATCCGCGTGAAGGGCGGTGCGTACGGCTGCGGATTCCGCGCTGCCGGCGAGCGCCAGGCGGCGTTCTACACCTACCGCGACCCGGCGGTCGATCCTTCGATTGAGCGCGTGGAACGCGCGGGCGCATGGCTCGGCAGCTTTGAGCCCGACGAGGCCGCCTTTGAGGGCTTTATCGTGAGCTGTGTGAGCGGCATGGACGCGCCGGTAAAGCCCTACGCGCTCACCAAGCGCCGCAACACGACCTACCTGGCCGGGCTCGATCCGCACGCACGCGAGGAGCGCCGCGCCCAGATGCTCGCCGCCACGCCCGGTGAGCTTCGCTCGCTCGGCGCCGACGTGACGCGCATCGCAGCCGAGTCGCCCACCTGCGTCTTTGGCGGCCGAGACGTCATCGCCAAGAGCAACGCCGGCTTTACCGTCATCGACCTGCTGGGCTAACCACAAAGGTAGATTTTTGGGACATGCCTGAAAATCTACCTTTTCTTTTGCCGCAGTCTGTCGGTTTGTCTCAATCTGTAACGCCAAGACGGCAATATCGGCTCCAGATGTTACAGATCGAGACGTTTCCGGATGACGCCGGCCCTTTGTCTCAATCTGTAACATCTAGGTCCGATTTTGCCGAGTTACTGTTACAGATCGAGACAAACCGCCGCGAACACCCGCTCTTCGTCAAGACCCACGAAGGTGTCCATGAACTGCCCCTTGCGATGGTTTGTGTGGTGGTTTGGGTGTTTGCCCAGATAAAACCTGCCAAAATAAACCTGTCCCTAATTTACAGGTTTGCTAGAGGAGGCTGGGATGGACAAGGCTAAGTTGCGGCGGGCGGTGATTGCTCGGCGCGATGCTCTTGATTTGGATGTGCGGGCGGCAAAGTCCGCTGTTGTATGCGCGCGGCTTGTTGAGCTGATGGAGTCCAGCGGCACTACGGGCCAACGCACCGTTGCCGTCTATGCCGCCATGGGTTCTGAGGTCGACCCCGCCGCGTTTGCCGCTGCGGCCGCCGCGCGTGGCTGGCGCGTGGCCTATCCGTGCATGCTCTCGGCAACAGACGCCATGGCTTGTGGCCAGCGCATGTGCATGCGAGCAGTCTCTGCCGGCGATGCGTCCGAGACCCCGTTTATCGCCCACCCTACGCGGGCCTTCGCAGCCACGGACGTCGACAGCGACCACTTCCCCATCGTGCCCGCCAAGGCTCTCGACATGATTATCGTGCCGCTCGTGGCTTTCGACCGCACCGGCGCGCGTCTGGGCTACGGCGGCGGCTGCTACGACCGCTACCTGCCCACGCTATCGGCAACATGCCAGGTCGTCGGCATCGCCTTTGACGAGCAACGCGTCGACCACGTTCCCACCGATGCGCACGACCTGCTGCTGTCCCACATCGTCAGCGCCTAGCCGCCGCTGTATCGCACCCGCAAGATGAGCGTGGAAAATCTCCCACTTTGAGCCCCCTTACGAGCTAAAAACGGGAGATTATCCACGCTCATTCAACAAGCGTCCGAAAATCCACGCTCGTCCGTCCGATTTTCCACGCTTGTGCAGCCAAACGCTCTGCAACTGCCTCAGCACGCACGCGGCACGCCGGCGACCTTGAGCTTGCGATCGAACTTTGTCGGATCCCTTAGATCATCCCAGCACAAGCGCACGATCTTGCAGTTATCAAGCAGCGAAAGCCTCGACTCGCGCTGGCGCTCATCGAACTGCGTCTTCGCGAGCTTGCCCTCCTCCGCCGCCTTCTCGCTTTTAACAAATCCGTCGAACTCCCCGATAATCAGCCGGTCGCCCACGCGCCACAAGTAGTCGACGCGATACGGTCGTCCCGGCTCAACCGGGTCGAACAGCTCAACTTGCAACTCCGGCGTCTGCCAGCCGCGCTCGATCATCAGGGCACGCGCCTTGGACTCGCCGCCGCTTTCCGACAGCCCATCGGCACATCGTGCAACCCTGCGCGCCGTCACAACACCGCGACGATTCAGGCCAAGCTTGTCGACAGTCTCAACGAGATGCTCCTTCGACAAAAGTTGCTCATGGAGCGCCGAATCCGCGATGATCAGTCCCTCGACAAACGATGCATCGACCAAGCAATCCGTAATCGTTTGATCGATATCGGTTACGGCGATATCCATCTGGGTGGCCCGTGTTTGACGAGCATAGCGATGACGAATGACCTGAGAGCCCGGCGTCGTCGATTGGGGCGGCATCGCGGCGATATGGATGTGCGTCAAATTGGCATGCGAAACCGAAAGGCCATAGATAACAGCCGCCGTATAGGAGCAAAATGTCCAGTCGGGGTGCTTTTGCGCAAGCGCCCGCACCCGATGCAGATAACGCTGCCGAAACTTGAGCTCGGACCAGTATTCCGGACGCGCATACAGCCCCGGCATGACCGCTTCGAGGCTTCCCGCCTCCGCCCGCCGCTGAATCTGCTTTGCCTCCGCCGCCGTGCGCGCGTACACGCAGCTCATCTGCTGTTCGCATGTTTTAATGTGACTTGCAAGCCTTTGATTCGCCGTCATGTTTCCCATGTCGCCTCCCAAATCTTGGAACGGCGCAAACGTACCAGACGGTTTCATGCGAAGTCTGACCAAATACCGTCCAGGCGCTGACCAAATGCTTGACGGTTTTGGACGTTTTAGGCTGATGTCTTATATCTGCAGGTAGGGCGGTTGTCGAGAGGTCCCTGTCTCCACATTTTGAGGCCTTGGTCCATCGGATTATCAGAAAGAAAAACCCGTCGAGATTCAAGACTACGCCAAATGCGACTTTGCCTCTGCACGCACCGTCGCTTAGCCGAGCCATCGGCATCTACATGCCTAAAAAATGAGCGTGGATAATCTCCCGTTTTGAGCCTAGTTTCAAGCCAAAAGTGGGAGATTATCCACGCTCGATTTGTAAATGTCCGAAAATCCACGCTCGTCCGTCCGGATATCCACGCTCGTCACGCCGCCGGCACAGCAGCAGCCGTAGCCTAGTGCTCCTCGCCGGCGCGGGCCAGGTCGTAGGGCGTGGTCTGGTAGACGTAGTAGTTGAGCCAGTTGGTGTAGAGCAGCTGAGCCTGGCTGCGCCAGACGTTGCGCGGCTCGGCGGAGGGGTCGTCACCCGGGAAGTAATGCGCCGGCACCTGGGGGTTGAGCCCGCGCTTCACGTCGCGCTCGTACTCCAAGCGCAACGTGTCGGTATCGTACTCGGGATGGCCAAAGACAAAGAAGCGGCGGCTGTCGGTCGACTTGACGATGTACAAGCCCACCTCGTCGGACACGGCCACGACCTCAAGCTGCGGCTCGGCCTCCACGTCCTCGCGGCGCACATCGGTGTTGCGCGAATGCACGGCATAGAAACGGTCGTCGAAGCCGCGGACCAGCGGGCTTTGCGGCTTCACCAGATAATGCTCGAACACACCGCTCGCCTTTGCCGGCAGGTCGTACTTCTGGATACCGTAATGATGGTACAGGCCAGCCTGCGCGCCCCAACAAATGTGCAGCGTAGAGTGCACGTGCGTGGTGGACCAATCCATGATCTGGCAGAGCTCGGGCCAGTAGTCGACCTCTTCGAACGGCATCTGCTCCACCGGCGCGCCCGTGATGATCAGGCCGTCGTAGTGGATGTCGCGGATGTCGTCGAACGTGCGGTAGAACGTCTCCAAGTGGCCGGCGCTCACGTGCGTGGCCTCGTGCGTCTTGGTGCGCAGCAGGTCCACCTCCACCTGCAGCGGCGTGTTGGAGAGCTTGCGCATGATCTGCGTCTCGGTGGCAATCTTGGTGGGCATGAGGTTGAGAATGAGCACGCGCAGTGGACGGATGTCCTGGTGCAGCGCGCGGTACTCGGTCATGACAAAGATGTTCTCGCTCTCGAGCTGCGCGGCGGCAGGGAGGGCGTCGGGGATGCGAATGGGCATGGATGCTCCTTACGAGTCAGTTGCAGCTATGGTACAACGACCGGCCCCATCCGCGCGAGTGCATCGCCCAGCGATGCCGTCAGCGGCCCAAATCACTCCAAAAGTAGAGATTAAGGCATGTCCCAAAAATCTACGGCGCTTTAGTCTAGCAAAGTGGCAGCTGGACGCTACAATGGTTCGACGCGAAAAACTCGGCCGAAAGGATACATATATGTACCAGACGCGTAAGATCGGTGTGGTCGGCCAGGGCCACGTAGGAGCACATGTCGCCAACAGCCTGCTCATGCAGGGCATTGCCGATGAGCTGTACCTGTGCGATATCAACGAGGCCAAGGTGACGTCCGAGGTTCAGGACCTGCGCGACTCCCTTTCGTTTGTCCCGTACAACACCAAGATCGTCAACTGCTACGACCACTACGAGGAGCTGGCCTGCTGCGATGTCATCGTCAACGCTGCCGGCAAGGTCGCGCTGGCCGCCGGCAACCGCGACGGTGAGCTGTTCTTTACCACCGACGCCGCCCGCACCTTTGCCAAGCGCATCGTCGACACCGGCTTTGACGGCATCTTCGTAAGCATCTCCAACCCCTGCGACGTCGTGTGCACCGAGCTGTGGCACCTGACCGGCTACGATCCCAAGAAGATCATAGGCTCGGGCTGCGGCCTGGACTCCGCCCGCCTGCGCACCGAGATCTCCAAGAAGGTCGGCGTGAGCCCCAAGTCCATCGACGCCTACATGATCGGCGAGCACGGCTTTAGCCAGCTGGCCGCCTTTAAGGCCGCGACCATCGCCGGCAAGAGCCTCAACGAGCTTCAGGCCGAAAACCCCGACAAGTACGCCTTCGACCACATGGAGGTCGAAGAGCTCGCGCGTAAGGGCGGCTATGTGACCTACCAGGGCAAGCAGTGCACCGAGTACGCCGTCGCCAACTCCGCCGCGCGCGTCTGCGCTGCCGTGCTGCACAACGAGCACGCCGTACTTTCGGTCTCTACGCTTATGACCGGCCAGTATGGCGAGGAGGGCATCTTTACCTCCCTGCCGTGCGTGATCGGTGCCGAGGGCGTCGAGGAGGTCTACACGCTCGACCTTTCCGAGTATGAGCTCGAGGGCTTCCACAAGAGCTGTCAGCACATCCGCGATAACATCGCCCAGCTCGACTGGTGGGACGCCGAGGCATACGACGCGAAGTAGGCCGCCGGCCGCCGCAACCTTGCGAATCTAAGCGCGATACTAAGCGGGCCGTGCAGGAAATCCCCGGCACGGCCCGCTTTTTGGCTCACGCGACACGCTCGCGGATCGAAGGCGAATGCTTTTCCCGTTACCTAGTACTGCTCGATGCCCATGTAGCGACGAACCTCGGGGCTGTGGTTGAACACCTTGCCGCGAGCGGCACGCAGCTCGCAGCTCATCGCATAGAAGAAGATCGGCTCCAGGAACGAACGCACGCTGGCGGGCACCTCGCCCACGCCGTACTCGATCGCATCGAGCACCATGACCGTATCGGTGTGCGTGTTGAGGAACGCCAGCGCGCGCTCCTCCATGGGGCGGCACTCGCCCGATCCAAGCTGCACAAAGTAGAACACGCCGGGCTCGGTGGCCTCGAACGGGCCGTGGAAATACTCGCCGGAGTGGATGTAGCAGCAGTGCTGCCATTGCATCTCCATGAGCGAGCAGATCGCCATGGCGTAGGTCTGGCTAAAGTTGGGGCCGGATCCCAGGATGTAGAAGAACTTATGCTGCTGGCAGAGCTCGGCAAAGCGATCGCCCAGCTCGGCGTTGACTTTCTCGCGGGCAGCGGGCAGCAGGGCATCCATCTGCTTAAGGCCGGCGTACATGTCGGCGAGTGCCTCGTAACCCTCCTGCTGGTCGAGCAGCTCGGCAGCCATCAGGACGCCGATGCCTTGCGGAACCTCGGCCTGCGGCACGCCTTCACCCCACGGATAGACCCAGGTGGTCCACTTGCCGTTATCAATCTTGGAGCCCTCGCAGTCGGTGAGGGCGACGACCTCGGCGCCGGCAGCCAACGCCATCTCGCAGCCGTCGACGACCTCCTGCGTGTTACCGCTGTGGCTGCAGGCAACGACGAGCGACTTCTCGCCAAGACTCTTGGGAGCCATCAGGCAAAACTCGCGCGCCGTGTAGACCGTCGAGGCAAACGTGGTGGCCTCGCGCTTGAGCAGTTCGTTAGCCGGCATGAGGTCGATCATCGAACCGCCGCAGGCAATCCAAAAGACGTTCTCGACCTTGCCCTTGCGCTCGATAATTTCCTGAATCAGATCACGTGCGTTCATGCTGATGTTCCTCCTTGTGTGGCGGCTTTTGGCGACGGCTGCTCGTACCTGCTGTCATTCTATGTTGTTCTATATATACCACGCAAGCAGCCACGGTGGAAGCCATTGCGACAAATTTGTTCCATGTTGTTCTATCTGTGGACGTTAGATGTCGAACACGTAGCGCGAGCCCACGATCTTTTGGCGTCCGAGCAGCAAGGGCCGCTCGTCCTCATCGGTAAAGTACGCCTCCATATAAAACAGCGGCTCGCCGACCGGCACCTCCAGCAGTGAGGCCGCCTGAACATCGGCAAGCGCAATCTCCACGGTACAAGGGTCGGACTTGAGCGGCGCGCGGCCCGAATGCTCGGCAACGAGTGCAAAAATGGAATTGTCCGTGAGGTCCTTGTCGGCAAGCGTCTGCAGGTAGGGATGGTCGGCCAGCACAAAGGCGTTGTTCTCGAGCATGACGGGCACGCCGTCTGCCGTGCGCACGCGCTCGACAACGATGAGCTCGCAGCCGGGTTCCACCCCAAAAAACGCCGCGTCCTCGCGCGTCGCCGCAACCACCGTGCGCGACACCAGGTGTGCTCCGGCCACCATGTCGTTGGCAGCGCAACCCTCGGAAAAGCTCTGAACGTCACCCTTTTGGACAATCTTGCGCTTGAGCTTGGGCGCGCACACAAACGTGCCCCTCCCCTGCTGGCGGTTGAGATACCCCGCGCGCGACAGCTCCTCGATGGCGCGGCGCACGGTGATGCGTCCCACGCCGTAGGACTTCGCGAGCTCCATCTCGGAAGGAATGCGCGAGCCGGATGCGTACACGCCGCGCGCGATCTCGCCCTTTAGGTCGTCCATAACCTGCTGGTACAGCGGCACGGCGGATACCTCAGTGCGCTCGGTTTTATCGTCGAATGCCATCGTTACGCTCCATCCCGCGCATGCTCGGACTCAAACTCTTCGATCGCCGTCATAAACTGCTCGCCAAAGGCGTCGGCCTTTTTCTCGCCAATGCCGTTGACCTGAATCAGCTCGTCGCGCGTCTGGGGGCGCAGACGGCACAGGCCGCGCAGGGCCTTGTCGGAGAAGACCATGTACGGCGCCATCTCCAGCTCGGTCGAAATCTCCTTGCGCAGGGCACGCAGGCGCTCGAACAGCTCGGCATCGTCACCCACGCGCGGGCGCTGATCCAGCTCGGCCTCCTCGCGCAGCAGATCCACCGCACGGCGGGCGCGGGCCGAGGCCTTGCGCTTGGACGCGCGACGCTTAACGGTAAAGGCGAACGCCTCATCCTCGACCTCGGCGGCACGCGGGCCCAGCCCCACGACCGGGTACTGTCCCTGCGAGGTAGCCAGATAACCGCGGCCGCACAGCTGGCCGATGATGTCCTTGATGCGCCCGACCGATTCGCTCGACAGCTCACCGTAGCCGCGGTCCTCGTCCAGATGCATCTGGCGAATGCGCTCGGTGTCGCCGCCGTGGAGCACGTCGGCGACCAGCGATTTGCCAAAGCGCATGGGGCGCGTGGCCACATAGCGCACGGCGGCGCGGGCCATATCGGTGACGTCCTCGACATCGAACTGCGTGAGGCAGTTGCTGCAGTTGCCGCAGCCCTCGGCGTCGTCCGTGGCGGTGCTGCCCGCACCAGCCGCGGCAGCATGCTCGGCCGCGGCCTCGTCGCCAAAGTAGCGCAGCATGTATTCGCGCAGGCAGCCGGTGGTATTGCAGTAGCCCTCCATCTGGCTGAGCAGGCGATATCGATTCTGGAGCGCCCATGCGCGCTGCTCGTCGTCGAGCGCCTCATCGGCAGCATCGCCGCGGTCGATCAGAAAGCGGCGCATGCGAAAATCGTTGCCGTTCCACAGCAAGTGGCAGCTGGCCGGGTCGCCGTCGCGACCGGCGCGGCCCGCCTCCTGATAGTAGGCCTCGATGCTCTCGGGCACGTTGTTGTGGATCACGTAGCGCACGTTGGGCTTGTCGATGCCCATGCCAAAGGCGTTGGTGGCAACCATCACCTGGATGTCGTCGTCGATAAAGGCGCGCTGGCTTTGGCGGCGGGCGTCGTTACCCATGCCGGCATGGTATCGGCCAACACGAATGCCGCTGGGGCCCAGCGCTTCGGCAAGCTCGCCTGCCAGCGCATCGACCGTCTTGCGGGTCGAGCAATACACGATGCCGCTCTCGCTCGAATGCGCAATCACATAGTCGCGCACCCACGCGGCCTTGGCCTTGTCGCCCATCTCCTCGCAGCCAAAGTAGAGGTTCTTGCGATCGAAGCCCGTCACCACCGTCGCGGGGTTTTGCAGGCCGAGCATTTGCTGAATGTCCGCACGCACGCGCTCGGTTGCCGTAGCGGTAAAGGCCGCCACGATGGGGCGCTGCGGCAGGGAATCGATGAACTCGCGAATCTGCAGATAGGCGGGGCGGAAATCCTGGCCCCATTGGCTCACGCAGTGGGCCTCGTCAATGGCCACGAGCGGCACGCCAATGCCGCCGTCCGCCGCGGCCTCCTGCGCAAAGGCTAAAAAGCGCGGCTCGAGCAAGCGCTCGGGCGCCACGTACATAAGCTGGTAGCGGCCCTCGCGCGCCCGCTTGAGTACGGTGTTTTGCTGGGCCGGAGTAAGGCTGGAGTTGAGATAGCTGGGTCGCGCACCCGCCGCGAGCAACGCACGGGTCTGGTCCTCCATAAGCGACAGCAGCGGACTCACCACAAAGGTGATGCCGGGCAGCATGAGCGCGGGCACCTGGTAGCAAATGGACTTGCCGGCGCCCGTGGGCATAACACCCAGCGCATCACGACCGGCAAGGATCGCATCGACCATGCGGTCCTGTCCCGGGCGAAACGAGGTGTAGCCAAAATAGGCGCCGAGCGTGTCGAGCGCCATCTGCTGCATGCTATCGGTCATGGTTTCCTAACGTTCAAGTCATCTGCCGCCGATTATACGCCGCCACGCGGACAGCAGCACACGGCCGCCGCTCAGACTAGTCGTTTAAGAACGCCCCCAACGGCTAAGGAGTGTCCCCAGGTGCCGGCAGAAAAGGAACGTCCCCAAGTGCCGGCCCGGCAACGCCGATGTTTTGGCGAAGTCAGCGAAAGCCCGCCAGAGCGAGCAAGGTGCCTTGAAACGAGGCGGCATTGACCTTCCTGGTCATGCCGCCGAAGTTGAAAGGCAGATTGCCGCTCTGGCGGGCTTGCAGCGTCGAGCCGTTACGCGGTTTGGTAAAACCGCGTAACTTACATGACCATAACGTAGCGCGATCCCACGTAGTACTGCTTACCCATCAGGACCGGCTCGCCATTGGGGCCGGTAAAGCCGGCACGCAGGTTGAGCAGCGGATCGTGCGGAGCAATGCCCAGCTCGGCCGCCTGCTCGGTATTGGCACGAACGGCCTCGACCGTGCGGTAGCCAACCGAGACAATCGGGATTCCGCCAACACGCTCGACCTCGGCAAAAATCGACTTGTCCTCAAGATCGGCCGTCAACAGCTCACGGTAGGCGTCAAACGGCACAAAGATGTTCTCCTCAAAGATGGGCTCGCCGTCGGCTGTACGCACGCGCTTGATATGCAGCAGCAGCGCATCCTTCTGCAGGCCAAAGAACTCCATCTCGTTTTGGCGCGCCGGAACAATCTGGCGATCGACCACATGCGCACCGGCCTTCATGCCGTTGTTGGCACACAGCGCGGTAAACGTCTGCAGCGTCGAGGCGTGGAACTGGCGGTTGATGTGCGGCGTAGAGACAAAGGTGCCACGGCCCTGCTGCTTAACCAGGTAGCCATCGGAGCACAGCTCCTCGACAGCGCGGCGCACCGTAATGCGGCTCACGTCGTACTGCTCGGCTAGCTCAAGCTCGGACGGAATACGTTCCTTGGGTGCATAAACACCTTTCTCGATCGCATCCTTGATTTCGTCGTAAATCTGCTGGTAAAGCGGTGCATTTTTGGGCGCAGGCATATCTAATCACTCTTATCGAAATATCGAAATAACTAATACGTATATAACGTCTAGTTTCATATTACCTCATAATGATAAAACGATACACCCTCCCTACCAAAAAGCGACAGCTTCATTTTGGTAGGTTTTATATGGGCAAACGAGAGCCTCTCGAAAGCAACGGGGCTTTCGGGGGCTCGTTCGGATGGGTTGCGCAGGACCGGCAAAATGCCAATACCCTACTTGCCGTCGTCCTGCTGCAGGCTGTCCTGTTCGCTGAGGCGCGCCTGCCTGCTGGCCATGCGTGCGGGCTTGTCGGGATCGGGAACGGCCGTGGGCATGGGCTCATCGACATGACCACCCCACCAGCCGCCCACAAAGTTGAGCGTGTGGAACACGTTGATCACGGCGCCGGGATCAACGTCGCACACCAGCTTGATAATGTCCTGACTCTCGTAGGTCGAGACAACGGTGTTCAGCAGGTACATCTTTTCGCGGCTATATCCGCCGACGACCTCGGCGCAGCTAATGCCGTGCTGAAAATGGTTTACGTAGGCAGTCATGACCTCGTCTGCCTTACGCGTCGTGATCTGCAGCGTCACGCGATCGTAGCGACGATAGAAACTGTCGATGGTCTTGGTTGAAATAAACTGGAACACGATGGAATACGCCGCCTTGTCCCAGCCAAACATAAAGCCAAAGATCGCCAGGATAAAGCAGTTGAAACCAAAGATGACGCCCCAGATGGTCTTGCCCGTGTGGTTGGAGACCCACAGCGCGATAAAGTCGGTGCCGCCGGTGGATGCGCCGGACTTTAGCGCAATGGCAGCGCCCAGACCCGAGACCACGCCGCCAAAAATGATGAGCATAATCTTGTCGCCCAAAAACGGAGCGAAGTGAAAGATGTTAAGGAACAGCGACGAGAGCACGACCTGCATCATCGAGAAGATGACAAAGCGCTTGCTGATGCCGCTCCAACATAGGAGCGCCACGGGGATGTTGAGCGCGAGCATGCCGAGCGAGATGTCGATGTGAACGCCGCCCAGCGAGGTAACGCGATCGAGCAGGACCGCAACGCCGGTGAGGCCGCTCGGAAGCAAGTCGGCGGGCTGAATGAACGCCTGGATCAGGAATGTCTGGAGAACGGCGGAAATCGTGACCGCCACGGCAGTAATAGCGCGGCGGACGATGGTGAGGCGGCCAAGTACGAGCACTCGGTCCGTGAGCTGATCGATGGCGTTCGCCACGCAGGCTCCTTTCGAAGGCAGATGTAGTTGTGGGGTATGTCCGCGATTGTAGCATGGAGCGTGCGGGGGCGCTTCAATTCACCCTCTCTCGACAACCAAAGCGGGACCAGCAACCCCACGACCAAAGGCCCAAATTACAAGTGAGTAGACTTTACGCGACCTGCAGAGCACGCCCAAAACCGCCACCCCTGTGACCTGCGGTTTTACTAGAGCAGATGCGCTTTGTGCTCGTCCTGCACCAAAAAGTCTACTCACTTAATCCGAATCGAAGCCAAACGGATCCAAATAGATGACAAATTAAGCCAATCCGCAGCAAAAGACGCGTGAATCAGTGCTTCTCGCGGCGGATTGACGCTACAAAGCGGCCAAAATGTCGGTCAGATTATCGATAACGGCATCGGCTCGCGATTGATCGAGGTTGACACCCTCGTGCGGACGCAGCGCCAGGACGCGGGCGCCGGAGCGCTTGCCAGCCTCGATCCCCAAAGGCGAGTCCTCGATAACCAGGCACTCGGCAGGCTCCACCCCCAGCGCCTCCATGGCACGCAAGTAGATCTCGGGGTCGGGCTTAAACGCACTGCACTCGTGACCGCTGATGGTGTAGTCCAGCACGTCGGCGATACCGGCAATCTCCACCAGCTCGTCGATCAACTCGCGATAGGACGAGCTCGCGATGGCACACTTCACGCCGCGCTCGTGCAGTGCGCGCATCACCGGCTCCGTCTGCTCGTTGAGCAGCTCGGCATACGGAACGGGGTGGTCCGGGCTGTAGACCTGCTTGTACTCCACGCGCAGGCGCTCGCGCAGCTCAACATCGTCGGGCACCAGCGCCTCCCAAATGGCCGGCTCGTTAGACCCCGAAAGATCGGGAATCTCGTCAAAGTGGAACCCCTTCTCTTCCATAAACGCCACGCGGCGGCGGTTGTAGAACCACTCGGTATCGACCAGCACGCCGTCCATGTCAAACAGCACTGCCTTAATCATACGCATCTCCTCCCACCTGCCAAAAAGGGACAGGTTTATTTTGGTAGGTTTTATCTGGGGTTTTTATGACGCGACAGACACGCCCCCAAAGCAAAAAGGGGACGGGGCGCAAACCCCATCCCCTCTCAATCAACCCGTAAGGTCTACTTACTTGTGATTAGTAGGAAAGCTTCCACATGTAGCGACGCATGGTCAGCGGGTGCTGACGGGCCTCGGCGATCTGGTTGCCGTACTCGCGCATAACGGCGAGGTGCAGCAGCGGGTTGAAGTAGGTGACAACGCTCGCGGGTACGGCGTCGGCCAGGCCGTAGTCCTTGGAGTCGATCAGAGCGACCTTGGCGCCCATGCGCTCAAGGAAGGTGAGGGCGCGGGCGTCCATCGGACGGGTGGCGCCATCGGACATGAAGAAGACGTAGGGCTTACCCTCGGTGGAAACCTCGAACGGGCCGTGGAAGTACTCGCCGGTGTTGTAGGCGGCGGCGTCGATCCACTGCATCTCGGTGAACAGGAAGGCAGCGTGAGAATAAGCCATCTTCTCGGAGGCACCGGAGGCCATGAAGTAGATCATCTTGTCGTCCTTGAAGTCCTCGGCGAACTTCTTGGCGAGCTTCTTGCAGTGCTGAGCGGCGTTCTCGCAGAGATCGAAGACGTTGGTGAGGCCGGTGATCATGTCCTCGTAGTGGTCATAGCCCTCGGTCTGCTGAAGGATCTCGACAGCAAGAGCGATGGCATAGCCGGGCTTCTCACACTTGGCAGCGTAGTTGGCGTGGAAGCCGTGAACGATGACATGGTCGGCGTCGACGGTCAGAGCGGAGCCAGCCTTGTTGGTGAGGGAAACGACCGGGCAGTTGTGCTTCTTGGCGGTCTTGTTGGCCTCGACGGTCTCGGGCGTGGAGCCACCGAGGGAGCAGGTGATCACGAAGGTGTGCTCGTTGACCCAGGAAGGCGTGTCGTAGTTGAACTCGTTAGCGGTGAAGATCTGAACGTTCAGCTTGTCCGTGTTGTTGGCCAGGAAGTACTTGGCGGGGTACAGGTCGGACATGGAAGCACCGCAGCCGACGAAGGCGACACTGTGGATCTCGTGGTTGGACAGGACGTCAGCGACGATCTGCTTAGGGAGGTTAAGGTCGATCTCGTACATCTGACACATTCCTTTCGATTTTTGCGGCGCCACATTGCCGGGCGCTCGCAGGGTTACCGTGGTTTGGACCGAGTCGCCGGTCCGTTGAGGATGCGACAAGGGGACTGTCCCATTGTCGCATTTTGGGGATGGAAGCCTGCCTGGGGTATGGGATGCCAGGCAGGCCCCCGGGGGAAAGCGGTTAGGCGCTTGGTCGCGACTAGGCCAGAATGCCGGCCGCGGAGAGGGCGATGCCGCCCACGATGGCGATCACGAGAAGCCAACCGGTGTTGACGTTCTTCTTGATGAGCCAGTACATAAGGCCGGTGAGGCCAAGGGAGATCATCTGGGGCATCATGCCGTCCAGGATGTCCTGGATAACGACGGTGCCCTCAGCGAACTGCAGCGGGGTGGTGGCGCCGATCAGCGTGGCGATCATGCCGCCCACGGACATAAGACCCACGATGCCGCAGACATACATGAGCTTCTCCATGAGGTCGCCGCCCTGAAGCTTGCTCAGGTACTCGTGGCCGCCCTGATAGCCCATCTTGGCGGCGAACCAAGTAATCAGCACAGAGGGGACGATGGAGATGAGCATGGCCAGGATCGGGCCCATGATGGAGCCCTGCTGAGCCAGCTGAACGCCCAGGCCAAAGGCGATAACGCGGATGGTGCCCTGGAAGAAGGAGTCACCGATGCCGGAAAGCGGACCCATGAGGGAGGTCTTGACCGCGTTGATCGAATCGGGATCGAAGTTCTCGGGATCCTTGGCGTACTCCTCCTCCATGGAGGCGGTGAGGCCCAGGATAAAGGCGCTCGTCTGCGGGGTGCAGTTGTAGAACGCCATGTGACGGTGGTAAGCCTCTTTCTTAGCAGCGAGCTGCTTGGGGTCGGACTCGTCCGGATAGAGGCGGTCGAGCGTGGGAACCATGCCGTAGAGGAAGCCCATGTTCATCTGACGCTCGTAGTTCCAAGAGGCCTGGATGGCCCAGGAGCGCCAGAAGAACTGGCTGACCTTCTTGTTCAGGGACACGTCCTTGGTTGCGGTTGCCATAGTGTGTTCCTCCTTAGTCTTCGTCGTCTTCGAGCGGATCGTAGTCGGAATCGACACCGGCGGCTGCATGGGAACCGTTGAACTTGAAGCCCATGAAGACGACAGCCAGGCACACACCGATCAGAGCGACCGCGATGACGGACAGGTTGAGGTAAGCGGCGAGCAGGAAACCGATGAACAGGAACGGAGTCATACCCTTCTTGATCATCATGGTGAGCAGCAGGGCCAAGCCGTAGGCGGTCATGATCTTGGTCGAAACGTTAAGACCAGTGGACAGCCACTCGGGAACCATGTTGACGATGGCCTGAACCAGGTCGGTGCCAACAAAGACGGCGAGGAAGATCGGCAGGAAGTACATGACGGCGTACAGACCGGAGCCGGCGCAGATGTGCATGCGGTAGGCGGTCTTGAACTTTCCGTTATCGATCGCGCTATCTGCCACATGGGTAAGGGCGGCGATGATGGAACGGAACACGATGCCGAGGAGCTGACCCAGGACGGCGACCGGGATGGCGATCGTCATGGCGGTCTCGGCGGAAGCATCGGTCAGGCACGCAAAGGCAGCGGCCACGATGCCGCCCAGGACCATATCGGGCGGAACGGCGGCGCCGACCTGCACCAGGCCCATGGACACGAGCTCGACGGCGGCGCCGACGGCAAGGCCGGTGGGCACATCGCCCAGCAGCAGACCGACGAGCGTAGCGCCAACGAGGGGCTGCTCGAAGTTAAGACGGCCGAGCAGGCGGGAGTCCCACATGCAGAACACGCCGACGAGGCCGACGAGCACCGCACTGATGAACGTATTCATACCCTTCTCCTTTCAGTCAGGCAAAAGCCTGGTTGATTACAGCTTGGCGTCGATGTCGACGCTCTGATACGTAGGGGTCTGCTGGACATAGAGCCTGATGCCCATGTCGAGCAGCTGGTTGACGTCGGCCTTCTGGGTGGCGTCGAGGAAGACGGAGCTGTCCTTGCCGCCGACCTGATCGGCACCGTCGTGGTTGGCGGTGGCGCCCAGGTTGATGGCGTCGAGCTTGTAGCCCTGACAGAACTGCAGCATCTCGGCAGTGTTGCCAAAGACGAACATGACGCGCTCGCCGAGGGTGTTGAGCTTATCCATCTTGGCGAGGGCACGCTCGACGGTGAAGACGTTCAGGCGCACGCCCTGGGGCTTGGCCAGCTTAAGAGCGCCCTTCTTGATGTCATCGTTGGCGGCAGCGTTGTCGACGACGATGATGCGCTCGGCCTGAACCTTGGTGGTCCAAGTAAAGACGACCTGGCCGTGCAGCAGACGGTAATCAAGACGTGCGAGGACGATCTTGGCGGGACCGGAGCTGTGACGGGACGCCTTGGCCTTCTTGGCGGGAGCCGCGGCGGCCTCGACCGGTGCGTTGGGGTTGGTCAGACCGGTGCGGGCCTCATTGATGAGGGCCGCGAGCTCGGCGCCCTTGACGGGGGCGGGGCTCATAGCGAGCGTAAGCGCCAGCGGGATGTTGAAACCGCTGACAACCGTGAACTTCGTGCCGTTCTTGGAAAGCTCGACCATGTTGTTGTTGACCGAGCTGCCGAGCATATCGGTCAGCACATAGACGGTGTCGTCCGCGTTAAACGTGGCGATCATGGCGTCCACCTTGTCGGTGATGGGCTCCTTGTCGTCACGAGCAAGCGACACGACGTGGACGTTCGACACGTCGCCGAGAACCATCTCGAGCGTGTCTTTGGCGCCTGCGGCTAGGCCGCCATGAGATGCGAGAATGATCTGATTCATCTTGCCTCCTCCTTTTCGTTATGGTCATTATAACGTCTTATACGTTGCGGATATTGCTAATTAGTATAAAGACCGCTCGCGGGTGAAAATCGACCGTTGACGGGTTTAACGTACTTGAAACGTTGGGGCTGGGTTGGCCGGCGCTGACTGGATAACCCCAGGTCGGACACCGCGCGCAATCCCCTATCGCACGAAGTACCAGGGGCTTTCCTGTACGGTGGGCTCCAGCGCGATGCCGGTGCGTTCCTTAAACAGATCCATGTCCTGAGATTTTTCAGTCCACCACGCATTGGGCTTAAAGGTCATGCTCTCGACAATACGTTTGACAATGACGCTGTTGCGCAGCTTGGAGAAATCGGTGTTCATGATCAGGATGGACGCGAGCACCAGCACGATGCCCAGGACCTTGATCGCGCCGGCGGGCTCGGCATAGACACCAATGCCCACCAGTACGGTGACGACCGTCTCGAAAGACATTACGACGGGAACTTTCGATGTCTCGAGCCCCATGGACAGACCCTGCATATATAAGATGTAAGCCACGGCTGTGGGGATGAGTCCAAAGCCAAGGAACAGCAGCAGCAGCTGTGGCGACATTGCCGCGGCGACATCCGGCCACGGAGCCGCGATAGCCGCCATAACCGCACCGCCAAAAACAAAGCCCCAAAACGTGACAGCCAGCGGGTGGACCGTCTTGGTTGCTATCCGGCTAAACACCGCGAGCGACGCACCACAAAGGCCTGCAATCACGCCCGACGTGACGCCCCAAACCGAAAAATGAAAACCGGAAAGGTCGCCATTGGTCACCGCAAGCACGCAGCCAACGATGTTAAAGACAATGGCGACGAGTTTGTTGGGGGTCACGTCCTCGCGATAAAGCACGCGGCCGAGCGCGACGCCAAACACCGGCGAGGTGTAGAGCAGCACCGAGGCCGTGGACATGCCCACCTCGCCCATGCACTCGTAATAAAGCGTGTTAGCGGTGGCGAGGCCGATAATGCCAAGAAGCGCGCAGGGAACAAGCTCTTTAGAACTTGCCTTGAACAGTGCCATGGGACCCGACGCTTTTCCCTCACGAGCACCTCCCTGGCAACCTATAAATGCCAAGACCGGAGCCATTAAGACGGCACCCGACAACAGGCGAAAGGCCGCCATGCTCTGAGACGAAACACCCAGGGCCGATATTCCGTTAACAAAGATTCCGATGGTGCCCCACATAAGCGCGGCGATCAGCACCAGCACATAGCCCAGATTGCTTTTCTTCAACGCAGCCTCCTCGGTATTGTTTCCAATATGTTTCACACTACGTTATAGTCGTTATATACATTTTTCAAGACACAAATCGCCGAACGGAAAAATGATCCGCTGGGGACGGAGGAAAACGGATCACTGAGGGGCTGGTCTGAGTCAGTGATCCATTTTCCTCCGTCCCCAGCGGATCATTTGGCTGTTGCGGTGAAATAGTTCCTGAATAGAGGCTTCAGACCCCCAAACAGGAACTATTCCACCGCAACTTATGAGGACATCGAGCTGTTAGGCCGCTCTATCCCCTAGTACTCAAGCTTCCACATGTAGCGGCGCGTCATGTAGTCCTTGTGGGTGACGGCAGAGAGCGCGCGCATATACACGTTGTTGAGGATCGGGGCAAAGATCAGGTGGTTGAAGTACTCGCTCACGCTGTCCTTGATGTCGTTGAGGCCGAGCTCCTTGGCGTCGAGCTGATAGACGCGCTCGCCACCGTACTGGTTGACGAAGCGGATGCCGCGCTCGTCGTTGCAGCGGCTGCGGCCGACGCTGATGAGCTGGAACAGCGAGGTGCGCTTGTCCAGGATCTCGAAGGGGCCGTGGAAGAAATCGCAGGTGTTGATGGTGCAGGAGTCGATCTGCAGCATCTCCTGCACGTTGCAGATGCTAAAGACGTAGGCGGCACCAAAGAGCGGGCCCTGGGCCATGACGTTGATGCAGGGCTTGTCGGCGTTCTGCTCGGCCCACTTGGCAGCGAGCGGACGGGTGTACTCGACGGCCTTGCGATAGATGGGGTCGACCAAGTCGAACGCGGCCATAGCGGTCTCGTACTCGGCATAGCCCTCGGTCTGCTGCGTAAGCTCCATGGCGATCATGGTCACGACGGCGGAGTTGGTGCGGCCCATGCAGGACTCGTCGACGGCCAGGCTGTCGTACTGGATCTTGTAGTCGCAGACCTCGGTGAGGCCGGACTCGTCAACATAGATGGCGATGGTGCTGGCGCCGTGGTCCTTGGCGACCTGGGCGGCGACGATGGTCTCCTTGGTGCCGCGCATGGACACAACGACGGCCAGGGTGTTCTCGTTGACGTAGGCCGGGGTGGCGTGCACGAACTCGTTGCTGGTGTAGCTGGAGCTCACGACCTGCGTGGCCTCGTGCTCCATAAAGTACTGGGCAGGATAGTTGCCGCCGTTGGATCCGCCAGCGCCAATCCACACGACGCGCTTGATGCCGCCCTTGTCTGCCTTGTCAGCCAAAACCTGGGAGACGACATCCTTAACCTGTTCCTGAGTAGTCATCGTGCATCAGCCTTTCTTCTCGTTTGATGCTCTCGATGGCATACAAGTTACATACATGTTTTGGTTATGTCGACTAGTTGTATGCTATATTTGTCTTAGAAATTTTGCTGATGCGGTTTTCGATAACTAGCTACCAGCGGTTTTATTGTTGTATTGAATACATGCTTGATTAGACTCGCATACAAGTTAGATACAGGTTGATTGCATGAACGCTTCGTCTAATAAGAAACTGGCCCAATACGAGCGCTTGGCGGGTACGCTTCGCGACCGCATCGCCGCCGGCATCTACGCACGCGGAGACAAGCTGCCGTCCGAGATGGAACTCATGGACGAATCGGGGCTTTCGCGCAGCACTGTGCGCCACGCGCTTAAGGTGTTAGTTGACGAGGGCCTGGTGCGCACCGAGCGCGGGCGCGGCGCCTTTGTGGCCGACACACCGGCGCTCCACGAGAACAACCTGGTGTTTTCGAGCTATACCAAGCAGGTCGAAGGCCAGGGAATGAAGCCCACCACACGCACCGTGGACTCGGGCTTTGCCAAGGCGGCCGGCAGCATAGCTAAGTTCTTTGATGCCGCCGTGGGCAGCAAGCTCGTCAAACTTGTCCGCCTGCGTTATCTGGACGATGCGCCACTGTGCTTGGAGACCACCTATCTACCACCGAGCTTTGAGACACTCATCGATCGCGATATCAACGGTTCGCTCTACGCCACGCTGCGACAGGAGTTCCATCGCGCACCGGCACAGGGGCATAAGACCTTTGAGGTGTGCTATGCCTCGCAAAACGAGGCGTTTTTGCTCAACGTTGAGCGCGGGCAGGCGCTGATCCTGATCACTGACTACGTCTACGACACCGACGGTCGCCCGCTCCACGTCTCCAAGCGCATCCAACGCACCGACCGCGCCAAATACACCGAGCCCATCGGCTAACCTGCCAAAATAAACCTGTCCCTAAATGGTAGGTTTGGGGAGGTCGGGGAACCAGGTTGGTTTGGGTTGGTTGGGTGTGCGCTCGGCTAGGACCAGCTCCATCCAACACATATCGTACCAGCGGCCGAACTTTTGGGCGCAGCGGTCAAAGGCACCCACCAGGCGATATCCCATATGGGCATGGAAATCCTGGCTGTTGTGCGTCAGGTACTCGTCGTCCTTGTCGTGCGGCACGGCGATGAGGGCGCACATGTTGGTGATGCCCATCGCGACCAGGCATTGCTTGAGCGCATCGTGCAGCTTGCGACCCAGCCCGCCATGGCGCACATCGCGTGCCAGGTAGATTGACGTCTCGACCGACCAGTCGTATGCCTCGCGGCTGTTAAGCGGACTCACGTAGGCATAGCCTACCGGACGCCCGTCCAGCTCCATCACCAGATACGGATAGCGCTTGAGCGTACGCTCGATACGCCCGGCAAACTCCTCAACGCTCGGCACCTCGTATTCGCAGGTAATCGCCGTCTGGCGCACATACGGCTCATAGATGGCAAGCAACGCCGGCGCATCATCGGGCGTCGCCAGGCGAATCGTCGGCTCGGACATCTCGGTCATACAACCCTTCTCCCCCAAAAGCAAAGGCCGCCCTGCGCCAAGCTCAGGCGCGGGGCGGCCCCTTGTCATTACATCAGGCTACAGGACAGCCGCCAACGCGTCGATATCCTCCTGCGTCGTGGCCCAGCTGGTGCAAAAACGCACCACCGTGTGGGTATCGTCGTACTTTTCCCAGTACTCGATCGAGGCATGCTCGCGAATGCGGACCATGTCCTCGTTGGGCAGAATCACGAACTGCTGGTTGGTCGGCGTCTCCAAGAAGAACTGGTAGCCGCGCTCGTGCAGCACGCGACGAAGCGCCTGCGCGGTTTCAATCGCCTGGCGACCAATCTCAAAATACAGGCCATCGGTAAAAAGGGCCTCGAACTGCACACCCGTCAGGCGGCCCTTGGCAAGCAGTGCGCCATGCTGCTTAATACGCGGAATGGGATGCACCGGAGCATGCATGCCGCAAAACACCACGGCCTCGCCGCACAGAGCGCCACACTTGGTGCCGCCGATGTAGAACACGTCGCACAGCTGTGCCAGCTCGGGCAGGGTGATGTCGCACTCATCGGCTGCCAGCGCATAGGCCAGGCGGGCGCCATCCACAAACAGCGGAATCTCGCGCTTCTGGCACACTGCGTGAATCGCCGCGAGCTCGGCCTTGGAGTACAGCGTGCCATACTCGGTCGATAGGCTCACGTACACGGCACCCGGGAACACCGTGTGCTCGTAGCTCTCGTTTTCGTAGAACACCTGGATATAGTTCTCGAGGTCCTCGGCGTGCATCTTGCCCTCATAGCCGGGGATGGTGAGCACCTTGTGGCCGCCAAACTCGATGGCGCCCGCCTCGTGGCAGGCAACGTGGCCAGTCTCGGCAGCAACGACGCCCTCGTACGGCGCGAGCAGCATGTCAATCACCGTCGCGTTGGCCTGCGTGCCGCCCACCAGAAAAAACACGTCGGCATCGGGAGCCTGACAGGCCTCGCGGATAAGCTGCTTGGCACGCTCGGTGTGCGCATCGGTACCGTAGCCGGGCTGCGGCTCCATATTGGTGTCGACGAGCGCCTGCAGCACCGCCGGATGTGCGCCGTGAGAATAATCGTTGTTAAACGCGAGCATGGCAATCCTCTCTTACCGGGTATCGGCCAGATGATTCAAACGGGGCTATTGTACGCCGTTGGGGTAGGCAATGCGCGCGGCAAGGCACTCAAGTGCCAGCACCAGGGCAAAGCCGCAGCTCACGTCGCTCAAAAAGTGCGCTCCGATCACGATGCGCCCAAAGGCGACGAACGCTGCGACGGCCGCCGCCGCCCAAAAGATCACGCGGCGACGCGAAGGTTTTTCCTTAAAGGCTGCCGCGGGAAGCCCGGCGAGCATAAGGCCGATCGCCGCATGCGCCGTGTGTCCGCTCGCAAACGACTTGAACCCGTCCTTGATCACGCCGGCCGCGATATAGGCCCACTTGTCGGGATTGCCGATTACCCACCACGGCTGAAAATTGAGCCCCGGCGTGACCTCGATCACGCGCATGCGCGGGCGCGACCATAACGGCTTAACAATGACGTTGAGGATGATGGCCTGAGCGGTCCACACGGCCAGCACCATCAACGCCCAGCGCGTAAGCTCGTCGGGCTCGGTCGTGCGTGTGAGGCGGTAGGCGATGAAGTTGGCTGCGATGACCAACGCAAACGTCAGTACCAGCTGAAACGCAATAAGCTTGCCGCCGACGCGCAGCGATCCGATAATCTCGTAGCCGACCAGGCCCACGTTGATCAAAACGCCCAGCGCAGCGAGCCACTTGCTCGCCTTGGAATCGGGGCGTGCCGAGCGCACGAGCATAACGCCCGCGATGCTCGCCGTCAGCTCGAACGGCAGCTCACCGGCCGCCTCGACAAAGCGACCGTACATGCTGCCGATGTTGAACAGCGCACTCGAGATTTGATAATCAAAGAAGCTGCCCACGCCCAGACAAAGGCACAGGACGGCCGCGATAATGGCGACATCTTTCTTATAGATGTATCCGAACATGCTTTCCTTTCGATGGAACCAGATTGCCCAAATGGGGCGTTTGCAGCGTCGACCCGTTAGTCGTCGTCGCTCGCACCCAATTGCTGCAGCAGCATGAGTGCCGCGGCCACCGGGCCGATGCCGTCGTTGGCGTCGAGACCGCGACCCAGGCCGCTGCCCGCGCCGGCGCCCGCCTTGTAGGGCACCGACAGTTTGCGGCTCTTGGGGAAGTTCACCGCGCCATAGCGGGTCTTAAGCTCAAAGGCCACCTTCTTGGGCACGTCAACCCCCAGGAAGGTAATGCGTCCACCGCTGAGCGTGACGCTCTCGAGCCCCAGGCGCTCGCCGCGAATACGAATGCGAGCGCGGTTGAACAGGTTGAGTCCCGCCAACGGCAGCTCGCCATGCGCAGCCTCGGTCTCCTCCTGCACCTCGTCGATACTCTCCAGGTCCTCAGCCGCCGCGAGCTTGCGGTACACGAGCACGCGCTGGTCCACCGCCGGCATGTACTCCTCGGACAAGAAGTAGTCGGCCGGCAGGTTGATGCCCACGCTCGCCGCCTCCACGCCGGCATCGTCGTCGTCGCGCGCCTCGGCCACGGCCTGTCCCAGCATCTGCGTAAACAGGTCAAAGCCCACACTCGACAGGTTACCGTGCTGCTCGGCACCCATGAGCGAACCGGCGCCGCGGATCTCCAGGTCGCGCATGGCGATGCGCATGCCGCTGCCCAGGTCTTGGAACTCGGAAAGCGCGGTCAGACGCGCCGTAGCCTCCTCGGTGAGCGGCAGCTCGCCGGGGAACATAAAGTACGCGTATGCCTGCGTGGCCGAGCGGCCCACGCGGCCCTTGAGCTGGTAGAGCTGTGCCAGGCCCAGACGCTGCGAGTCCTCGATGATCAGCGTGTTGGCGGTCGCGTTGTCGATGCCGCTCTCCACGATGGTCGTGGCGATAAGCACGTCGATCTTCTTGGTCGCGAACTCGATCATCACGTCCTCGACCTCGCGCGGGCTCATCTTGCCGTGTGCCACGCCCACGCGCGCCTCGGGCGCGGCCTCGTGCACGCGCGCCACGGCATCGTCGATGGTCTTGACGCGGTTGGACACGTAATACACCTGACCGCCGCGGCCCACCTCCAGGCGAATCGCTGCACTCACCACGTCGGGGTCGTACTCTCCCACGTGCACGATCACGGGACGACGCCCGGTCGGGGGTGTGGTGATCAGGCTCATGTCGCGCACGCCGCTCGTGGCCATCTGCATGGTTCGCGGAATAGGCGTTGCCGAGAGCGTGAGCACGTCGATTTGCTCGCGCAGGTTTTTGAGCTGCTCCTTGTGCTGCACACCAAAGCGCTGCTCTTCGTCGATGATCACCATGCCCAGGTTCTTGGGGTTCACATCGGCAGAAAGCAAGCGGTGCGTGCCGATGAGTACATCAATCGTGCCCTCGGCAAACGCCTTGAGCGCGCGCTTTTGCTGCGCCGGGGTGCGGAAGCGGCTGAGCACCTCGACCTCCAGGCCAAACGGGGCAAAGCGCTCAAAGAATGTCTCGTAGTGCTGTTGGGCCAGAATGGTCGTGGGGCAGAGCACCATGACCTGGCGGCCGGAGTCCACGCATTTAAAGGCCGCGCGCAGGGCGACCTCGGTCTTGCCGAAGCCCACGTCACCGCACAGCAGGCGGTCCATGGGCTTGGGCGCCTCCATATCGGCCTTGATGTCGGCGATAGCCTCCAGCTGGTCGCGTGTCTCGTCGTAGGGGAAGCTCTGCTCCATCTCGATCTGCTCGGGCGTATCGGGCGGACAGGCGATACCGGTGATCGACGAGCGGCGCGTATAGAGGTCGACCAGATCAAACGCCAGCTTTTTGGCATTCTTGCGCGCCTTGTTGGTGGCCCGCGTCCAGTCGGCGGTGTTGAGCCTGGTCAAGCGCGGCTTATCGCCGTCGGGACCAACGTAGCGCGTAATGCGGTCAACCTGCTCCAGCGGCACGTAGAGCTTGTCGCCATCAGCGTATTCCAGCAAAAAGTAGTCGCGTTCCTTGCCGCCCACTTCCTGGCGCGCGATCTCGCTAAAGAGCGCGATGCCGTGGGTAGCGTGCACCACGTAGTCACCCGGCTTAAACGGGAAGGTGATCTGCGTAATGTCAACCTTGCGGCGGCTGCGCGCGCGGTTGGCATCCATGCGGGCGTTGAGGTCGGCGATCGAGAACACGGCCAGGTTGGCATCGGGCACCACCACGCCCTGCGGCAAGGCAGCATCGACAAAGGTCACGCGTCCGCGCGAGATGGTGGGCACGGCGGCACCGGCGGCAGCCTGGGCGGCACCCGCCTCGAGCGAGCGGGCGTTGAGCGCATCGGCCTTACGCTCGCGAATGGAAGCATGGGCCTCCTGGCGTGCGGCACGGTCGGCGGAATCCGCCGCTGCCACGCGCACGCGGTCGCCGATAGCGCCGGCATTTTCGGGCGCGGCGGTCAGCGATTCCTCAAAGGTAATGCCCTCGTCGCCAAAGGTGAGTTCCATCGACTCGCGCGCACCGCGGTCGGGGATGGCAAACACGCAGGCATAGCGCTTGCCCACGACCTCCTGGATGCGCGTCATAAAACGGTTGTCCGAGCCCGCAATGGCAGGCTGCTCAATCTTGAGCTCGGCCGTCACCGCACCGCCGGCACGGATGAGGCTCACATAGTTCAGGCGTTGCTGGGAACCAAAGTCGAGTTGCTGGGCACGCACGTACAGGCCGTCCAGACGGTCAACCCCCGCCTCGCCGGCACGTGCCTCGATATCCTCGTAGGCGCGCAGGCAATCGTCGAACAGCGAGCGCGGCTCGGACAGCACCACGAGCGCCTTGCCGCTCACATGCGACAGCGGGCTCACGGTCTGGCCGTACATCACCGGCAAAAAGCGATCGAGCTCGGGCGTGACGATGCGCGCATCCACCATCTCGAGCAGCGCCGCCAGCTTGCTGTCATCCTGGCTGGCGCGATAGAGCGCCACATGCATGTTGTGGACGGCGTCGTCGGTGAGTGCGAGCTCGCGACAGGGGAAGATCTCGATGCTGTCCTCGTTGCCGATGGTCTGGCCCGTTGAACTCACCATGCGGCGGATGCGGTCGATCTCGTCGCCAAAGAACTCAATGCGCACGGGCGCCTTTTCCTGCGCGGGAAACACCTCGACGGTGTCGCCGTGCACACGGAACAGGCCGGGCGCGTCGGCGGCGCCGGCATTGGTGTAGCCCATGCCCACCAGACGCTGCGGCACCTCGTCAAAGGGAATCTCCTCGCCCACCGCAAAAGTAGTGGACTCCCAGTAGCGGCTCTCGACCGGCGGCACGCAGCGCAGCAGCGCGCGGGCCGAGGCGACCATGATGCAGTTGTCCCCGCGCACGATGCGCCCGAGCGCCTCGCAGCGCTGGGCCACCACGGCGTCGTCGGGCGCCTGCTCGCGCCAAGGATAGTCCTTGCGCTCGGGAAAGCGGCACACGTGCGCCAGGCCCACATAGGCGGCCAGACTGCGTGCGGCGCGATCGGCCGCATCCTCGCCGCTCACTATGTAGACCGTGGGGCGCGGACGACGCGCAAACTGGGCGGCGGCCATAAGCGTGCGACCCGACTGAGACACGGCCAGCGTCACGTCCTCGCCAGAATCGAGCCCGGCCTCGACGGTCTGCAGCGCCTCGGCAGTGTAGAGCTGCGCGGCTATACGGTGAATGAGCATGCTGTTCCTCCGGCATTGCAACGCCAAAAGCCCGCCGAGGCAAGCTCGGCGGGTCGTTCGTCAAATTCGTTGCCTGTCATGGTAGCGCATGGAGAGGACTCCGGCTCAAGCGTACGCCCGGCCCCGCAACAAAAACGCCAGACGGGCAAGCCGTCTGGCGTTATCAGAATGAGCTATACGCCGAGCCTAGTCGTAGACGCCCATTTTAAGCAGTGTGAAGGTCGGAGCGCCGTCGCCCTGCGCGACGCGGACCGTGCATGTCTCGGTACGGCCCCTGGATGCATCCGCTTGAATTGCGGCGATGAACTGGTCCTTTGGCAGGCCGTAGGTGCTCTCGGGGATGTCAGAAGGAAGTAGCGTACCGCCAGCACTGTAGGCCTCATAGGTGAGCTCGTAGATGTTGTCGCCAAGGTCCGTCGCGCCCGTAACGATGGCACACGATGGGTTGTAATTTCCCTGGCCGTATTCCTGCTTCAGATACAGGTACCCGTCATGCGCTTCGGCCGAATCGGCAAGCATCTGCCCACCCGACCCTTTATCAAAGGTCATGTCAGCATCCGAGAGCGTCAGACCCGTCAGGCGATTGAGCTCCCTATTGATCACATCGGTCGCCATGCGCTGATAGTGACCGTTGTCATAGTCGCCTTTCTCGATTCGATACGGCGCATTGTCAATAAAATGGCACCAGATAAACTTGACCAGCTTGTATTTCTCGTCATCAGAAAGTCCGTCAGTCGAATCGAAGTCGCCCGCCTGATACCAGTCCCGATCGAAGTGTTCCTCCGTAAAGTTCGACAGAAACAAGTTCGCCGCGGCATAAGTTGCTTGGTCGTTGAGGTCGACCTTTACACTGTTTCCGGTCTGCTCGGGCTCATCCGCCTCATCCTCGTCGGCGGCAGGCTTCTCCTTGGCGCTTCCCTTGTCCTTGTGCTCGGCCGAACCCTCGTCGGACCCGAGCACCGTGATCTGCGATGAATTGCCCTGCCCAAGCGGACCCAGCACGCCGGTCAGCGCCAGAGCGGCACCGCCGGCAACGAGCACGCCCACCACGCACATGCCGACAATCACCGCGCGCTTATGTGACTTCTTCTGCACGGGAGGCATCCCTGCCGCCGGCATCGATGCGGGCTCAGCAGGCGCGGCCGCCGGAGAGGCAGCGCCCATGCGCGCCCCGCAGTTCGTGCAAAAATCGGTTCCGTCGGGCATCTCGGAGCCACACTTAGTGCAAAACATATTCGGGCATCCCCTCATAACAAACGGCATCTGTCGCCATCATATTGAGCCTTCGCAGCCCAAATGTGTTGCGCAACAATGGCCACAGCCTTCGGACACCGGCAAAACGTGTCAGGACCTACCCCGCCACACGCACGCTGGGACACAAATCCGCCAGCGGACACTCGTCGCACTTGGGCTTACGGGCATCGCGCAAACTGCACGGCGGCCATCAGCACCCGCTCCGCTCACCCAAAACGCGCATGCCCAACGCCCTCAGCACAAACCAGCCTGATCGAACAGCATCAATTATCAGCTGCCACCTGCACTACTTTGTAATTATGGCAATTCCTACTTTATAGTTGTGGTAACTTCTAGTTAGTAATTATGGTTGTTTTGCCTTGACAATGTGACAAATCCCAAAGACCTGCCACGAAACCCGGCGGATACCGACAAACTCGTCACGAGACTTTCAAACCAAAAGCATGCCTACGAGCATGCGATACAAGACACGGAGGGCGTTAAAAATGATTGAGCGAACCATGGCCCAAAAGCTACGCGACATGTCAGAATGGTTCCCCGTCGTCTCGCTTACGGGGCCACGCCAAAGCGGCAAGTCAACTCTCATCAAGGCCGTCTTTCCTGAATATGAATATCTCAACCTCGAGAACCCAGAAGTCCGTCGCGCCGCACTCGATGACCCCGTCGGCTTTATCAGCAGGCGCCCCGATCATCTGATCATCGACGAAGCCCAATATGCACCGGAGCTGTTCAGCATGATTCAGGTCGCCTCCGACGAGCGCGGAAGGACCGGCCAGTATGTATTGTCCGGCTCGCAAAACTTTTTGCTCATGCACAACATCCAGCAATCGCTTGCCGGGCGCGTCGGCATGCTCAAACTCCTGCCTCTCTCCTACCAGGAGCTCAGCGATACGCAGATCTCGCTTGACACTTACCTGATTCGCGGGGGATACCCGCGCATATATGATGCGGGCATCCCCACCGATATGTTCTACCAAAATTACCTTATGACCTATGTGGAACGCGACGCGGGCGGCCTTCTCGACGTGCGCAACCTGAGCTCCTTTAGAAAAATGATCGGGCTGTGCGCGGCTTGCGCGGGAGGGCTGCTCAACCTATCAAGACTCGCCGCTGATGTGGGAGTCGCCACGGCGACGATCAGCTCGTGGCTTTCGATCCTGCAATCAAGCTATTTGGTGTTCCTGCTTCAGCCATATGCTGGAAACATGCGCAAGCGGCTTACCAAAGCGCCAAAACTGTACTTCTACGACACGGGACTACTTTGCCATCTGCTTGGCATTCACGACGAGCGCAGTCTCATGAACCACCCCCTAAGTGGGGAAATATTCGAAAACCTCGTTGTCTCGGAACGCCAAAAGGTATATCTCAACAGAGGCATCGAGCCCACGCTTGTCTTTTATCGCGACGACAGCAAACGAGAGATCGACCTTATCGACCTAACAGAGCCGGCTCGCCCACAGGCGTTCGAAATCAAATCGGGCGCTACCTATCGCGACACATTCGCTCGACACCTACGCTCTGTTGGTTCCGAACTGGGCATTCCCGCAAAGGACCGAGCCGTCGTATATCACGGCTCCGAGCGCTACGATACCGAGGGGGCATCGGTCGTGCCGGTAGAAGAGTTCTTGCTTCGGGAGTCGTAGCGAGCGCCGTGGTCACCGGCCGCGTCCCGATTTGTACCGCCCGGAGATACGCAAGAGTGGCGGCCTGCCCTTGTAACCTAGCTCACCCGTACGCTGGGGCACAAATCCGCCAGCGGGCACTCGTCGCACTTAGGTTTACGGGCGTCGCAGATCTCGCGGCCAAAGGTGATCCACTGGTGGTTGACCGATTCCCAATACTCGTGCGGCAAAATCTTGAGCATGTCTTGCTCGGTCTTGAGCGGCTCCTTGGCATGCGTCTTGGGACTCAGCATCAGGCGGTGCGCGATGCGGTTGACGTGCGTATCGACCGCGATGCCCTCGACAATGCCAAACCCCACGTTGAGCACGATGTTCGCCGTCTTGCGACCCACACCCGGCAGTTTGACGAGCTCCTTCATGTCGGCCGGCACCTCGCCACCATAATCGGCAACGATCATCTGCGCGGCCTCCACGGCATGCTTGGCCTTACTCTTATAAAAGCCGAGCGATTTAATGGTGTCCGCCACGTCGGTCACACTTGCCCCGGCCATGGCCTCGGGCGTGGGCCACTTGGCAAACAACTTCGGCGTCACCTTGTTGACCTGCGCATCGGTCGTCTGAGCCGAGAGCAGTACCGCGATGAGCAGCCTAAAGGGATTCTCGTGGTCCAAGAAGCACTCGACCGGGCCATAGCGACGGTTGAGACGCTCGCACACCTCGATGGCGCGCTCGCGTTTGGCGGCATTGGTCTCGCGTGGCATAACGACTCCTCGGCTCGGCAGAAACATAACTTCACGGAAACGATTGTCCCACGTACGGGGGCCTTAAGCCTCCAAAAAAGCGCCGGTCTGGCGGCTCCACAGGCTCGCGTATTCGCCGCCTGCCTCGACGAGCTGCGCATGCGTGCCATCCTCGACAATCTCGCCGTCTGCCAGCACCACGATGCGGTCGAGCGCCGCCACGGTGGACAGGCGATGCGCCACCACAATGGAGGTGCGGCCACGCATCAGGTTCTCGAGCGCCTCCTGTACCAGCGCCTCGGACTCACTGTCCAGGGCAGACGTCGCCTCGTCGAGCACCAGAATCGGCGCGTCGGTGAGGATGGCACGGGCGATGGCCACGCGCTGGCGTTGGCCGCCCGAGAGCTTAACGCCGCGCTCGCCCACCATGGTGTCAAAGCCATGGGGCAAGCGGTCGATAAACTCAGTCGCGTTGGCCAGACGCGCAGCCTCGCGAATCTGCTCGTCGGTAGCGTCGGGTCGACCGTAGGCGATATTCTCGCGAATGGAGCGGTGGAACAGCAGTGCCTCCTGCGGCACGTAGGCAACCTGGCGACGCAGGCTCTGCTGCGTGCAGCGCGAGACGTCCTGGCCGTCCACGAGCACGCGACCGCCCTGTACGTCGTCCAGGCGCAGCAACAGCTTGGTGAGTGTCGTCTTGCCCGAGCCCGATTTGCCCACCAGGCCCACGCGCTGGCCCGCCGCCACATGGAGCGTCAGGTCGTTGAACACACTCTCGCCCGCCGCGGCATCACGGTATGCAAAGCTCAAGTGCTCAAAATCAATCGCGCCCTCGCTCACCTTGAGTTCGGGGGCGTTCTCGTCGTCTGCCACCAGACGCGGCTCGTCCAGCACGCGCGTCATCTCGGCCGCATCGCCCAGCGCGCGGTTGATGCGCTGCATCATGGAGCTCACGTAGTTCAGACGCATGGTGAGGTTGTACGTATAGGTAAAGATCATGACAAGCACGCCGGCCGAGATGCCAAACCACGCATTGCCGCCCGCGACGAACACACTCACCACGGCCATGGTAATGACGATAAGGCCCGAGGTCGTAAAGTTGCGTTGCATCATGGCGTGCATCGATACCGTTTCGGCATCGCGCACGGCACGGTCGGCGGTATCGAATAGGTCGCGCTCAAAGTCCTCGCGCCCGCAGGTCTTGACGGCCAGGATATTCGTGACCGCGTCGGAAAGCACGCCCGACAGCTTGTTCTGCGCGGCGGACGTCGCGGCCGAAAGCGGCATGATGCGCTTGTACATAAGCCAGACAAACGCGATGTAAACGACCATGATGCCCACCAAAATCACGGTAAATGTGGGCACTACCGGGGCGAGCGCCGCTACCGTACAGATGACCGAGGTGATGGTGGGGATGAGCGAATACACCGTCACGTCCACCAGACCCGTGTAGCCGCTCATAAAACGGCTCGTTTGGCTCACAAGCGATCCGCCAAATCGGCTGGTGTGGAATGTCATGGATTGATTGGAGAGCGTGTCAAAGCACAGGCGCGCCAAGTGATAGTTGCCCGCAATCTCGAGCTTGTAGACGGTGTAGTCCTGCAGCTTGGAGAGGATTTGGCCCACTAGGTTAACGAGCACGAGCGCCAGAATGTAAGGGCCAAAGACCTCAAACACCTGGTCGCCTGCCACGGGGCCGGCCTGGACACGGTCGACGATGAGCGCCATCACGTAGGTGTTGGCAAACGTAAGCAAAAAGATATAGCCCGCCGACGAGAATACCGAGAGAAAGACAATCAGCGGCTGCGTGCGCGTGACATCCCAAAAACGCTGCAACGTACGACGCACGGTGGAGCGTTTGAGCGGACTGGTGCTTCTCTGAGACATGGGTTTCCTTTCGCGTCTGATAGGGCGAAACGCCATTGTTGCACACTAAAGTGCACTTCAGGCACGTACGACGCGAAAAGCGCCCGCGCTCCGCGCTTGCGCAGACGCCCCGCCGTCAGGTGCAGCTAGTCCTTGTCTTCTTGGTCTGCGAGCGGGCCCGCGGACGTGAGCCCCAAAATCTCGTCGGCCTCCTCGGCATCCTCCAGCGCGTCGATGTCCTTGAGCTTGCGCTCCATAACGTTGGTGCGCGTGGTGATAATGCCCTCGACCGTCTTGCCCGCAGTCTCGATCTGCTGCTGGGCACGGCGCAGCGCCGCCTGATAGCGCGGCAGCTCGGCCTTGACGGCGGAAAGCACGCGCAGCACGTCATCGGTGCGTTTTTGCAACTTAAACGTCTGGTAGCTCATCTGCAGGCTGTTGAGGATGGCGGCCATGGTGCTGGGACCGGCAACGTTGACGTGATAGTCGCGACCCAGGGTCTCGATAAGCCCGGGGCGGCTGACGATCTCGGCGTACAGGCCCTCAAACGGCACGAACATGATGCCAAAGTTGGTGGTCGCCGGCACGCTCAGGTACTTCTCGCAGATGTCCTTTGCCTCGCGCTTCACCATCATATCGAGCGTCTTGCGCGCAGCGGCGACGGCCTCAGCGTCGCCGGACTCCTGGGCGTCGAGCAGATGCTCGTACGCGTCACCCGGAAATTTGGAGTCAATCGGCAGCAGCACGGGATCGCCCTCGTCTACCGGCAGCTTGACGGCAAACTCAACACGCTCCGAGGCGCCAGGCTTGGTGGCAACGTTTTCCAGATACTGGTCGGGCGTAAGGATGTCCGCCAGGATCGCGCCCAGCTGCACCTCGCCCAAAATGCCGCGCGCCTTCACATTGCCCAGCACGCGCTTAAGGTCGCCCACGCCGGTGGCGATAGATTGCATATCGCCTAGGCCCTTGTACACGGCCTCGAGCTGGTCACTCACTTGCTTAAACGATGCAGACAGACGGTCGTTGAGCGTACGGGAGAGTTTCTCGTCCACCGTCGCGCGCATCTGATCGAGCTGCACGTTGTTGTCCTTGCGGATGGCGCCCAGCTGTGCATCGACCGTCTCGCGCACCTTGTCCAAGCGGTGCTCGATGCCCTCGCGGTTGGCGCCGAGCTGTTGGGCCGTCTCACGGCGCAGGTCATCCATACGGTCGCCAGCCTGCGAGAACTCACGCGCGATGGTCAGGTAGCGCTGCTGCTCTACGGCGGCGTCGGTCGTCTGCTGCTGCGCGATGGCGTTTGCCGTGCGACGGGTTTCTGCCAGCGCGACGTTCAGGGTGTCGAGCGCGTTGTTGGCCTGCTCGAGCGCCGCAAGCGTCTCCGCGTCGTTGCCGCCACGCTCCCGCAGCTCGGCACGAAGGCCTTTAAGCTGCAGGGCGCAAACCACGGCAACTCCCACCGCCACCAAGGCAATCACAACAAGAGCAATATCAATAGCAGACATAGACTCCGCCCAACAAACCCAATCGATTATCAATCAAAACCGCGATCAATCTTACCCCGCCACACGCACCGGGCGCCCGGCCCCTTCTTGGGTGCCCCTCTCCTCCGCATATTCCATAATGCGGCGCGCCGTCTCCCTGCTCACCTTTGAGTCATCGCCGGCTAAGTATGCGTACACGTTTCCCTTATTCAGATTCAAATCGCGGCAGAGACCGTAGCGCGTTATGCCCGATTCCCCTAGCGCTCCCAATGTTCTTTTTCGCATCAGGGCGTTGATCCTTCTATCCGCAACTGGCTTTTCCTTCACCGCTCTATACGCACGCCAAACGTTGGCATAACGGTTAGGGAGCTCGCTTTTGGCGCATAGAGACGCCATGCCACCCGCTTGATCGTACAAAGACAAAACACCCCGGTAATCCTCTTCCATCCACGAGCCCTCGGATAAGCCCAGAACGTATTCGGCTTTGCCCTGCGCCAAAGCGAGCAAAAACAGAGGCTCCGCCACGCGCGGCGCAACCGTCGTCGCCTGCTCAACCAGTTTTCTAAAACTCAGCGACTGCTGCCCGGACAGCTCTCGGCAATAGCCTTTCAAAAATCCCTCAAAAGTCAGATTCAACCGAGCGCCTCCTTTTTGTATTGCCTGTATGCGCAGACCATCTCTTGATAACTCCGCTCCGAGGGCGACGACGCCAGAGCCTCTCCCTCGTCGGATATAAGCCACTCGAGCAGATCCCAATCAAGTCGGTCAACGAATGCCTGACTATGAAGATCGACGATGTCGTTCGGACGATAGGCATAAAGCTTCATCACCGCCAGGTCCTCCAAAGATGGCGTAAAGTACCTGATAAAACGCGCCCCAATCTTCAAGGGAATCAAACGATCTTCGTAATTGAATGGCATCTGATTACAATATGCCACCGCCATACCATTCACCTCGGGGTATCGAGCTATGATCTCGCGGAGGCACCTGTCTGCCTCAAACACATCAATGTCATGTGTAACCGACCGATTCGTCACATCGTTTAGCATGAAAGCGCTTCCTCCCACCAATACAACGCTCGGCCTGTCGTCTCTTGGACCTATTTCCAGCTCCGCCTCTTCGTCAATGCCCAGAAGAGTCTGCTCTAAATCCTGCTTATACATAGCAAATCCTATTATTATTCATCTTCAATAATACTATTCAGTCGCACGACAGGACCTACAGGATGCAAGAATTCTGCTCGTGGCGATAATCCCTACACCCTAGAAGTCCTAATGTGACAAACGCTAACTCTCCCAGCCGGCGCGGATGGTTGTTATGACGTCGCCTAGGCGCTGGCCGAGAGCTGCCAAGTGCTGAAGCACCTCACTGGGCGAGGCGCCGTTGAGAATGCACGTGAGGGCATATGAGGCCAAGAAGATTGCCGCGAGTCCCAACGGGATCAGCACGATCATCGCTAACGTGCGCAGGCGCTGGCCCACGCGGCGGTGACGTGTGCGGCGCTTGTCGAACGCAAGCTCCTGCGCATATGAATCTTGTTGTACGGAATAGTTTTCTGGCGCCGATCCGCCCGCAGGCGAAACCGCAGGCGTGGCATTTTGCGCAGGGGGCTGGGCGGCTACCCCTTGCATTTGCATCTCCATGAGCCGTTGCTGCTGACGCAACATGCGCTCAGCTTGTTGCTGCGGAGTCTCAAGAAACAGGTCCATGCTGGCCTCCAAAATCGGAGCATTCGACGCTTACGCCCAGCATCCCGCACCGCCAAGGCCACGGCAACGCAATCCGTAGCAATAGCCGCATAGTTTCTTGTTGACAAAAGCTGTCGAAAACCTCAACAACTCCCCTACCAGCACTTTCTCTGAGCTTTTTTATCGAATGATCTTTTGCCCTTCCACCAACCCCTCAACTAACCAAAAGCTGACCAAAAGCTTGACGGAAATTGTGTAGACCGGGACCCCAAACAAAACGTGCCGCCCCATAAGGGGCGGCACACAAACTTCTTATCAGCTTTTCAGGAACGAGCACGCGGCGACCCGAAGCGGGCCGGGAGGGCCGGACTACCTTCCCTCAACGCGACCCTGCGAAGCCGTGAGCGAGGAGGGAAGGTAGTCCGGCCTCCCGCCCTGCGCTCCGCAGCAGCCAGCACCACGCGCTAGTAGTTCACCACCTGCTCCTCAAAGTACGCCTTCGGGTGGTTACAAACCGGGCACACCTCGGGCGCCTCGGCACCAACATGCAGGTGCCCGCAGTTCAGGCACTTCCACACCTTCACGCCCTCGCGCTCAAACACCTCGCCCGACTCAATGCGCTCGACAAGCTTGTTGTAGCGCTCCTCGTGAGCCTGCTCGACAGCACCGACGCCACGGAACTTTGCGGCGATCTCGGTAAAGCCCTCCTCCTCGGCGGTCTTGGCGAACTCGTCGTACATCGTGGTCCACTCGTAGTTCTCGCCCGCAGCGGCATCACGCAAGTTGTCCAGGGTATCGGGAACGGCGCCGTCGTGCAGATACTTAAACCACAGCTTGGCGTGCTCGGACTCGTTGCCTGCGGTCTCGGCAAAGATATTCGAGATCTGAACGTAGCCATCCTTCTTGGCCTTAGATGCGTAGTAGCGATACTTGGTATGCGCCTGGGACTCACCGGCAAAAGCGGTCTCGAGGTTCTTCTTGGTTTGGGAGTTCTCAAAATCCATAGGTGTACTTCCCTTCAACACATGCCGCCCGCAGGCTTCGAGCGGCCTTGTCTTTAGGATGCCCTCATGTCGAAAATCTAAACCTTACAATCCTGTTTTTCAGATTCGGGCGGGCTACACGCTTAGCCAGCGGTCACCCTCCACGCGGCAAAAGCCCTCACGCTCCAAGTCGGCCAAAATGCCTGCGACAAGATCGTGATCGACCGGCTCGCGGCCTGCTGCCGCCTCCATTTCGTTGACACCCGCCACGGCCTCGGCGAGCGTGATGCCCGCCGGCTGTCCATCGCGCGCAGCCAGCAGCATGCGCACGATGTGGGCGCGCTTTTGACGGCGCGAGCCCTCAAACTTGGACTGACGGCTATAGCTCGCCGAGCGCCTGGACGGATTGGGCAGCGTCTTCTTAAGATACGCGCCATAATCCAGCAGCGCGTAATACCATGCGCGCGGTGTGTCGGCATCGTCGAGCGGCACGGCAAAGGGAGCGACCTCATCCGCCGTCGCACCGGGAGCCGCCGGACAGGCGGCCTGAATCAACGGCACCAGCTCGCGATCGGGAACGGCCGGCACATCGGGAAAGAAATGATGCAGAAAGACCGTGCGCACGTTGGTCTCCAGATACACACCCGGTAGATCGAACGCAAACGACCGAATGCCCTGCGCCGTCGCCGGGCCAATACCGGGCAGAGCAACCAGGTCGCGCGTCTCACGTGGAAACTCCCCACCCCAGTCTTCCATAACGCACTGAGCGGCTCTGTGAAGCGCCAGGGCACGCCGGTTGTAGCCCATCCCCTGCCAAGCATCCAAAACGTCGGAAGGAGCGGCCTGAGCGAGCGCCTGTACGGTCGGAAAGCGGTCGAGCCACGCGGGCATACGCGTCTCCACACGCGGCACCTGCGTTTGCTGCAGCATAACCTCAGAAAGCCAAATAATGTACGGGTCGCGCGTGCGGCGCCACGGAAGGTCGCGATAACGCAGGACCCCTTCCGAACGAATCATCGAACGAAAGGGGTCCTGAATCATGGCTATGCTCCTTATGCGGCGCTATTCCTCCCGGCAAGCGCACGCACAGGTGGCGTACTCGGGAAATGCATCGCGGTCGGCGAACTTGGAATCGACGGCCGGGAACTGGCGGTGAGCGACGATATCGCCCAGCGAAACGGAATCGAGGTAGTCGCGCATCAGCGCTTGAGCTCCGGCCCACAGGGGATGATAACAGCACGTGCCCATGCGTGCACAGTCGCCATCGGGCGCGGTGCAATCGTTCATGACCATGGGGCCCTGAACGGCCTCAACGACCTGGCGGATGGTGACATCGTCGGGGCTGACCTTAAGACGCATGCCGCCATGGACGCCACGCAGGCTCTCCACAATACCGGCCTGAACCAAACCATGCTGAATCGAACGGGCAAACGAATACGGGACATTGACCTCTTCGGCGGCGGTGCGAACAGAAAGCAGACGCTCCGGGTCCTCGGCAAGCATCGCGAGCATGCGAAGGGCGTAATCAGTCTTCCTCGATATGTCCATTTTTCCCCTTTCAAGGAATAGGAACAGCTCGAACGAGCTCCGGGGCCGAGCTTACGTCGAGACACCAATGACCGTATGGACGCCCAAATAGCAAAACGGGTGCCCACTGAATGCCGTTTTTGAAGCCTCTTGCATCAAAAACGGCCCATAGTGCAATTTAGTATAACCTAACCCCCTGCTTCGTTGAACTGGTGTTGCGCAACAAACGCCCTCGTTTGAACACAGGTCTCAAACGGAGCTTGTCCGGGAATTGGAAGGATTTTGTTTTGGGTGAAAGGGGCCGATGGGATCAAGATCCTATCAAACGCAAAAAGCCACGTCCGAAGACGTGGCTTTAATTGCGTTGGCGGGAAGTACGGGGCTCGAACCCGCGACCTCCGACGTGACAGGCCGGCGCTCTAACCAAACTGAGCTAACTCCCCAGGCAGTCGTTCGCGTTTGTTTCCGCTCGCGTGCGCTGCGGGGATTAGTATACACAGAAGTCTGTCCGGTGCGCAACAACTTTTTTGAAAATATTTTTTGGGGCCCTCCGGGAGGGTTTCCGGGGCCGAGGGCGGGGGTTAAGTTTGCTGCTCTACAGTCCTGCGCAAGACGGAA